>JAIFMD010000022.1 GCA_020048755.1 Spirochaetota bacterium
CCAGCGGGATCAGCATGGGCGTCTTGGCGATGACGGAGGTCAGGTCGCTGGAAACCACGACGAAGCTGCCGTCGGAGTCGTTGCCCATGCCGGCGTACAGCGACGAGCCCGACTTGATGGCGAACACGCCCGGAACCTGGGGATCGGCTATGGCGGCGGCATAGGAACCGTCCGCTTCTTCTTCGGCCTTGCGTATCGCGTCTATTATCAACAACACCTCGTCGGCCACGGGGGCTGCCAGGCCGGACGCCTCGTAAGCCCGCCGCATTTCACCCAGCGCCTGCCTGGGTGCGGCTTTATTGTCCGCGTAATGGTCCTCTATCAGGTGCACGATGATCTCGCCGTCGTTGTCCGAGACGACCCTGTGGCCGCGGGCGGTCAGGCTGGTCTTCAGGGAGTCGGTGTTGGAAATATTGCCGTTGTGCGCGCCTACCATTTCCACCTTGCAGCGTACGTGGTGCGGCTGGCTGTTGGCGTCGCTGACCGCTCCGTAGGTGGCCCAGCGTACCTGCCCGATGAAGCGCTGGCCCTTGTAGGAAGGAATCTTCAACTCGACGGTTACCTTGCTGGGCGCGCCAACTTTCTTGACCAGCACGATGTTCCGGTCCTTGTCTATGAACGAGGCTCCGGTGGAGTCGTAGCCTCGGTATTCCAGCCGTTTGAGCAGGTCAGCCGCCTCGCGACCCATATTCTGAGTCTCGTCCTTGTAGACGAGAGAAACGATTCCGCACATTTTTTCTCCCTTGTTTTCGCGGGGGACAGAGCTCCCCGCCGCCGACTTAACTATACAACCCGGTTGGCATATCGAGAAGGCGTGAAGTTTTAATTGTCGTTTCAATAATTAAAACTAAAGGTCGACTACTGGATTGTTTGAATCGACGCTCTTTCCGGTTTATACTGTTCGCCATGAACAGACTCGGAACAGTACTCTCACGAAAAGCGGTCGTGGGCCTTGCGGCCGTCCTGCTTGTGGCCTTCGGCGCCTTCGGGTTCCCTCCCATGGTGGCGCTCCTGGATGCCAGTACCCCCGAAGGCGGTGAATTTGACACGGAATTGTTCTACACGCCGGCTCAGGCGGTGAAAAAGGCGGCGCTGTTCAGCCCGGCCGGGCGGGCGGGCAGCATCCAGGCGCACTGGACCTGGGATCTGGCCTTCCCGATGGCGTATGGATTCTTCTGCGTTGCAGCATGGGCTTACGGGCTAAGGCTGCTCGCCGGAACGTTGCGCCAGCCGCGCTACCTGTTCCTGCTTGTCCCGCTAGGCGGCTCCTTGTTCGATGTACTGGAGAACACGGCTGTTTCTGTGCTACTTGCAGCCGATCCCGCCGGGCCGGTCCTGCAGGCAGCTGCCATAGCGGCCAGTGCCGGCACCGCACTCAAGTGGCTGTTCGTCGTACCGGCGTTCTCCGGTGCCATCGTGCTGCCTGTGGCCGGCCTGACGGCCGCTTTCGTGCTCCGCCGCTCCGCCCGCCGGCAAGGCTGAGTCCGTCTCCATCAAAGCCGTGGTACCTTTGCGTTCAGAATCCAAGGTGTGCCCGCATGAATGAGTACAGCGCGTCGCCAACGGCATCCAGTTCTGCGGGATCGATGAAGCCGGCGGTATCGGTTTTACGGTGGTATCTGGTTGTATCGTACTCGCATACTGAGACCGCTGCCGCGCCTGCGCGGGCCAGTGGATCGTGATCCAGGCTGGGCACCGGGTACTCGGATTTCACCTTGATTCCAGCTGCCCTGAGCGCCTTTTCCACGTCGAGGCCAAGTAGCACACTCGCCTGTCCGCCGCTCGAGTAGACCGAATAGGTGGTGTCCGCACGGGAACCAACCATGTCGATGTTCACCACGCTGATGCCAGTCAGCGGAAAAGGCGGTGCGGCCGCAAAGGCATGCGAGCCAGCAAGACCCGACTCCTCGCTGTCGGTAAAAAGCACGGCGACATCAGCCCTCACTCGATCCCTGGCAAAGGCCTCGGCCAGAGACAGCGCCAGTCCGACACCCGAGGCATTGTCCAGGGCGCCGGGAAAGCGGGAGCCGTCCGGATCGGTGCCCACATGGTCGTAGTGCGCCATTACAACCAGCCTGGGTGTGAACGCGCCACCATCACCGTTCCACGCAGCCAGCAAATTGGTGCCGGTAACGTCGGTGAAGCGGAGCGGGCTGGCCATCCTGACGGTGACGGGTCCCGCGGAAACTGCTGCCGCGATGCGGGCGTATGCCTCGCGGGACAGCGCGAGCACCGGCATGCCGTGCCTGACGACAGCCAGCGTTCCTGGTGGCTGGCCTGCCCAGAGCGGCCGCTGGCTTGTATCGCCTTCAGACAACTCGACGAGCAATCCGGCCGCCCCCGCGGCTGCCCACCCGTCCACCGCCTCCTGCCGGTACAAAGCCGCCGCCACTACCAGCACCGAGCCGCGGGGAAACTCCGCATCCCGGGCCGGCAGCACGAACGCCGGCCCGTCAGCGCGGCCCCCGTCGTATGCCCCGCGCGGCACCTCGCGAAAGTCCACCCGGTACGCACATGCGGTCACGGACCCGGCGGATCCACTCGTCGATATTTCAAGAACAGCGCTACCGTCATTCAGGGCAACCCTGTCGCTGAATTCAATCGTGCTGACGGCAAATCCGGCTTGTTCCAGCCGTGCGTAGAGGTACCCCCTGGCCAGGGCGTTGCCAGCGCTGCCTGTGATGCGACCGGCGTAGCGCTCGCCGGACAGTTCCTCCAGGGTCGCGTGGGCCGCATTACCATCGATACCTTCGATGTTGCCTATGTTGCCGTTCGCGTTCCTGACCAGGCACGAAGTTGCCAGTACTATTACCGCCAGCAGTATCCCCCTTGCTGGCTTTTCCCACGGGCCGGACTGACGCATCTGCAAACCTCCACGGAACCTGCATGCATGCTCAAATATACTGCCAGGGACATGCCTGCACACATTAGCCATTGCGCTATGGCAATACACTGCATATTATGGAGAAATGTTAGTTTCCAGTGCCGGGATTTTCCTGGACCTTCTTCTGAACCTGACACTCCTCGTCGCCCTGAGCATACTTTCAGGATTCATTGAGAAACGCCTGCCCAGGACCTCCAGATCCGGGGTGCTCATGCAGGGTGTGCTGTTCGGTCTGACCACCGTGTTCGGGATGCTGCGACCAATGGTTCTGGGACCGGGGCTCATCTTCGATGGCCGTTCTGTCATGATAAGCCTGTGCGCGCTGTTTTTTGGCCCGGCCGCCGTGGCTGTCGCAGCCTTTCCTGTCATCGCCTACCGTGTGTTGCTGGGAGGTCCCGGCATGGTGATGGGCGTGCTTACCGTCGTCAGTTCGAGCGCCATCGGCCTTGCGACCCGGTACCGGTTCAAGCCCATCGAACAGCCTCCGACGGGATTGCAGCTGTACCTGTTCGGCCTGGTCGTCCACGTGGCGATGCTCCTTGGAGCGTTTACTATCCCCGATTCGGGCGGTATGGCTACGCTCCAGCGCATCGGCTTGCCGGTAATCATCCTGTATCCGCTGGCAACGATACTCGCAGGCAAGATCCTCTCCGACCAGGTATCGGCCAACAGCATACTCGACGCCTTGCGCAAGAGTGAGGAGCGCTTCAAACTGAGCATGGAAGCCACCAGCGATGGCCTCTGGGATCTGGATGTTGCCACTGACCGCGCGTACTACAATCCCGCGTATTACCATATCCTCGGTTATGAACCGGATGAATTCGCCGCCGCGGGCCAGACCTGGCGCCAGCTCGTGCATCCCGATGACCTCGAGCGGGCACTCGCTGCCGACCAGGCCTGCATAGAGGGTAGCAAGGATTTCATAGACGCCGAATACCGCATGAAAGCCAAAAACGGTGACTGGCGCTGGATCTACGCCCGCGGCAAGTGCATCGCCCGCGGCAAGGATAGCCGGGCCCTGCGCCTCGTTGGCACGCACCTGGACATTACCGAACGCAAGGTTACCGAAGAGCGCCTCAGGCGCAGCCTTGCCGAGAAGGAAGTGCTGCTGCGCGAGGTGCACCACCGGGTCAAGAACAACCTCAATGTCGTTTCCAGCCTGCTCAATCTGCAGTCGGCAGTGATCGAGACGCCCGAGCAGGCGCTTGTGGCCTTCCAGAACAGCAGGGACCGCATCTCGGCCATGGCCCTGGCCCACGAAGAGCTCTACAAATCGCAGGATTATACACAGGTGGACATGAGCCAGTATCTGGGCGAGCTTTTTAACCAGCTCCTGGTGGCGTATGATGCGGAGGGGCGCATCCAGTTGTCCCTCGATGTCAGGAATATAGTCCTGAGCGTCAATGCGGCCATTCCCTGCGGCCTCATAATCAACGAGCTGATCACCAATGCGTTCAAGTATGCATACCCCGATGGCAGGCACGGCGAGGTCCGCGTGTCGCTCTCCGAACGGGGTGATGGCAACCTGGAACTCAGGGCCGCCGATGACGGCGTCGGGTTTTCAACGAACAAGGCAGCCGAAGGTGGTTCTTCCCTCGGACTGACCCTCGTAAGGCTGCTCGTCGATCAGCTCGGTGGCGAGCTTGAAATCTCGGGCCAACCAGGCAACGGTACTGGTTTCCTCATACGGTTCCGGGACGGGGAACCGGCGTGACAGGGAGCCCGTCTGTGTAGTATGATGATTCAAGCTTATGAAATTCCTTCCCAAACGCTACCTGGAAGAGTTCTTCCTCTATTCCAGCCAGTTTGTCCTCTTCTACATCCTGATACTCTTCAGCACGCCACCGATCATCAGACCGGATTCCGCCGCGCTGGTATCATTGATCGTGTTCCTGCTTGTCCAGACAACCCTGCTCGCGCGCTACGGCCATAGACCTCTGGCACGGTTTCTTTTTTCGTTGATGACGCCGTTGGGTTATACACTCATGCAAGCGCTCTCCGGACCGGTCAAGACCATAGACATGGCAAGCTTCTTCCTCTGGGCTACCGCGCTGTACCTCGGTGGTATCCAGGCCCTGGCCATTATGTTCATGCGCAAATGGCCCAAACGCATCGCCGAAGTCTTCCTCTCCATGGGTACCGTCTTTACGTTCATTTTCTTCTATTTTTATCTCGATCTCCGGCTGGGCAGCTCCAAGGCCTATGAAGCGGGTGAACTTGGCTACGAGGGGCTGATAGCGAGCCTGGCGCTCGAAAACTTCATACCCGCCTTCCTCACCTTTGCCAAGACACTCCAGCATGTGTTTTTCATGTTCGGCGCGGCCATGTTCGGAACCTTCATGGTGGCTGACAAGATAAAGCAGGTCTCGCTCAAGGCCAGGCTGGACCAGATCTACGCCGTCATCGAGCCCCCGACAGCTGCGCTCTCCATGCGCGACCAGGTGGCCGGTGGTGAGAACCGCGACGTTGTCATCCTCTATGCCGATCTGTGGAATTTTACTCCAATAGCCGAGAAGGAAGGCGCACGGGCGACGATAGGCCTCCTCAACCGCTACTATGCGCTCTGGGACATCGTCGTCAGGCGGCACAAGGGCCTGGTTGAGCAGTATGTAGGCGATACGGCCATAGTCGTTTTCGGGCTGATGGGAGAGAAGGACGCGGCCGATGAAGCGGTGGCTTGCGCCTTTGACTTCCTGTACGAGTTCTCGCACCTGCAGGAAGACCTGGCCTCGCACCGCCTGCCGTTGGTCAAGCACATCGGCATAGGCGTGCATGCCGGCAAGGTGGCTGTAGGCGAGTTGTCCGCGGCCAGCGGCATCCAGCGCATCGGCATAGTCGGCGAGGCCGTGAACATCGCCGCCCGCCTGGATTCACTCTGCCGCGAGTTCAAGCAGGATCTGCTGATCAGCGCGCCAGTCTACAAGCAACTTGCCCTCGAACCCCAGTCCCGTTTCCAGCCCATGGGAGAAGTCCTCTTCCGCGGCAAGACCCAACCCCAACTAGTCTACGGCCAAAAATAACCCTTCCCCCTACACAAGATAGACTAAGAAATTTGCACAGAGCCACAGAGCAGACGAGGAAAGAGAAGATTTTAGTCAGGAGAAGATGGGAAATTTGGGCAACGAGACACAGAGAAGATGAGATAGAAAAAGTTTTACAAAGGAAAAAGATGAAGAAAAAGAGAAGGAATGAAGTTCAAGACTTATTTCCTGTCACATCCCTTATCCTTTCCCAATTTCCTCCTCTTCCTCATCTTCTCTGTGTCTCTGTGCCAAATTCTTAGTCTAGGTCTTTCTTTTTCTAACCCTTTTCCACTCTTCTCATCTTCTCTGTGTCTCGTTGCGAATTTCTTAGTCTTTTTTTATCCCAATCCTTCTCAGGTATTGTCAATGCGGGAGTAGGGCAGCATCGTCTTGTTCACCTGGTCGACGACCTTTTGCATGTGATCTTCTATGGCCGCCTGGTCCCAGGTCTTGCCCGTCTTGGCAGCATCCTGGTCAAACCAGTCCCTGGTGGGGAAAATGTAGGCCTCGATGCCTTCTATCTTCTGCTTCTTGTCCAGCTCATGGCCCTTGATCAGTACCTGGTCTATCTCGCTGTAGAGCTGGAACCGGTTCTCTATTTCTTCGGGGTAGACGTTCTTGCCACCCTCGGTGACTATCAGGTTCTTGGCCCGGCCGGTCAGGTACAGGTAGTTGTCGCTGTCCAGATACCCCACGTCACCGGTGAGGAGCCAGCCGTCCTGGAATGATTCTTTCGTGGCTTTTTCGTTCTTGTAGTAACCCTGCATGACCATCGGCCCCTTGACGACTATCTGGCCGCGACCTTCATCGTCCGGATCTATAATCTTCATCTCCATGCCGGGCAGCACCTTGCCGACGCTGGTTTCCTTGTACGCCTCGGTGGGATTGAGCGTGATGATGGGGCTGGTCTCGGTGAGGCCGTAGCCCTGTACGAAGTCGATGCCGAGCTGGTTGTACATCCTGAAGATGCTGGGAGCGAGCGGGCCACCGCCTGAGATGCAGTTCCGGATGGTCCGGAGGCTGGCCTTGTCGAGTACGGCACCGAACATCTTCTTGCCGGGGTTTACCTTGAACGTTTTCTTGATGAAGCCAGAGATGAACATCAGGAAGCGGATGAGGCCGTAGACGAAGGCACCCTTGTCCTTGAGGCCTTTCATGATGCCGGCAAGTACCTTGTTGAAGAGCAAGGGGACGCCGAGCAGCATCGTTACCCTGGCTTCCTTGAGATCCTTGAGGATGGCCTTGGTCACCATACGTTGCCCGAACACGATTTCAGCGCCAACAGATATGGCTTCAAGGAATACGGCGAGCATGGTGTACGAGTGGTGTATCGGAAGCAGTGCGTAGAATACGTCGGTAGGATAGATGTCCAGGTTACCCTGCGCCAGGAAGCAATCCGACACGAAATTCGAGTGCGTCAGCATGACGCCTTTGGGCATGCCGGTCGTGCCGCTCGTGAAGAGGATGGCTGCCAGATCGGTTTCGGTGGCCGGCTGTATGGTTGCTGCCGAACCCTTGGGCGCGAGGTCGTAGATGTAGCCAGGTTTCTTCTTTGAAAGAGACCAGCGCGCCTTGAGCCCGAGCTTGCCTGGGTCGATGGCGTCGAACTTTTCTTCGTCTACGAAGGCGGCTACCGAGTCGGAGGCTTTGATTATGGTCAATATTTCTTCATTGTGGATCGCATAATCTATGGGAACGACGATGGCACCGGCAAAAAGCGTGGCGAGGTAGGTTATGGCCCATTCGGGGGAGTTTTTGCCGGTCACCGCAATCTTGTCACCCTTTATAATGCCTTCGGAGGCGAGGAAAGCGGCCAGCTTCTCGATTTTGGCAAGCGACTGGGCATACGTAAGCGAAACGCGGTCGGGTTCGTAGATGGTAAAGCAAGCCCGTTCAGGGAAGCGGGAAGCCGTTATCCTGAACAGTTCTGGCAGCGTAGGCCACTGGCCACTGAAAACTTTGCCTCTGTACTCGTCGAGTGTTTTCCACGGAGTTCGTTCTGTCATTTTGGTAGCCTCCTTATTCTTGTATCAAGCGTAGTATACGCTTGGGTGAATAGACAATCCAGCGGCCTGAAGGTTGCGTGTAACCCTGAAGCATGTCGTTGTGTTGCAAGGTGATGGCTTGTATACTGAGTTGCCGTCAAGGAGCATGCATGCATCAGCATAGAATCACTGTCACAAGCATCTCGGCATTGCTGGCCTTTGTGGCCTCATCCTGTGGTGTCGGGGTAGATATGGCATTCCGTGCTGACCGTTCGGCTGCACTGGCCCTGTCGGTCGAGGTTCCCCAGCCGGTTGAAGCAAAACTGCGTCAGTTTGCCGCTGCTGACTCCCGCCCGGCCATGTTCGACGCGGCTGCCATTGCCGCCTCGGTAGCGGCCCGGGGTATTGCAGTACGTGAGTCGGTTTCCCCGGACGGGCGATCCTGGCGCGGAGCCTTCAGCATAGCTGATATTGAAAAGCTGCTGGCTGGCGACAAGGACCTGGCTTCCGTGCTTTCATTCAACCGGGGACCAGGCTGGGCTTCCATCCGGCTGCGCGTGGATCGCTCCAATGCCCTTGCCCTTGCCAGGTTGTTTCCGGGCCTGGACGGGCAGTTGCTCGAGGCTCTCCAGCCGCCGGCACTCTACGACAATCCGGTAAGCTCTCAGGAATACCGCACCATGCTGTCGGGCTTGCTCGGCAAGGCTGCCGTTGCCGCGCTCGACGGTGCTGCTTTCAAGCTGACAGCCTCGTTGCCGGGCACCATTCTGGAATCGAGTGGCAACGTGCGGGTGGATGCGACAAGGAAGACGGTCAGCCTGGCGTTCCCGGCAATAGACGTGATGGTTCTGGAACAGCCGATTGTTTTTTTCGTGCAATGGAAAGAATGACAACTGCACACACGAACCTGATGTATAGTGTTGGCGCTTTGATTGACAGCCGTCCGGGGCCATGAGACGATAAACTGCCTCAAACTGACTGCAGGAGCTTATTCATTGGAGTACCGTCGAGCCAGGGGAACAGCCTCAGCCGTTTCGTGGGCGTTTGCCGCGCTGGCGTATGCGTTCATCATCTACATTGCCAGCGCAGGTTCCGGACTCGTGGGCACCAGCATAGCCGCGGTCGTGGCATATCTCATCGTGTTCATAATGCGCAGGAACCTGTTTGTACTCTATGATGCCCGGCTGTACCGGTCCATCCTGGGCACTGGCGTTTCGCGGCTCCTGTTCGATTTTGTGGACCGCATCAGGACCTGTTTTACGATGCCTGAATTCGTAGCTGCCATACGGGAGAGCCTGGAAAAATCCCTGGACGCGTCAGTCGTGCTCATAAAGAGCAATACCTGGGAGGTCGTCTATGCGAGTCCCTCGGCGCTGACCTCGGATCCTGCCCTCGTTCCTGCGCTCAAGCACAATTATCGTGAGTTGTCGGAAGGCCTCGTATTCATGGATGAGCACCTGAACCTGACCGTCAGCAACGCCGGCGCGCGGGGCTTTTTCGTGCTGTGCAAAGGCTATTACTTCTTTGTCTTTACACGCATCAGTCCCTATGTCGACTACGATGCGTACCGCGTGATGTACGGCGAACTGCTTATTTTCTTCGACCGTGTGCTGACCGTCGCCAAGCTGTTCGAGATAGCTGCCCTGACCAAGGAATGGCGTCAGATTGCGGAAACCCAGCGGACCTTCCTTCCAGAAATGCTGCCAGAACAGCCCAAGGTGACGCTGGCGGCGTACTGGCGTCCCCTCGTCAACGTCTCGGGCGATTTCTATGATGCTTTGCGCATCGATGATGACCGCACCCTGCTCGTCATGGGCGATGTTTCAGGCAAAGGGCTGGCTGCCGCGCTCGTTATGGGTATTGTCATCAATACCATACGCATGGCCAACGACAAGACCGACCTCGCAGCTCTCGTACGTACCTGCGACAGTGCGATACGGGGCATGGGATTCGATGACAAGTACGTCGTGATGTTTCTCGGCCTCGTCGACGTACGGTCAAAACGACTGCGCTATGTCAACGCGGCCATGCCGGAACAGTTCGTGGTTGTCAGGACCGTCAAGGGGCCCGTTGTAAAGCGGCTGGCGTCCAATTGCGGCATAGTCGGTCTCGTCTCGATAACATCGGTGGAGGTCGAAGAAATTGCGCTCCGCACGGATGATGTCATCGTGCTGTCCACGGACGGCCTGACAGAGATCGTCAGCGCGGACGGCGTGGCACTCGACCAGTCACCTGAATTCGGCAAACTGATGGGTAGCGCCGTGGACTCGGGCATCGACGAGTTCGTCGAGCGGCTTGCCACGCTCGGCGAGACCTACGTTGCCGACAAAAAGCTCCGTGACGACATCACAATACTCGCTGCCAAGGTGGGACGGCTATGGGACTGACGCTTTTTACCCTCCTTGCGGCACTGCTTGTAGCCCTGGTCGCCGTTGGTGTAAAGGGACACGGCAGCAGCATGCAGGCCTTCCGCGCCGCCGTGGCTGCGAGCGTGGCCTTTGCCCTGTTCCTTTCTGCCGGATACCTGCTTGCGGAGTATTACCGGCCAGTGGCGCTGTACCTGCTGCGGGCTGCAGACCTGTTTGCCATCATCTCGTACCTCGCGTTCCTGAGGCTGGCCCTGTCGTATCCCTACGCCAGCACCCTGGTGGCAGCTGATGTAGCCATCGTGACGGTCTCCGTCGCCCTGACCGGCTTCATGGTTTTTACCGACCTGTACGTAGCCGATGTCAAACGGCTGGGTATCGAGTTCATACGCTTTGAGGGCAACTTCTACACGCTGACGACCACACTCGGAGCCTCGGTTGGCGCGGTAGCCGTCGTTATCATGGTCGTACGGGCTGCCAGATTGAAGAGCCGCGTATATCGACAGCACCTGGTCATCATGGCGCTTGGCGTGGCCGCAAGCCTTGCCTGGGGGTTCACCCTTTCCGTGCTGGGGCCAGCCCTGAAACTTTCCCGCTTGTATGCACTTTCCGCTACCAACATTCTGCCCTCCGTGCTGGCCACCGCCTATGCGCTTTCTTCCACACGGGTTTTCCAGGCCCGCACCGCCGCAAAAGCCCTGGGCGCCTGGACGGTCATTGTCATCGGGTTTGGCGTTCCGCTTGGACTGGCCACCGGTGTAGGATTCCTGTTCAGGGCTACGTCTTCTGTTACCTCCGTTATCGTAGCACTACTGGCTTTCGTGGTGTTTGGTCGCTGGGCTGAGTCATTCTCGCGTGGCAGGCTGGGCGGGGAACGCGATGAGGCCTCCCGCGAGCAACTCGAGGCGGCGATTGCCCACCTTGATCTCTCCGGTGGCCGCGATACTGTGCTGGGAGAGCTCTCTGCCATCATGGGCGAGGCCTTCGGCAGTTCATGGTTTGCCGTACTGTCGGAAGACGACTCGGGCGGCCTCCGCCGCATCTATCCGGACGACGACGATGAAATGGTCGCCGCACCCGGATCGCCTGCCATCGAGGCCCTCGCAGCCCTGGACCGCCGCGTGATACTGAAAACCGACATCATCGCAGACGCATCGTTTGCCAGCATGAAACCCGTGCTGTCAGCCCTCTTCGATGTGCTCGGAGCCGAGGCTCTCGTGCTGGCCAAAGAAGGCCGTCGGGTGGTCGGTGTATTCGCGTTCGGACCAAAGCGATCCGGTGCCGACTACGACGCGCTCGACTATGAAGGCTTCGACGCCGTACACGGCAAGCTGTTCGTCGTTGCCTACTATGCCCGCCACGTGGCGCGCGAGTCGCTCCTTGAAACCGTAGAGAAGGAAATTGGCCTGGCCGACCAGATTGTTCGGTCCATCCAGGAAAAGATAGACCCCATAGAGCATGCGGGGGTCAATGTTTCCTTCAAGTGCGAGTCGCCCCGGGGTCTCGGCGGAGATCTGTTCGATTCCGTCAGGATTTCAGAGCACCGCTGGTTTTTTGTTGTAGGCGATATTTCAGGAAAAGGCCTCAACGCCAGCATGTCCATGGTCATCCTCAAGTCGATGATACGGATGCTTCTCAAAGAAGAGCAGGACTTCATCAAGCTGGTTGCCAGGACCAACACGTTCATAAAGGAACGCTTGCCCCGTGGTACCTTTTTCTCCGGCATGTTTGGATTTCTGGCCCTGGACAAGGGTGCCATCTACTTTGTCAACTGCGGTATTCCCGCGATGTTGTTCAGGTCACCTGGCCTTGATTCAGTAGTTGAAACCCAGGGGGAGGGCAAGATGCTTGGCTTCGTCAAGAACATCGAGCCGTATCTCAAGACCAGAAAGCTCGTGCTGCCGCCGGGATCACGGGTCCTCATCAGCACGGACGGCATCATCGATGCGGAGAGTGTTCGCGGTGAACGCTACGGCAAGGAGCGCCTTGTGCGCATTCTTGGAGAAAACAGAAACTCGAGCGCGGCCGAGACGGTAGCTGCTGTCGTGCGTTCGGCCAGTGCATTTGCCGGCGGACGCATAGACGACGATATCACGGTGGTGACCATCGATTACGATGGCCCGCCCAAGGAGAAAAAACGATGACCGGAATCAGCGTTGAAGCAACGACCAGGGGATCCTGGACGGTGCTTGCGGTAAAGGGTCCAATCAACAGTTATACCTACAACGAACTGCAGGAAAAAACGATGCGGCATGCGGGCCGGGTCGATATGGCCGTCGATCTTTCAGGCGTCAATTCCATGACGAGCGCCGGCATCGGTGTGCTGCTCGCCGCAGTCGAGGATGCCATCGCCGCCAAGAAGCGCTTCGTCATTGTCGCTCCCTCGGAAGTGGCCAGGCTCGCAATAGAATCCACCGGGTTTGCCGACCAGTTTCCTTCGGTTCCTTCGCTCAAGGAGTTGCCGGCCTGAACGGCCGCGGACCCAGCTCGATGCGCCGTATCCTAAAAAAGAATCGGAACCATCCTTGAAAATCTATGCCGGGCTCAGGGCCAGATCGACCATCGGGGTGCAACCGGGGCCGGATGCCTTTGATGTCCTCGATGGCTTCATCCGTTCTATCGCGTATCTGAGCGAGACTGAGAGACTGGCCTTGATAGTCACAGGCAACGAAATCATGGACAACCTGCTGACGCACAGCGAGATCGGCAAGGCAGGCGTGACCGTCCTCGTGCGGAAACGGGCTTCCGGGCTGACGCTGGCATTTTTCGTTGAAAGCCATGTGGAATTCGCCGACTTTTCATCCTTGGTCGATCAGGGCGAGCCCCTGCGCCCTCGCTTTGACCAGAAAGAACGCCGCTGGCGCGGCCTTGGCCTGACCATGTGCCGCAACATTGCGACAACGGTACGGTACCGCCCCGGTCTCGTCGTGGACCGGGTGATACTGACCTTCAAAACGGTTTAGGACGCCTTGGCAGACCGGCCCGCGCGGTCGAGCAAGTCACGCTCGACGATGCCGAACTGGAAGGGTTTGTCTATATCCATACCTACTTCAGCATACGGGCAATCGAGTACCATGCCGCGGATGCCCAGCCTGGCGCTCGCCTTGCGGGCCGTATCGGCTACGCTCAGCCTCTGGAACAGCATGAGCAGCACCATGTCGAGCCCTATTGCTGCAGCCATTTTGAGGTAACTCTTGCGCCCTTCAGTCAGCCTCTTCCAGACCGCTCCGTCACTCGTCAAAGCCTCCGCTCTGACTACCACTGCGTCTCCGCCACACACCACCCTGTCCCGGAACCTGATGTAGGTCCGGCCGCTCCCTCCGTATTGCCTCTCCATCACGGCACGGTCTATTGCGCAGTAATACAGGTCGGCAAGGTTGTTGCTGGTCTGGTCCGCTATCCAGTCCACCATGTCAGGCGTCATCGCTGGAATATCCGCGGCTACCAGCATGGCCAGTTCCGATGATGAGCCTCCGGATGTGGAGGCTACGAGTCCTGCGTGGGCATTGCCGAGCAGCGAGCCGGAATCCTGCAGGAATATCGTGGCTTTGGGAAAGTCCAGCCCGCAATCCGGCCCGGAGCCGACCACGATCAGCCTGTCTATCGACTTCGAGCCTGCGAGCGCGTCTATCACCCATTGCGCCATGGGCCTGCCCGCGATGGGGACGAGGGCCTTGGGTTTTCCCGCTGAAAGTGAGTACAGAGGATCTGCAGGATTTGCGCTTCCACCGGCAAGCAGTATGGCATCCATCATGAAAGCTCCCTCAGGCTTGGTTCAAAGCCGATCTTGTCGATGATAGCCTCGAGTTCGGCGTCCTCGAGCACCCTGCCAAGGCCGGATGCGGCGATCAGGGCAGCTTCAAAGGCGTTGGTCCCGAAGCTGCGCCCGTCCATCACCGGAGTCGTCGTCACGAGCCAGCGTATGCCACGGTTCTTCATGAACGCAACGTCCTCTTCGGTGGTGGTGTTGGTCACGATGATCTTGCCTTCCATGTCTTCCGGCATGTGCTTGCGTATGTACAGCCAGTCGCCGGCTATGACCGATGCTTCCTTGTAGAAAGACTCGTACCTGGGCTCGTTCCTGGTCTGGTCCTCGCCCGTGGAATAGAGCATCGAAATGGGAAGGTGGCTGACGATGGGCAAGAGCAACTTTGCTGCGCGTTCGAGCCCCG
This sequence comes from Spirochaetota bacterium, assembly GCA_020048755.1. Taxonomy (GTDB): domain Bacteria; phylum Spirochaetota; class Spirochaetia; order Treponematales; family UBA12059; genus SZUA-370. The sequence goes on from JAIFMD010000022.1 coordinate 14,431, forward strand.
CGAGCGAGTGGAGTGGAATGGGTATGCCCAAACCGAACATGAGGTCGCCGAAGACGCACTCATAGCCTTCCTCGAGAAAGGACAGGGTCATGCCCCAGCGGGAAATGGCCTCTACGAGGAAGGCTCTCTTGTTCGGGATGCTGTTACCAAGTTCAGCATCTACGAAGCGCATCACGCGGGATTCAAGTACCTTCTTGAGGTGGTGTCCATCGGTATAGGGTGTATGCCGTATGCCTTTGACGAGGTTGCGCCCGGAACGGAGCGGGTACTCCTTCCAGGGCAGCGTGATTGCAAGCTCTACGCCGCCGACACCGAAGGCGTCGACTTTGCCGTCAAGGGATTCATAGAGTGCGCAGGCCTTGTTTTCATCTCCATCGGTGCCGATGCGTTCAAGTGAGACTTCCTGGCCCAGAAGACTCAGTGTTACCGCTTTGTTCCTGCCCGAAGAACCGAGACTGACGCTGACAGCGCGTTTCATAGCAACCCCTTTCCCGTGAGGTCCGGAAACAGCTGGTTGTCGGCCACTTTTCCTTGACCTGACGCGATTACAAAATTATGATCGTTCTATGGATATCGGATTGGCTCGTGCCCTGACGTCCCGCCGCACCCTCCTTTCAGTGGCTGCACTCACGGCCGCGATAATGCTCTGGATTCCTGCCAATGCCCTGATCCAGACGCTGTATCCCGACCGCCCCATAGTTCCCGATATCGTATTTACCCTGACACCCGAAATACCGTGGCTGGCCTATATAACTGATCCACTCATTGTCGTTTCGATGGGACTGTACCTCTGGTATGCGCTCCGCGTCGATCGCAGGAGGCTGCCATTCTACATATTTGCCATAGCAGCGCTGTACTTTGCACGCTCGCCGCTTATGATACTCACCCCGCTCGGCAGGCCGACCGGCAATGCCGATTCGTATGGCATTCTCGAGTTCACCGGCCTTCTGCAGCACGGCATGTTTCCTTCGGGGCATCAGATGCTTGCCTCGATCGCATATTTCCTCATCGACGGAAGCAAGGCGCCACGCGCCAGGCGTATCGTCGGGGCGGCTGCAATCCTGCAAGGTGTGGCGTTGTTGCTCTCCCGCGGCCACTATTCCATAGATGTGGTGGGCGGGGCGCTCGTCGCGTGGTTCATCGCCGAGCGCCTTTCCAGGATCAAAGATCGTTTTGATCTCCTCTCTCCGCCTCGGACCTAGCCGGTTGATCCGGCTTCAGGCCTGTCCGGTCAATGCCTTTACATAATGCAATCTGCCGTAGAGTTCCGGTTTGTCGGAATTCCTCCGTGCGAGCCTGCCGCGCAGATCGGCTACCCTGGCGATACCATGGTTGTCCAGCCAGGAATGCAGCTCCGCAACCGTCGAGGTAATGGTGCTGTAGCCCTTGGCGTACACAGCCGAGCACATCTGGACTGCGTTCGCGCCAACCGTGATGAGGCGCAGTGCGGTGAGCCCATCGTAGACGCCACCCGAAGCACAGAGTTCAGCCCCGACGCGGCCTTCAAGCACAGAAATCCAGCGCAGGCTCTCGTGGTACGCTTCAGGGCTGGAGCGCATCGGGCCGGCCGACAGACTCATTGCGTCGAGGTCCACATCCATGCGGTAGAAGCGGTTGAAGAGGGTAAGACCGCGGGAGCCCGCCTTGGAGAGCCGTGCAGCCAGGTTGCCTGTGTTGGTGTACGATGAACCAAGCTTGGAACACACGGGAATCTTTACTGATCTGGCAACGGAACCTACGAGCGACACGAGTTTATCCTCGATGGCGGATGCGGAGACCGAGGGGTCGGTGGGAACTACGCCCAGGTTCAGTTCTATGGCATCGGCGCCGGCGGATTCCAGTCTTGCTGCGAATTCAGCCCAGGCCGAGTCTCCGGAGCAGTTGACGCTGGCGATGATAGGCACGTCTGACGCGGCCCTGGATGCCCTGATGAGGTCGAGGTACTCGTCAGAGCCCTCGTTCATGCCCATGCCCGCGAGGAATGCCTCGGCTTCGGGATGGACTTCTGCTGAACCCGCTACGCCGGCGATTTCTGCCCTGAGCTGCTCTTCAAATAATGATTTGAGCACGACAGCGCCTGCTCCGGCCTCTACGGCCTTGCGTACGCCTTCTTTGGTGGCAGTAAGCCCCGACGAGGCTACGATAATTGGATTCTTGAGGTGTAAACCGAGGAACGTTACGCTGAGATCGGCCATTGCAGCTCCTTGTGACTATGTACTACGACCCGAGGCCGTTGATTCCAGTATATGGAGAGACTCGATAGCCGGCAACACCAACTGCTCAAAGAATCAATCAGCCTTGTGAGACGACCAGGACCTCGTACGGGCCGAGTGTGCGTTCGCCAGCGTTGATGCGCTCACCTGCGGCTACCCGGGTTCCCTGCAGCACGGTACCAACCGGGACGCTTATTGTTTTGAGCTTGCCGGAGAAGTTGAGGTACACCAGAAGATCCTGCTTGCCTTCTGACTGGCGGCGTTCCGTCCGCTTCCAGGCCATCACCTCCGGGGGGACGTCCAGCCAGGTCAGCGTTCCGGTGATCAGGGCTGGTTGGGACTTCCTGAGTCGCAGTAGGTCCGCATACCAGTTCCACAGCGAATCCGGATCCGTTTTCTGGGTGGCGACGTTCTTGTGCCGGTAGTCGGCATTGACCGGCAGCCAGGGGCTTGCAGGGCTGAATCCGGCATTGAGGCTGTCGTCCCACTGCATCGGGGTGCGTTCCGGGTCGCGGCCGATACGCAATGGCCAGGTAGCCACCCCGAGCGGGTCGCGGAGGCTGGCTTTGGGTAGTGGCTCGCAGTTCATGCCGATTTCCTCACCGTAATACAGGAATGGCGTGCCGCGCAGGCAGAGGAGCATCGTGGCCGCGACCCTGGCGCGCGCGTCAGCATGGCGACCGGAACGGTACCGGTAATAGTGTCGGGGCTGGTCGTGGTTGGACAATGTGAAATTTGGCCAGGCACTTGATGGCAGGAGCTCGTACCAGCGCTCTGCAGATTCCCTGAACAGACGTGCGCTCCATTTCCTGTAAAGGAAATCAAAATTGAAGGCCATGTGGAGCCCGTCGCAGTTGTTTCCGTGGCACGATGCGGCGAGTACAGGGTCCAGACCGTGCGTCTCGCCTATGAGCATCCTGTCACCATAGGAATCCGCGATGGCCCTGAAATCCTTGAATACTCCAAAAATCTCGGGCCTGTTGCGGTCGTAGATGTGGTGCTGCAGCAGATTGGGTACCAGGTTGAAGCTGAACGGGTTGGACCGGAACTCGGCGTCCTTGAAATACGCGGTTGCCACATCCATGCGGAAGCCGTCGGCCCCAAGGTCAAGCCAGAAGCGGGTGGCGTCGTAGATAGCCTCCCTGAGTTCCGGATTCCGCCAGTTGAACTCGGGCTGGTTGCGCGTGAAGGTTGCCAGGTACCACTCGCCGGTGGCCTCGTTGGGATACCAGGCCGACCGTTGCTCAAAGAGGCTTATCCAGTTGTTGGGCGGTCGCCGGCCGGTCCTGGGTTTCCAGAGGTACCAGTCATGCCGGGGATCGGTCCTGGACGAGCGGGCTGCCTTGAACCAGGGATGCTCGTCAGATGAATGGTTGACTACAAGGTCAACAACGATGCGCAGTCCGCGCTCATGGGCCGCAGTCAGCAGGGACTGGAAATCTTCAAGGCTTCCGAAGATTGGATCTACATCCTTGTAGTCGGATATGTCATAGCCAAAATCCTTCATGGGACTCTTGAAAAACGGGCTTATCCACAGTGCGTCTACACCCAGTTCCTGGAAATAATCCAGCTTTTCCTGTATGCCTTTCAGATCGCCTATGCCATCCGCGTTGGAGTCCTTGAAGCTGCGTGGGTATACCTGGTAGAAGACGGCCTGCTTCCACCAGTTGCTGTCCCGTCTGTCTATCACGCATTGCCTCCTTGCGGGCTGCTGCCCCGTACGGCCCGGCCCAGTGGAAGGACCGCCTCGAGGATCAGATCCGAGCCGGCCCTGGTCTGGCAGGCGAGGCGTTCTCCGGTCCCGGCCTGGACTGCCTGCAGCCTGGTGCGTTCCCGATCTGCCATGGGGCTGGTTGTTCCAGAAATGACGCGGACCCTGCAGGTGCCGCATTGGGCCTTTCCGCCACAGTCGTGCCGGAGCGAAGCACCTGCCCGCTGCGCTGATACAAGTATGGACAACGCCGGAGTTGTATCGAAATCCACGGCAGGTCGGTCCGCATAGGACAGCCGCACGCTGGCCATCAGCGTGCCACCATCACTTTGTTCCTGCCACTCTGTTTGGACAGGTACATGGCCTTGTCTGCCCTGTCTATGACAGATTTGCCGGTCAGGTCCCGCTCCGGGTCGTACTGAGCCACTCCGAGTGAAAGGGTAACCGACATCCGCTGACCTTCATACTCGATTGCCATGCCCTCTATGCCCTTGCGGATGCGTTCCGCGATTATTTCCGCGGCCGCGGCGTTGGTGTCAGGCAGAAGCATGCAGAATTCCTCTCCGCCATAGCGGGCGGCCACATCTACGGAGCGTGTCTGGGTCTGTATCAGTTTTGCCACGCTTTTCAGCACTTCGTCGCCGCAGCTATGGCCGTAGGTGTCGTTGAAAATCTTGAAGTGGTCTATGTCGCACATGATGACCGACAAGGGCTTTTCGGTAAAAGCGCTTTCTTCCATCCGGTCCAGGAGTACGGTGTAGAAGTAGTGCTTCATCCGGAGCTTGGTCATCATGTCGGTAGTCGTCATCTCGAACAGGAACGCGTTGCTGATGGCAATGGATGCCAGGATGGCGATATTGAGGAGGTAGTCCTTCTCATAGCTTGAGAATTCTTCGTCGATTATCTGCTCGCCCAGCAATATCAAGCCGTTGACGACACCCTTGGCCTTGAGCGGTACGAGCAGGCACGGTTCCATTGATTCCAGGACTTCCAGGCCACCCAGATTGCCGAAACGTGCCCTGATTTCAGCCAGCGTCCAGCAGCGTGTCTCGCGGGCAAACAGCCGCATGGCCGGCGAGTCCTCGGGGATGCTGTAGTCATGGTCGTGTTCGAGTTCAAATCCCTTGAAGTTGCGGTGGAGGTTGAAGGTCGTGGAGTCCAGGCCTTTTTTGGTGTAGAGGGCGGCCTTGAGCACCTTCATCTGGCCCATGATCGTATACAGTATTGATTCTATGAGGATACCATAATCCAGCGTCGAGTTGAGGCTTTTTGAAATTTCGAAAAGCTGCTTGAGATCGAATATCTGTTTTTCATATTCGTCCCGTACCTTGATGATTTCGCTGTTTTCCACTCTGGTATCACGTCCCCTGAATGGTTAGGAGTATACGACGTGATGCTTTTTAAAGCCACCAGTAAGAGTCAGTCTGGCTCGGCAAGTCTGAACCCTGACGGGGTCGTGGTCTCGCCAATCCAGCGGGAATACACGTTACCCGTCGTTTCCTCGAACCGTTCACGGTCTTCCTGCCGGATGGCCACGATAAAACCCTCGCTACAAGGCTGCTGGAGGGCTCTTGCCAGGGCCGCGGGCCTGATTGCAGCGCCTGTGGTTCCACATGCATCCTCGAGCGCGGTGAGAGGACTGCCGGACCATGTAAGCACACAGCGTGCTATCCGGCCGGAAATTGCCCTGGTCACCATGGACAGAGCGTCGGGGTGATCGCCTCCGACCAGGTAGATGAGCTCGCCGGCCGATTCAAAGCAGCCAGCTACTTCCCTGCCACCTAGTAGAATAGACGTACTTCTTCTCCCTGCGCCTTGTGGCGCATTTTAAGGTACATCGCCCCTGCTGTCTTCTTGTAGAAATAGCCCGATGCGTTGTAGCTCTCGAAGCCGGAATCCATGTTGTAGTCCAGGCCGTACAGCTGGATTTTAACATATGGCTTGACGCCGTAGAGCGTCAGGTAGTGAGAATATCCGACCGGGAATTCAGCGGTGTAGATGGTGTTCTCGGGACTGGACCGCACCCGCATGACGGGAGCGCAGGTCCAGGCCCAGGCACCCGGGCCAAGCTCCTTGTAGAAGCTCACGGCGTGCGGATAGAAGGGCGAGTCCACGGCAACGGGGTATGCCTCGGCCGCGGAGAGCCGTTCTGCTGAAGGGGTCATCGTGCCCTCCAGGATCGTTACGCTTCTGGGCAGGGAGCCATCGACTGCCGCGAGTCTGAGGAATCCCAGGACAAGGCTCTGACCGATACCGGTATAGATGGGTTTGTCCACCGCGGCAGCAAGTTGTATGAGTGCTTTCCCCGCGCTGAGTCCTGCAAGCGCGTTGCATACACCGTCCGCTCCTGTTGGCAGGAAGAATCCACCCTCCGCTTTGCGAACTGCAGGAGCGATTGTCTTGTCGACCAGTTCGATGGCCCTGGCAAACGGATTCTCTTCTTCGCTCAGGTAACGCCGTGCGTCGAGGTAGGCCTCTATCAACGCGATGGACTGTGTCACATCGGCTTTGGAGAAGTCCAGGGTCCGCGCCAATGCCATTGCTTCCTGTGCCAGGGAGTACGGTGCCCGGTCAAAGAGCAAGGGTACGATGCCCGTGGTATAAAACAGTGCTGGAGAACGGGTCTGAACCTGGCGCTCGATTGTCTTGACCTGGGCCAGGGTGGCTTCTTCGAAGGCTGCCATGGTGGTAGCGGTTTTTCCGGCAAACGGCGTGCTTTTCCAGCTCAGAAGCGCGGTGAACTTGCCTCTCACGATCGGCACGAGGGCAGCCGCGGCGTCCTTGTTGTCCCTCCTGAGGGCTTCTGCCATGTAAGCCGTGAAGTATGCTTCATTGAACTCGCCGGCAGCACCAGGTGTGGTCGACCATGTAGCCGCGGTGGCATTGAATGCCGGTCCCGAGAGGGCAGACCAGGCCTTGTCGCGCCAGTCGGACAGTTCCTTGTTCCAGACCGCTGGATCCATGGGGGCCTGGGCGATGAACTGGGTGGGAGATGCAGGCTTGCGCTCATCCTCGCGGGCCGAAACAAAGGGTCTGAATGAACCTTTGGCGGCTTCAATTGTCAGTGTCCTGGGTTCGGTACCGGTCTTGATCCCGGAAATGCTGTAGGTTGCGCCGCTGAACGAGAGGCGCAATGTTCCGTTTTCACCGGGTGCCAGCATGGTTGCGCCGTAAGCAAGCTCATAGCGCACGATAGCCTTTGCGGTTGCCGTAGTATCCTTGGGCAGCACCTGCCAGGAAGCGCGCCCGTCGGCCTCCAGATCCGTGCTTGCTACGATGCGGGTACCATCATCGAACAGTATGGAGAAGCCCTTTTCCGTGGCTTTATGCGAAACAGGCAGGATCCTGCGCTCTTTTCCGGCCGGGCTGATCAGTAAAAGTGGATAGCGTTCAGAAAAAATCAGCCTGAGTCCGTTGGCACTCAATTCCGCAGAACGCAGGCCTTCGCCATTGTTCGAGGGCAGGCCCTTGAACGAAAGCCCCCCGGCAACAGCTATGACCGGACCCTTTGACGGGAATTGTATGACGACGAGGACCACGAAGATGGCGGCATACAAAACGGCAATAGCCGCCGCTCTGCCGAATGCGCTTATTCTCATATTGATGCGACTATATACGTTTCATTACAGATTACGCAACTGCAACGCTTCCGCCGGCATCGGTCCGGCCTCGTTTGGCTTGCTAAACAATGCTAAAACGGCTACCATCGCAGACAAACCGACCAGTCGACCGGAGACAACAGCATGAGATACCGTAGGGTGGCAACGTACGCCACCGTTATAGTCGCACTGAGCGTGCTCTTAGCTTCCTGCGCCGGCGTACCGGATTCCGTCCCCGTGCTGCCCGGCCCCGCAATCCAGGAGCCGGTTCCGCCCCCCCTTACCGAAGCGGAAAAGGAACGGATGGAACTCGACGCGATCTACCGCGCCATAGAGGCCGGTGATTTCGGCTCGGCCGAGGCCAGGCTTGCCGGACTCGCCGCCACCAAACCTGACAATCGCTCCTACCCGGTCCTCCGCTCGGCCGTGCTGCTGTCCATGGGCCGGATCGACGATGCCCGTACTGCGCTCAAGGCAGAGCTTGGAGCATGGCCTGATAATATTGAGGCCCTGTTTGCCCTGGCAGAACTGGAACGCTTTGCCGGCGATGCCAAGGCCCACCGTTCCGCCATTGAAGCGCTGGTCGTCAAGGATCCGAAAAACGCCGATGCGCAGGCCGCACTCGGTGACATCCACTACGAGAGCAAGAACTACACGAAGGCGGAAGCCTCGTACAAGGCCGCACTGGCACTTGCTCCGGCCAATGTCGAGGCCCTGCTCGGGTCGGCCCGGTTGCTGTACAAGCGCGACGACATGAAAGGCGCACTGGTTGCCCTCGACAAGGCGGTAGCCGCCGCTCCCGGTGATGCCATAGCGTACCTCGACCGCAGCCGTGTGCTTTACCAGCTTGGCCGCTACGCCGAGTGCGAAACCGACATGGATACCGCCATAAGGCTCGCTCCCGAGTCGGCCTGGAACTATGTCGAACGTGGCCGCCTCTATCTCGATACCGGGCGCCTGGAAAACGCCAGGACGGATTTTGACCGTTCCATCGCACTCGACCCGGATTATTTTCTGGCCTATGTGTACCGGGCCTCGATCCATGAAAATTCCGGCAATGACCTTGCCGCACTGAACGATTACCGCACGGCCTCGACGCTGTATCCGGATTACTGGTACTCCTTTGAATCCATGGGCGTTCTGGCTTACCGGCTGGGTTACTGGCGCGAGGCCTACACTGCCTTTGACAAGGCTTCCAACTATACAAAGACCCACGCCGAGTATTACATTGCTGCCGCCTTGGCGCTCATGCGGGACGGTGATGCCAAGGCTGCCAGGGAATATGCGGGCAAGAAACTCGCCAGGGTGGACAAGGAGAAATCCAACACGCAATGGCTGGCGCTCAGGCTCCTCTTTGACCAGGGCGAGATGACCTCGGAACTAGAAGTGCGCATCAACGCAGAAAAAAACCTGGACATCAAGGCTGCCATGCTGTACTACCTTGGCGCGTATTGGGTTGCCAGGGGCAAACCCGATCTGGGATCCAAATATATCCGGATGTCGTATGACGCCGATCGGATGGGGACGCTGGAGCGTCGTATGGCCGAGGCCGACCTGGCCCGTCTTTCAGTCAAGAAATAGAACATCCACGTAAAACACCAAAGAACGGAGCAACGATGTCTGATACGGTCAAGGTCCTCGAACTGGCGGGACGCAGGATAGTCCTCGTGGGTACGGCCCACGTTTCAATGGAAAGTGTCGACGAGGTTGCCGCGGTCATCGCAAGCGAGTCTCCTGCCGCGGTGTGCGTGGAGCTTGACGAGGGACGCTGGCGGGCAATGAATTCACCCGACGCCTGGGAGAAGACCGACATCGTCAAGGTGATCAAGGAGGGCCAGGCCTTCCTGCTGCTCGCCAACCTGGCGCTTTCCTCGTTCCAGCGCAGGATGGGGGCGGATTCGGGCGTAAAGCCGGGAGCCGAGATGGTGGCCGCCATCCACGCGGCAGAGGCAGCGGGCATCCCGTACAGCTTTTGCGACCGTGACGTAAAGACGACACTCAGACGCGCCTGGGGCAAATCAAACTTCTGGAACAAGTCAAAGCTCGTAGCCCAGCTCATCGCCGCCGCCTTCTCCAACGAGAAACCGGATACTGCCGAAATAGAGCGCCTGAAAGTGCGCTCCGAGCTGGACGAGATGATGGGCGAGCTGGCCGCGTACCTGCCGAGCGTCAAGGAAGTGCTGATAGACGAGCGGGACCGCTACCTTGCCTCAAAAATATGGGCAACGCCGGGTGACAGGCTCGTCGCGGTGATCGGCGCGGGGCATGGCTCCGGAGTTGAAAACTGGCTTGGGCGCCTTGCCGCAGACAGCGCGACCACCGATGTGTCTGACATCGACAAGGTGCCGCCCCCCGGCCTGCTGGCACGTTCCGCCGGCTGGCTTGTGCCAGCCCTGATCGTGGGTTTCATCGCCGTGGGATTCTTTACATCGGGCGCAGAAGCCAGCCTGCAGATGCTGCTCCGCTGGGTAGCGCTCAACGGCACACTCGCGGCGGTTGGCTCGCTGCTCTGCCTGGCACACCCGCTGACCATCCTTGTATCGTTTGCGGCAGCACCCATAGCCACGCTCAACCCCCTCGTTGCCGTGGGCTTTTTCTCCGGCATTGTTGAAGCCTGGCTCCGCAAGCCCCGGGTCTCTGATTTTCAGACCCTCTCCACGGATGTCTCCACCGTGCGCGGTTTCTATACAAACAAGGTAACGCATATCCTGCTGGTCTTCTTCCTCTCCAGCTTCGGCGGCGCGCTGGGCAACTTCATCGCGCTGCCATTCCTTGCCGGCGGAGCGCTCTGACAATCGGGGCGGAGAAGCCTGCTTCTCCGTCCCGCTCGACTTCTGCTTTCCCATCCTTTCAGCCCCTGCTACCTGCCAGCACTGGATTCCGCTATATCCCTCATGTCTTATCAATTCAGTGATAATTATTACAATGCCCCTTTTCATTCCATGCGTCTTGCGCTATATTACCTACAAGTTGGTAAGTTCAAGGAGCAGTAACTGAAGGTCCAGAAAAACAGTGAATCAAGGGAACTTCTCCTGGAAGCGGCTGAAAAGCTGTTCATGCGCAAGGGCTATGCAGCGACGACCCTACGGGACATATCCGCAGAGCTAGGTGTATCCCATGCCTCGCTGTACTACCACTTTCCTGGCGGCAAGGAATCCCTGTTCGAGGCCGTGACCGAAAAAAGCGTCCTCCACCATGGAGACGGGCTTGCGAGGGCCATGGCAGAAGGTGGAACCCACCTGCGTGGCCGTATGCTCGGTGCTGCCGCGTGGCTGCTTTCAAACCCGCCGATGGACCTGATACGAATGGCAGAGACCGATATGCCGGCGCTTCCGGAGGCGGTTGCGCGCAGGTTGATGGAACTGATTTACGTGAAGATGCTGCTGCCGATCACCGTGGCCTTCGAGGAGGCCCGGGTAGCAGGCGAGATAGAAGCCGGGACTGATTCAGGCATGGTGGCAAGCGCGTTGTTCGGCATGCTGGAGAGCCTGCATGCCGCGCCTGTGGCTTATGTCAGGAAGTCGAAGATAGAAATGGCAGGGGAACTGATTGTGATAATGCTCAAGGGAATAGAGTACAGAGAAGGAGAAACCGTATGAATGTAGTCGAATTGAAGGATGTCAAGAAGTATTACATGCTCGGGCAGACGCGTGTGGATGCCCTGCGGGGTGTATCCCTGGCTATTGGCCAGGGAGAGTTCCTCGCCATTGCAGGCCCTTCCGGCTCGGGCAAGAGCACCATGCTCAACATGTTCGGCTGCATCGACCTGCCTTCTGAGGGCTCGGTCAGGATAGACGGCACCGAGACGGAGAAGATGACAGACAAGGAACTGACCCGTTACCGCCGAACCAAGATCAGCTTCATTTTCCAGTCGTTCAACCTGATACCGGTGCTTAACGTATACGAGAACATTGAGTTTCCGCTCCTCCTGCAGCGCTCGCTGACCAAGAAGGAGCGCCACGAGCGGGTGCTCAAGGCCGTCGAGGAAGTAGGCCTTCAGGACCGTATGAAGAACAAGAGCATGGAATTGTCCGGTGGGCAGCGGCAGCGCGTCGCCATCGCCCGCGCGCTCGTCACGAGGCCCCTGATCGTGCTGGCTGACGAGCCGACCGCCAACCTGGATTCAGAGACGGGCAAGCGCATCATCGAACTGATGCGCCAGATCAATGAAACCGAGAAGACAACGTTCGTGTTCTCCACCCATGATGCCCACATAATGAAAGAGGCCAGGCGCGTTGTGCGCATCCTTGACGGCCGAATCGTAGCCGGCGGCGACGTCGCCGGGGAGGGCTGAGGCCGTGCTGACGCTGACCATAGCATGGAGGACGCTTCTCCGGCGCAAGGGACGCATGGCTCTCATAGCCGTGCTCGTGGGGTTCGGAACCTTCCTCATAGTATTCGGTGGCATGTTCGCCTCGTCGGTTGCCCGCGAATCCCGCGAGTCGATCATAAGCAACTTTACCGGCGATTTCATCATCTACTCGGATAAATCCAAGACGTTGCCATCACCGTTCGCGTTTACCACGCCGCTGCCGAACGTGCAGGACGCAGCAAAGATCGCTGCCCTGCTCGATGGAAACGACGAGGTGGAGTCGTATGCGATGTATTCGCAGAACTACGGACTCATCCAGGTTGAGCGTGCCGGCAAGAAGCTCGATCTGCCGTTCATTTTCTATGCCGTGGAGCCGGCTCCATACCGGAGCGTATTCTCCAATGTAAAGATGACCTCCGGCACGTTCTTCTCCCTTCCCGAGAAGGGTAGCGGGGGCACGGCAGGCTCCGGCATCATCGTAAGCCGTTACCAGAACGAGCAGTACCAGAAAAACTACGGCGTAACGCTTGAAACCGGTGAGAGTGTCACCCTGCTGGGCATCACCGAGGGTGGTGTAAACACCGTGCGCTCATCACTCAGCGGCATCTTCGAGCCACTGCGCTACCGTAGCGTGTTCGACTACATCAACTACATGGATTCAGCCACCTACTCCAGCCTGTACAACTTTACCGGTGTAACGGGCCTGCCTGACCAGTTCAACGACGCACTCGCAGCGGCCAATGTCGACGAGTCCAGCCTGTTCGAGCTGGGCGGCGACGACGCGTTCGGCAGGCTCGACCTGGCAAGCCTCACCGCGGAGACCCTCTCAGGGTTCACCATGGTGGCGGTGCGGCTCAAGGACCACGACAGGGCCGGCGCGGTGATTGCCGCGCTGGAGGCTGAACCGGAGCTTGGCATAAAGATAGCCACCTGGGACAAGGCTTCGGGCTTCTATGCGCAGATTTCACTGGCGCTCCAGGCGTTCATCTTCCTGGCCACCGGCCTGATATTCCTGGTCGTTACGCTGATCTTCATGAACACGCTCATCATCAACGTGGTGGAGCGCACCGGCGAGATTGGCACGATGCGGGCTCTGGGCGCAGACAAGTCGTTTGTGCGCGGCGTATTCCTCACCGAGACCCTGATACTCAACATATCCGCCGCGCTGGCCGCCATGGTGGTCTCCGGCATCCTGCTGGTATTCGTCAGCGGTACCGGGTTGCCCCTGCCCGAGACGATCTCGCAGTTCCTGATAGGCGGCGGTTCACTCAGGATGACGGTGGAGCTTCTGCCGTTCCTGGCCGCCCTGCTGACGGTGGTGGTGGTGTCAATACTGGCGACGATCTATCCGGTCAGTGTCGCGACTGCCATAACCCCGCTCAAGGCGATGAACGACAAGTAGGAAGGAAATTATGGGTGCATTCATAGGCTTGGCCTTTAAAAACGTATTCCGCCAGAAAAAGCGCAGCTTTACCCTGGGCATCAACTACGCGGTTGTCGCGTTCATACTCGTGCTGCTCCTTGCCTTTTCAAAAGGAGCTACGACCAACATCGCCACCAGCCTCGTCAAGTCAACGGCGGGCCACATAACGATAACGGGCCAGTTTGCCAAAGATGGCAAGATCTACAACGGACTCCTCAAGACCGGCGAGATCGTGGCGGCGGTGGACAGGACCTTCGGTAGCGACGCACGGACGCTTACCCGGTACGCGGTGCAGTCGATGGTCTACTACAACGGCCTTTCAAAGCGCTTGCCCTTTACCGGCATACAGTCAGACCGCGACACCGGCTTCAAGGATCAGTCAGCCTTCTCTTCTGGCTCCTGGGAAGATTTTGCCGCCGATCCCAACGGCGTGGCAATTCCAGCAGATGCCGCCGAGTACTTCGGCCTGACCAACGGCGACGAGATCGTGCTGTCCACGCGGACCCGGTTCGGTGCCTTCAATACGGGCATCCTCGTCGTGCGCGGCATCTATTCCACTGACAACTTCTTCTCCCGTGGCTACGTGCTGGCACACTACGAGTTCCTGCGCAACCTGGACCTGGCGGCGGGTGACGCCTCGACCTCCGTCTATGTATACCTGCCCTCCACCAAGGGGCTGGACGAGCGCCGCGATCTCTTGATGGAAGAACTGCTGCTCGGCGGATTTGAAGTGTCGGTTCCCAAGACCGATTCAGAGGCTGTATCCGCCGTATCAGCGGCAAGCACCAAGTACGAGGAAGACAAGGAAGGCCGCGACCGGGTGATGCTCAAGCTGGCCACACTCGACGAGGTGCTCGGAATCGTGCGCACCGTCCTTGCGGCCGTCAACGCCGTAGGTGCCTTCATAGCGGCCATCATGCTGTTCGTCATCGCGGTGTCGATATTCATAAACCTCAAGATGAGCATCAACGAGCGCCTGCGTGAAATAGGCACGATGCGGGCTTTGGGCGTCGAGTCCAGCATGGTCACCGGCCTGTTTGTCACGGAAAGCGTCGCGCTCGCGGTCATCTTCTCGGCGGCGGGTGCCGTGCTGGCAGCGGTGGTAGCCACCATCATACGCTTCGGCCCCGTGTTCCCGGCCGGCGGCAACCTTGGCCTGTTCCTCGAGGGCGGCCGCCTGGTACTGATACCCGCCCTGACCGCCATGGCCGGCGTCACGCTGACCATATCCCTGTTCGCGGCTTTCTTCTCGTACTTCCCGGCCAAGCGCGGCGGCGCCATACCGCCCGTGGACGCCTTCTCCAGAGTCTATTGAAACTGTTACCACTGATGAAAGGATCAACCATGACCATCATACGTCGAATCATGACGGCGGCCCTTCTGACACTGGCCGCCGTACCGGGCGCTGTAGCCCAGTCCAGGACCGTCAGCTCCAATGACCCCAGGGCCCTCGCCATAGTCAAGGCCTTTGAAGAAAAACTCAACATAACCGACCTCGACGTGACCAACACGTTCACGCTGGTGCAGAAGAAGGCTGGCGAGTCTGATCGCGTCATACAGATCCAGATCTACCGCCGCGACAAGGCCGACACCTTTACCCTCGTGTTCAAGTATCCGGAGAGCGAGAAGGGCAAAGGTTATTACCGCAGCAAGGACGACCTGTTCCTCTACCTGCCGTCTACCCGCGAATTTGTCTACCGCAACCGCAAGGACGACGTGGGCTCCACGGACGTTCGCACCGACCTTTTTGGCAAGAGCGATGTCACCGCCCAGTACTGGGCCAACCTGGACGGCACCGCCATGGTAGCCAAGTGGGAAACCGACGTCATAAAGCTGGACGCCAAACAGCTGGATGTGTCGTTCCCCGTGCAGAAGTGGTACGTGCGCAAGACTGACGGCCTGCCGGTAAAGGTGGAGAATTTCAGCGCGTCGGGCACGCTGCTCCGCACGAGCTACTACCTGGACTACAAGCAGATCGCGCCTGGCAAGTTCATCTTTACCAAGCTGCTCGGCACCGATGCCCTGGAGAAGGGCCAGCAGACCCTGCTGACCAACGAGAACATTTCCACGGCCCGGATACCCGACTATACGTTCTCCAAGGCCTTCCTTGAGGAACAGTCGCGCTAAGGAGCGCAACGCCATGAAACGCTTTTCCAAGTCGATGATTGCGGCTGCGCTGGCGCTTGCCGCGACGACGGTGTTGTTTGTCCCGCTCCGCGCATACGCCCAGGAGACGGGTGGGGACGACCTGTCTGCCTTCGAGGCGGACCTGTTCTCGGACGAGCCCGGCGCCGGCCTGGGTGCCGCCTTCGATACCGGTGCAGCTCTTGGTGCAGCCCCGGATACGGTCAGGACGGAATACCTGGTCGGTGGGACCGTCGTAGCCAGCGCAGGTTCCAGCTTTACGTCCGCCCTGGATGAACTGGGCATGCTGTCCACCGTCTCCGGCAAGCTGTTCGCCAAGGTCAGCGTGCCGGATTACGGCGCGCTGTACATCGCCTACAATGCCAGGCATTCGCTGTTCCAGTCGTACTCGGGTTCCAATACCGCTTCCGACGCAACCGCTGCATCCGACCCGAGCTGCACTACAGCTTTGACCTGGCCAAGGTCCTGTTTGTCAGGCTGGGCAACCAGCTGATAGCCTGGGGGCCGTCGAGGATATGGAGTCCGGTGGATTTCATCAATCTGGAAAAGGCTGACGCGTTTGCTTCGCTGGATGCCCGGGTCGGCAAGCCAGGCTTGCGCCTTCACCTGCCACTGAAACGCTCCAACGCCTTCCTCTTTGCCGACTTTGCCAATCTGATCAGCGAGAGTGGTTCCAGCCGTACAGGCTGGGTCGCCGGTGATCCACTCGAGGCCGTAAACCTTGGCGGCCGTTTCGATTTCACCGCCGGTGCCTTTGAGTTCGGCCTTACTGGCTATGGTGGCAAGAATGCCCAGGCCCGCTTCGGCCTGGACGCCTCGGGACGGCTCCTCGGTACCACGGTCTACGGAGAGTTTGCCCTCAAGCCAGAGTACGATGACTATGTCTATTCTGCTCAGGCTTCACTCGGTTTTTCCCGGTCACTCGGAGAGCTCAAGCTCTGGACCCTGTCCGGCGAAGGCTTCTACAATTCCGGTGGACAGGATCTGTCCGGGTATTCAGTCACGGAGCTTGCAACAGCGGTGACCAGTGCAACCTTGACCTCCGATGAAACCCGGGCGCTCAACCAGGGTGAATTTTACGCCTATGCGGCGCTTTCTGCTGCGGAACTGTTCTCGCCCTCGCTAACGACCAGCTTTTCAGGCATCGTCAACCTGTCGGACGTGTCGTACCGGCTGACTCTGTCAGAAGCCTTCTCGTTCCCGCGGGCAGTGCCGTTCACGCTTTCTGTTACCTATGCCGGGGGCGGCGCAGACAAGGAATTTACCCGCTTTGCGGGTGACCAGGCCTTCTCCGTGTCGGCATCGACGCGGGTGGAGTTCTGAGGACGTGTAATCCGATGGCCCGGCTGTATCGTTGAAAACATGGTTTTTTGTTGCGAACTTGCTGGATTTCTAAAAAAGTATTAAAATGACCCCATATTGATGCCAATTGAGTATCTTTATGGGGTCATTATGATAAGCAGACGAGCATTGACTGAACTTGAACAATGGTACTCCAAAAAAAACCGCAAGCCTCTGGTGCTCAGGGGGGCGCGGCAGGTAGGAAAATCAACCTTGGTCAGGGAATTTGCTTCCGGCTCTGGCTTGCCGCTGTGGGAAGTAAACCTGGAGAAATTCCGGCTGCTCGACAGGGTTTTTGGAACCTTCGACCTACCGTTGATACTGCAGGAACTTTCCCTGACGCTCAATACAGCAAATGTAGGAAAAGGAAGCGGTGTATTGTTCCTTGATGAAATTCAGGAATGCCCGCAAGCGCTGGCGTGTCTTCGCTATTTCCATGAAGAAATGCCTGGCCTGGCGGTCATCGCCGCTGGCTCGCTGCTCGAGTTTACCCTCTCGCAGGCGGAATTTTCAATGCCAGTCGGGCGTGTCGAGTACTACTGGCTGGGTCCGCTGACCTTTGATGAATACCTGTCAGGCGCGGGAGAGCATGAGGCTATCGGGTTCCTGGACGCATGGAAACCGGGAGACAGTTTTCCAGCCTTGCTGCACCAGCGGATGTTGCTCAGGTTGCGCGAATTCCTGCTTGTGGGAGGGCTTCCAGAGGCGCTCCAGTCCTTCATCGATACCCATGATTTCAGGAGCGCAGTCGCGGTTCACCAGTCGATACTGGAAACCTACCGCGATGATTTCTCCCGGTATGCCCGTGGTGCCGAGCTGGAAAAGCTCAGACGGGTATTCGATGTGATACCGCGCGTCATAGGCAGGAAAGTACAGTACAGGCAGTTCCATCCGGACTGGAAGTCTCAGGATATCCGCCATTGCCTTGATCTGCTCCAGCGGGCGGGTATTGCATTCCCGGTTCTTCATGCTACGGGGCAGGGGCTTCCGCTCGGTGCTGGTGAGGATCCTACGGTATGGAAGGTGTTTTTTCTGGACGTCGGACTCGTCGGCACGGCCAATGGAAATGCCCTGCTGAGCCTGGATGATTTCATGGCCGGTAGCTTCCTCAACGAAGGAGTGCTGGCCGAGCAGTTCACGGCCCAGCATCTTGCTACTCTCCAGCCTCCGGCTCAGCGTTTCAAGCTCCATTACTGGTTGCGTGAAGGCAAGGCCCACAATGCCGAACTCGACTTCCTGCTGTCGTCAGGCCATTCGGTTGTACCCCTCGAGGT
>JAIFMD010000147.1 GCA_020048755.1 Spirochaetota bacterium
CCCGTCCCGAGATCGGGGTGGGTGGCCAGGGCATGTGCCCTGAAAGCTGACTTGAGTTCTCCCTCCGACGCTATGGTGCCCTCTTCGATGAGGCGTATGAAACGGTTGGCCATGTCTGGAGACTAGCACGGTCAGGGCTCCTGCCGCGAGGCTCCGGTTCATTGAGTCCTGCCCTGCGGCTCATCGAACCTGACAGTCTCCTCACACAATCCTCACCTGTAACTTCTATTGTTTGATTATGGGACAATCCGGTCTCCGATACGTACAAACGGGAAGGTCCATGAACTACATGATACTCGCCGCTGGCAAGGGTTCCAGGATGGGCGAACTCGGGTCATACCTCCAGAAATGCATGTTCCCCATACTCGACAGGCCCTTCCTTGCCCTCGTGCTCGACAGTGTGCTCGCGAACAAGTGCTTCGACCCCGCATCAGACCGCGTGGTGATTGTTACCGGCTACCGGGGCGACCAGATAGAGTCGTTCTTCACATCAAGCTGGGGCGGTATTCAGCTCAGGTATGTCGACCAGGGCCCCGCACTGGGAACAGCCCACGCCGTTCTGGCTGGACGCTCCGCCTGCGCAGCCGGCGAACCCGTCATCATCATCCAGGGTGATGTATGGGCTCCTCCAGGCTACTTCGAGGAACTTGCAACGAGCAAGGCTGAAAATATCCTGTCAGCACACCACCACATATGCTCGGCCCGCCACGACGAGCGGATGGATATGGACGGCAACCGGGTAACAAGGGCTTTCCAGGGTTCGGGTCCTTTCATCGAAAGCGGGGTCTGGAAATTCTCACCGGCCATGTTCGGATACATGATGAGCCGCAAGGCTGACGAGTACCGTGCACTCGCCTCCGTGCAGGCGGCCATCGAGGACGGGCTGGAAGTAACGGCCATCGAACAGGAAACATGGATACACCTCGGTGGTACCGAACCCTCGGTACGCGACAACCTTGCTTCCGTAACACGCTTCTTCCTGGGCAGGGCTCCATCATGGTGCTGACCAGGACACCCCTGCGCATCCCGCTCGCAGGTGGATTGAGCGACCTCAGGGGCTATGCGGACCTTTTTGGCGGAGTCACCCTGAGCGCTACCATCAACAAGTACATCTACATCGCCGTCAAGAAAAACCTGGGCAAGGTGTTTGAGCTGCACTACCTGAACACCTATGAAAAGGCTCCGGATGCTGACAGCATCCGCCACAACCACATACGGGAAGCAATAAAGCTTGTGGGTCTGGCCTCGTCTCCACTCGACCTCACCATCATGAACGACCTGCACCACGAAGGCGGCCTCGGTTCGAGCGGAGCCCTGACTTCCGGACTCCTCGCGGCCCTGCACGAGCACAGGAACGCAAATCCCGGGCCGAAGCGCATCATAGACCAGGCCTCGAACATCGAGATCGACATCCTCGAAGGCGCTTCCGGGTACCACGACCACACCATCACCCACCTCGGAGGACTCAGGCTCATCACCTACGAGGGCGGCAGCTACCGGGACATACCGACCGACATTGATCCAACCGGAACCGAGCGCTTCATGCGCCGCCTCATGCTGTTCTATTCAGGGTTCCATGCCAAGACCAAACCCTCGCTGGCACTCCTGGCGGCCAGCCTGGATAGCGTCCTACCGACCATGCATGCGATCAAACAGAACGCTTACGAACTGCGGGACCGACTCGTCCGGGATGATCTGGACGGGGCCGGGCAATGCCTGCAGATACAGCAGGACCTCAAGCAGAAGCTTCCAGGATCGTTCGAGAACGAATTCGTCATCGAGACCATGCGGCGCGCCAGGCGGCTGGGCGTTGCAGCCCAGATACCCGGGGGCAAGATAGGCTCGTTCCTGCTGGTCTACCGTCCCCTGGGCATGAAGCGCAAACATGTCATCAAGCACTTCGGAGACCTGACCTACATCCCGTTCCGATTCGAACCGGAAGGCACCCGCTCAACGCAGCTATGAGGATACTCTACGGCATAACCGCCAACGGAAACGGGCACCTGTCCCGGTCAGCCCGCATCGTCAGGCTCCTCCGCGAGCGGGGCCACCAGGTTGAAGTAATCATAAGCGGCGCTCCCGGCAAGATCCTCTTGGACGAGCGGGGTCTGTCCCCCTTCAGCCGCTTCCAGGGTTTCTCGTTTGCAAACAAGAATGGATCAATGAGCATCCTGGCGACTATCCTGGCGGCCAAGCCGGGGCTTTTCATAAGGAACCTATGCCGCGACCTGCCCGCCGGGCCGTATGACCTCGCCGTCACGGATTTCGAACCGCTCGTCGGCTGGTACGCTCGGCTCCACGGAATACCCTCGGTGGGACTCTGCCACATGTACGCGTTCCTGTATCCAGGCGTGCCAAAGCCAGAGAGCCGCTGGTACGAGCGCCTGGCCTACCGCTGGCTCGCGCCGGCAGAACTTCAGCTCGGGCTGCACTGGTATCCGTATCACCCCAAGGTAATCCCGCCCTTCGTCCAGCCCGTGGACTGCTCGGCTGAAGACGAGCGGAACGTGCTCGTCTATCTACCTTGGGAAAAACCTGCGGAATACCTGGCCGAACTTGCAGGGATTTCCTCGCACCGGTTCATCATCTATGGTGCACGGTCAGGCACGGAAGGCAATCTCGTGTTTAAAAAGCAGGATAGAACCAGCTTCCAGCTAGACCTGGGAAGCTGCGCCACCGTCATCGCCAATGCCGGTTTTGCCCTGGCAAGCGAGGCCCTCAGCCATGGCAAACGCCTGCTGCTCAAGCCCTATGCCGGACAACCGGAGCAGGAACACAATGCGGAACTGGCGGAGAGCCTCGGTGTCGCAACCAGGATCGCCAACCTGCAGGCCGGCACCATCCTGCCTTTGCTGGACAGGCCTCGCCGGGCAGGCAAACCCTTCCCCGACATGGTACCGATATTCGTCAACTGGCTTGAAAGCGGGGCGCGCGACCTGGATGCGGACACCTACCGGCGCATGTGGAGTCACGACCCCCTGTAACCATGTTCCCGGTTTGTTAATTAATATTAACTTGATTGTCTTGCTTCGATTCCGGCACAGCCTTCTTCCTCAGAGCTGCCACGAGCCCTCCGGCGAGGATCAGGACTCCGCCTGCGAGTGAGGCCGGACCCAGGGTTTCTCCCAGGAACAGAAAGCCGAAGAGCGCGCCGTACAGGGGCAGCGTATTATAGAACACCATGGCACCACCGGCCCCGAGGTACTTGATGCCGGCGTTCCAGGAAAGGAACCCGAGCGCCGCTGGAATCAGGCCAAGGTACACGATGATGCCCGCCAGAGCAGGACTCCAGGTTACCGGCGTGATGCTCGACTCCACAACCGCGGCCACGACGAGGAAGGGCAACCCAATGAACATCGAGAGGGCAGTTGCCGAGATGGTGGAGCGGTGGCTTACAACCTTTTTGACCGCGATCGAGTAGAGCGCCCAGAACGTCGCGGCGAGGACGATGAGGAGATCCCCGGGATTGAAGAGAGGACGGCCGGCGCCGACAGACACACCACCGGATACCAGCAGGGCGACGCCAGCTAGGGCCAGCACGGCGCCGATGACCTGCCGACCCGAGAACGGTTCCTTGATGAGCCAGGCGGCAAAACCAGCGGTCAGCAGCGGGCCGAGACCGTTTATGAAGGTGCCGTTGACGGCGGTGGTGTAACGGAGTCCCAGGTACAGGGTAGGTGCGAACAGCACCACACCTGCAAGGGCCATGGCCGAGAGCATCTTCAGGTCTGATCCCGCCTTGCGCTCGGCCGCGGAACGCTTGCTGAGAATGATAGCGAAGACAAGTGCTGCTACTACTGAACGCGCCGCGGTCAGGGTGAGCGGACCGATCTGGCCACGCAGGTAGCGGCCCAGGATGATGTTGGTGGCCCAGGCGCAGGTGGCCACGTTGACGAGGGCGATGCCTTTGATTGTATCGAGGTTGCGTGAGCTCATCGTTCCTCCAGCCAGGTTATAAGGAGCAGCAATGCCGCGGCTTCGTCGCTGATCTCCCGTATCGACAGGGCATCGTTATACACTGTTCCAGCCGCTACTGCCGCAGAGGCATACAGGCCAAAATGCGCCTGGGCCAGTGTGCCATGGCCTCCATCCACACGGGCGTGCGAAACCAGTACTCCATCCTGCCATACCTTGGCATAGCCACCATCCGCCGAGAGATCAAGGTATACATCGATCCTGACCCATTGCCTGTACGGATACAGCAGGTCGCCGCTTCCATCATTTGCAGCAGCAGCCTGGTAGATATGCTCCTGTTCCCCCTGATCCGGCACATGCATCAGATGCAGGTATCCATCCGGAGCGATGTTGACCAGGACTGTCCTGTTCCAGGTATCGCTGGTATCCGGGGTCAAAGTCGCAAAACTGAACCAGTCATCGATCGAGCCGGCAGGCTTGTCCGCCAGCGTCATGTCCAGGTAAGCCCAGAAACTAATCAGGCAGGGCGTCACGAAGCTGCCTTCTGCTGTCTTGTACAATTGGATGGTGGGATACGCCCTGTGGGGGCGGTACACAAAGCCATCATTAGTCGCTGCACGGGCGGCTGTAATCCAGGCCTTGTGTGAATATTCCCCGTCATGCACCAATTCTTTTGTCAGTTCGTGATCGCTGTCGTAGTCACCTTGCGGGACTATGTAAAACGCGCTGAAATCTGCTATCGACTCAAACGACGAGCTGAAAATGCGGTCGGCTTGCAATAAACCCCCGGAACTGTCCGTAGTACAGGCGTTCAGCCCGAAGAGCATGGTCGATACCAGGATGAACAGGTGGTACAAGCCGACCTTTCTGCGGGCACGGCTACCTGCGTCTTTACGGAAACGTGGCCGTATCAGCATCAGGATAGCGCCAGGCCGAGGAGGATGAGGCCTTGGGCTGCCAGGTAGGTAAACCAGGGAACCTGGAATTCTGTCTTGGGATGGCGGCCGTACATGGTTGTCTCGCCCATGATGGCATCGGAAAGCAGAAAACACAGGGCTCCGGCAGCGACGACATACCAGGAACCGCCCCGCAAGACGGCTGCCGCAACAGCAACCGCGGCCATCGCGCCCAGAATGAAGCCATAACCGAACGCCGCCCGCATGATCGAGACGGGACGTTCCGGATTGTACACCCGCAGGCGGAAGAGCACAGCTGGAACAATAACAAGGACAGCCAGCAAAGCAAGGAACCAGGCTGAAGACACGAGTATTCCAGGCGGAATGACCGACAGGAAAGCGGCGATGTACAGGATCTGGGCAGCCGCGAAGGCAAGGATGCCGTAGAAGAGCGGCTCGCCGACCCGCTTGCGCACTGCGTCGAACTGCAGGTTGAAGATGTCACCAACGAACGACAGCGTCATCGCACCCGCAGCCAGGAGGGTCGCCGTCCGTGCCGGCTGAAGCACCAGAGCGATGAGCCATGCGAAGGCGACGAGCTGCGCGGACAGTCCCAGATATGCGCCACGGCACAAAGGAAGGCGGCGCTCAGCCGAATCGACCCCGGCTATGGTAAGCCAGTGAACGACGAACGATACGATGACGGTCAGAGGGGCGACCGCCAGGAACCAGAACAGGCCATTATCCATGCAATCCTCACTTTGAACCGGAGTATAGCCATCATTCTACTACAGAATAGTATCATCAGACTGTACCTGATTCAGTTTGCACAGTCACCCTGGGCTTGGAATGTTCCACGTGAAACAATCGAGTCTGCGCCGCCGGGGGACAGACCCCGAACAGGCCGAACAGGCCAGGCCACGCATTGTTTCACGTGAAACAAAAAGGCCGCGGTTCCGGCTGGATGCCAGGACCGCGGCCACTTGTTGGAAGTTCCAGTTACTGGTTCAGATCATCGTCTCCGTCGTCAGAAGCAGCACGGTCCAGGCCGAGCACGTCCTCGTCACCGTCGTCGCCTGACTCCACGGGGTCGGTTGAGGCAGTGTAACTGGCAGTACCGTCAAGTTCTGTACCGGCAGCATCCGGTTCAGCGGTAACCGAGATTATTTCGGCTTCCTCGTTGATGATCCGGTCCATGCCCACGACGAAGTCGGGACTGTCGATGTTGACGATGTGGACACCGCGGGCGGTCTTGCCGCAGAGGCGGACGTCGACGGCCTTGGTCTTGAGCGTCTTGCCCAGGCTCGTCATCACGACGACATCGTCTTCCTCGTGCACGGTGATGGCGCAGACGATCTCGCCGGACTTGTCGTCAGGCTCGTAGATGCGCTGTCCGCGGGTTGCGCGGCCGTGCGGGTTGAAGTTGTCGTAGTCGATGCGCTTGCCGTAGCCATACTCGCTGATAAGGAGCATCTGCTCGCCCGGATTGACCCGGAGCATGGCGTTCAGCTCGTCCGAATCCGCGAGCTTGATGCCGCATACACCCCTGGAGCCGCGGCCCATCACGCGGACATCGGTCTCCGCTATCCTGAGGGCCTGTCCCTGGCGGGTTATGAGCACCACTTCGTTGCTGCCATGCGTCCTGCAGGCCGAGACGAGGCGGTCGCCTTCGTCGAGGTGGATGGCGATGATGCCGCGGGTCTTGGCGTTGGCAAACTGGCTCGTAGCCACGCGCTTGACGACGCCGCGGAGCGTTCCGAAGAAGAGGAAGGTGTCGTCGGTGAAGCCCTTGAGGTCTACCACCGTCGTTATGTCTTCATTGGCGCCTATGGCCAAGAGGCTCTTCAGGTGGGCGCCGCGGGCTGCACGGGAAGCTTCCGGAATCTCGTGCACCTTCTGCCAGTACGCCTTGCCGGCGCTGGAGATGTACATGATGTAGTCATGGGTGTTGGCCACGAAGATCTGCTCGACGAAGTCATCGTCCAGGAGCGATGCGGATTTTGACCCCTTGCCGCCCCGGCTCTGGCTCCGGTAGGCACTCACGGGCACGCGCTTGACGAAGCCCTTGTTGGAGAACAGGAGCACCATCTCTTCCTTGGCGATCAGGTCCTCGAGGTTTATCGATTCAACCTCGTCGTAGACGATTTCGGTACGGCGTTCGTCGCCGTACTTGTCGGCTATGACCTTGGTTTCGTCCTTGATGACGCCCAGGATCTTCTCGGGGTGGGCCAGCAGGTCCTTGTAGTAGGCTATTTTCGCACGGATCTCTGCCAGTTCGGCCTGCAGCTTCTCGATTTCGAGGCTGGTCAGGCGTCCGAGGCGCATGTCGACAATGGCCTGGGTCTGCGCCTCACTGAGCGAGAAGCGTTCCATGAGCGCGGCCTTGGCCGCATCGACGTTGCGCGAAGCCTTGATGATGCGCACGACCTCGTCGATGTTCTCTATGGCGATAACCAGGCCTTCGAGTATGTGGGCCCGTTCTTCGGCCTTGCGCAGCTCGAAGCGGGTGCGCCTCGTTATGACGTCGACGCGATGGTCGACGAAGCACTTGATCAGGTCCTTGAGCGACAGGGTCTTGGGCTGGCCTCCGACGAGCGCCAGGTTGATGACGCCGAAGGTGGTCTGGAGCTGGGTATGGGCGAACAGGCGGTTGAGTATCAGCTTGGCGACAGCGCCTTTCTTGAGCTCTATGACGACGCGCATGCCCTCGCGGTCCGATTCATCGCGCACGTCGCTGACGCCCTCGACCACCTTGTCGCGTATCAGCTCGGCTATCTTGGCCACCAGGGTGGCCTTGTTGACGACGTACGGTATCTCGATGAAGACGATCTGTTCCTTGCCGCTCTTCAGCGTCTCGATGATGA
>JAIFMD010000146.1 GCA_020048755.1 Spirochaetota bacterium
TGAAGAACAGGCCGTTGGTCTGGGCGGGGTATTCAAGGTAGAGGTTCCGTGCATGGAGGCCGTCAACGAGGCGCCTGGCCTGGGCGTTGGCGGCCGCAGCGCATTCCAGCCACAGGCCGTCTTTTACGTATTCCTCGAACTGGGCCGCAATGTAGCGCATCTTGCTTGAGAGTTGCAGGCGGGTTTTCCTGAGCCTGGCAGTGTCTGGCAACCGGTCGTCGTTCCTCGGTGCAAAGACAACGGCCTCTCCGAACATCAGGCCGTTCTTGGTGCCGCCAAAGCACACGACATCGGCACCGGCATCATAGCCGGCAGCCTGTGCTGGCCCCAGGCCGAGCGCTGCCGCGGCGTTGGAAAGCCTGGCGCCGTCTATGTGCACGGCGAGGCCTGACTCGTGGGCTATGCGGCACAGTTCCGCCAGCTCCACCGTGGTGTAGACCGTGCCGAGTTCTGTCGGCTGGCTCAGTGACAGCGCTGCCGGGCGGGCCTTGTGCATGTTGTCGTAGTGGTGGAGCGTTTCCCTCAGGGCCGACGCGACGACCTTGCCGTGCTTCGTGCTTACGGGAACCATCTGTGCCCCGGTTACCGCAGACGGAGCGCCCGTCTCGTCAACGAGGATGTGGGCGCAGTCTGAACACAGGATGGCGTCGCCCTGGCCGGCAAAGCAGCCGAGGGCGTAGACGTTGGCACCGGTGCCGTTGAGCACGAAGCGTACGATGGCTCCCGGGCCGAACAGCGCCGCGACGGCTGCTTCTGCCCGGGCGGTGGCCGGGTCGTCACCGTAACCTACCGCGTGCCCGGAGTTCGCCCTGACCAGGGCATCCATGATCCTCGGATGCGCCGCAGCGTTGTTGTCACTAGCAAACCACCTGTCAGCCATACATCCTCCGATAGCTTTATTGACGAATACGTTCGCAAAGAGACACAGAGAAGACGAGTAAGAGGAACCAAGAATCGGAAAATCAAGCACAGAGACACAGAGATGTGATCCGAGCAGTGCGCAGGATCACAGGGGGTTTAAGGGGGGTATCCCCCCTAACGGTAACCGTTGGGGGCAGATCCCCCAAACCCCCTTGCAGCGCTACGAGTCTCGCGCCGCACTCTGTGTCTCTGTGCAAAAATTCCTGTCTTTTATTTAGTCACTTTCCTTTTCTTCTCATCTTCTCTGTGTCTCTGTGCAAAAATCCCGATTTTTAGTCTTTTTTGCCGGTTACTTTTATTACGTGGTAGCCGAACTGGGTGGACACGGGGTCAGATATGGACCCTACGCCCAGGCCCTTGCAGGCGCTCTCGAACGGGGCGACCATCTGGCCGGGGCCGAACCAGCCCAGGTCACCGCCCTGGGCTTTTGACGGGCAGGTCGAGTTCTCGCGGGCCAGGGAGGCAAAGTCGGCTCCCTGTTTTGCCTTGCGGGACAGTTCCTGGGCGAGTGCCCGGTCCTTGACGAGTATGTGGCTGGCCTTGAATTGCATGGCTGTCTCCTTCTTTCTTACTTGTACTCAGCGTGGAACGCCGCTATGAGCTTGACCACCTCGGCGAGCTGGTCGCGGGGTGGCAGTATCGTGGTGCGGAAGTGGGCGGTACCAGGCAGCTGGTTGAAGCCCGAGCCGGGTACGACGCAGACGCCGGTCTTCTCAAGCAGCGCCATGCACCACTGTTCGTCGGTTTTGCCCGCGGGCAGTTCAAAGCGGGGGAAGGCGTACATGGCGCCCGCAACCTCGTTGCACCTGAAGCCGGGGATCTTGTTCAGGCCGTCGGCGAGCAGTTTCGCGCGTGCCTTGAGTTCACCGAGTATCGCTCCTCGTTCGTGGTCGTATTCTGCGCGGCTGGGGCCTCCGACGGGGGGCGGAGCTACGAGGCTGTACATGGCTACCTGGCCTGACAGGTTGGAACAGAGGCTGACCGACTGCATCTTGAGTATCTGCGCCATCACGTCAGGCAGGACATTGCGCACTTCCATGTAGCCGCCGCGGTGTCCACATTCGCCCAGGAAACCCTTGCTGGTGGAATGGAAGCTGAAGAGCGACACGTCGGTTTCGCCGAGTTCTGTCATCGCCTTGGCGAACGATTCAAAGCTCTCGCCATCACGGTAGATGTTGTCCTGGTATACCTCGTCGGCCAGTATGGCCAGGCCGTGGTCCTTGGCAAAGCGTATGACCATCTTGACGTTGGCGGCCTTGAGCACGGAGCCGGTGGGATTGCCGGGGTTGATGACGACAATGGCCTTGGTCTTCGTTCCGGCCTTGGCCGCCTTGGCCAGCGCGTCCTCGAGCAGTTCGCGGGAGAGCGCCCAGTCGTTTTCCTCGTCCAGGTAGTAGCCCACCTGCTTGCCTTCATACATGGTGATGGTGGCGGAATAGAGCGGGTACTGGGGTATCGGTATCATGATGCCGTCGCTGGGGGCGGCGATGAGGAGCCTGAGGGCTGCCTGGACGCCCTTTGAGGCACCGTCCGTGAGGTAGATGGAGTCGGGGTCGGCCGCAATGCCGTCGCGGCGCGAGATGAAGGCGGCTACGGCATCGCGTACGAATTTCAGGCCCTTGCTCTCTGAGTAAGCACCCAGACCGTGTTTGGTGCCATTGAGCAGTGCCTTGGCTGCTTCTATCGCGTCGGCCGGGAATGCGCCTGGAGCCTGGGTTGCGAGGCCGGGGTATTCACAGAGGGCCAGGAGCCGCCTCGTCCACGACAGCGGCGTCTGGCCGAGGGCCTGGGGGTTGCCGATGTTGCAGTAGATGATCGGGCGGCCGGAGCGTTCGAGTTCCTGTGCGCGGGCGACGATGGGGCCCCGGACTGCGTATTCAGTCTCGAGTACTGCTTTGCCGATATCTGCGATTGCCAATGACATGATTAGACTCCTTCCAGGCTGATGCGATAAAGCTCGCCCTTACTTCCTATACTACCATTGCCGGTGCCCTGCGCCAAGTCTTTATCAGCGCGTGGTGAACTGCACCAGGCTGTCTACGAATTCCTGAGAAACCGGGTAGCCTGGATTACTGAACGAGTCGTAGTTCTCTTCAACATCCTGCGAGACGTCCTTGAGCACGTGGTTCATCCGGAATGGCATCACGGTCAGTGCGTCCGGTCTGGCCGCCTGGAGGGCAAGGAAATCGGTCAGGGTAACCTGCATGTCCATGTTTCCCTGCGCCAGGAGGCAGGGGCCCGTGAAGAGCGATAGTTCCGTTTCAAGATCGCGGCCAAACGCCTCGATGAGATAGGGCTGGACGCTTGGCCTGAAAGCGGCGGCGTAGTACCCGGAGGTTTCCGGCACCAGGCGTCCTGCCGAAATCGCCGAGATCAGGGACGCACCTTCGGCACGGTGTTCTTCCGGCGAGTTGGCTACCGCCTTGCTGAAGGCCTCCAGGGTGCTCTCCGACGACGCACAGGCTATGACCAGGCCGTTGGCCGGCTGGCCGATGCTGGCCAGTTTATTGGCCGCCGCGGCTGCCACGACCGCACCGTCATTGAGGCCCAGCAGCCATATCCCCGAATACCGGCCGGTTGCGGCCAGGGCTTTGGTAGCTGAAACAAGATCGCCTATCCACGCTTCAAGGCTCTGCTCTTCCTCCCGCGCGACCAGCCAGGAGGCTGCGCCCGAGCCGCGCTTGTCGTAGCGGTAACTTGCCACGTTGTGCTCAAGCAGGGCTTCGGCAAGTTGCCTGAGCGAGTCGTTTTTGCCGGGTACGTTGTAGTTGTTGCCGTCACGGTTGGTTGCTCCGAGTCCGGCGTGCAGGATGACGAGCGGTGGTTTCAGAGCGGGTTTCGTACCGGCTGCAGGATAGCTTTCTGCTGGTTCAACCAGTGTTCCGGGCAGTTCCGCTCCATCCGAGGCTGAAAAGAAGAAGGTGTATCTGGCCTCGGGTTGCACGGCAGACCTGACCATGGAGAACGCTCCGCCCGTTGCCTCTGCACCTGGAGTCCCGGGCATGGTGGACTCCTCACTGCCCTGGCGGTACGAGCCTTCTACCTTCCCACCTGCTTCCGTGCCGGTCAGGGTCAGGGCGCCACCACCAAAGGCAAAAGAGAGCCGGATGGAGGAGCCACCTGATTGCATTGACATAGACGGATAGCCGTAGAGCTCGGCGCCGGGCAGGTCCAGCAAGGCGCCGCCGGATACTATGGAAAGGCTGAATGGCAGGTCGCCACCGGCGAGTGCCAGGGAGCCTTCCCAGAGCCCCGGCCAGGCTGTCTGGCTGAAGGAACTGGTGGCGGCTGCAATATACAGGACAAGAGTTGCAATGAGTCGTTTCATTGGGCTGGATTATAGCAGAACCCCGCTATGCGTATCCAATAGCCACCGCGAGCATGAGGAGGGCCATGGTCAGCAGCAGCGTGGCGGCCTGCAGTTTCCAGGTGTGCTTTAACCACTGCCACCAGGACATGCCGGCAAGGCCCAGTGAAATGAGCAGCACCGCGTTGGTTGGATAGAGCATGTTGGAGAATCCGTCGCCAAACGCGAAGGCCTGTACCGCCAGTTGCCGCGACAGGCCCGTAAGGTCGGCCAGTGGCGCGAGTATAGGCATCAGGAGGAAGGCCTTGGCGCTGGCGCTGCCTATGAAGAAGTTCATGCCCAGTACCAGCAGGTACATGAGTCCTGCGGCGCTGTACCGTGACGAGCCTTCAAGGAGTCCGCTTGCGGAATACAGCACGGTATCCATGATGCCGCCGGCTACGACGATGCGCTTGACGCTGAGAGCCATAAGGATAAGCAGGCCTGCCGGCAGTACGCCCAAAGAGCCAGCACCGAACGAACGGGCCGCCTTGCCTGCCGGAACGCCAGCCGAGAGTCCTGCCCCCGTGCCTATGATCAGGAAGCCGAGCGCTATGATCGGCAGCACGAAGTCAGATCCTATCCTGGTGACCGATGAAAGCATGACAAGGAGAGCCAGCACGAGGCTGGACCAGCCAAAAAAACGGACCCCGCGCGCTGGATTGTAGCTGATTCCGGTGACAGGGCTCGCGGGGGCCGCAGAGGCCGGCACGGCCGAGGCGGAGCCGGAAGATACAATAGTCGAACTTGATCCCTTCTTTTCAAGCTTCCTGACATAGCCGGACAGGAAGGCGAAGTACAGCACGTACACGCAGACGAATACGAAAATCCTGAAGCCCGACCCCGAGAGCACGGGGATGCCCGCCAGTCGTTGTGCCGTGCCTATGCTGAACGGATTGGCAATGGCGGCCGAAAAACCAAAACCTACGGCCAGTATGCTCATGCCCAGGCCCGCGAATACGTCCCATCCAAACGACAGGGATAGGCCTATCGCGAGGGGCACAAGCGGCACGACCTCTTCGAAGATGCCCATGAAGCTGCCTATCGACATGAAGAACAGGCACAGCACCGCGAGCAGCGCCATGCGTTTTGTCCTGAAGCGGGCTGCCAGCATGCGGACGCTTTCTTCCAGTACGCCGGCTTCACGCAACAGCGCAAAGGCTCCGCCGACAACGGCTATGAACACTATGATGACGATGGCCAGCGCTGCATCGTCGGAGGCGAGCACCTCGAACGGCGCGGTTGCCCAGCGCCAGGCAGGGTAGTCGGGACGCGAGGCAGGCGCATAGCTGCCCGGCACGACGATGAGGGAGCCGTCAGGGCCGGGGACGCGCTGGTAGGAACCTGAAGGTACGACGATCGTGAGGATGCCCGCGACCACCATGAGGGCTGCCAGCACGCCCAGCGATGCCATGAACGAGCGCACGGACAGAGCCCCTGCTTTGGCCGCCGGGGTACCTGTCGCGACGCCGCCCGTTGAACTACTGCCTGCCTTTTTGTCTGCCATGCGCGTTCCTCCGCGGCCCAGCATAAACTACCGCCGACAGACCCGCAAGCAAACAGTGTGGAATCAGCGCTCTATGTCGAGTATGGCAGGGAACGAGGTGTCCTCAGGGCGTTCGGCATAGCGCTGGAAGAACAGGAACCGTTCGGCAAGGACTGAAACGAACCGGCATGGATTTGCCAGTGCGGCAGGAACGCCTACAAACAGCGTGTAGCCGGCTGCGCCAAGCGCCCACAGGGTCGTTCCCTGCTCCAGTTCAAACGAGCCAAGCAGCGATATGCCTGCCGGGAGTGTCGTGCAGGGCTTGAGCCCTCCGGCGGGCGTTGTCCACTCCACGGAATACACGAGCGGTTCCCGCGTGAACCATACGGGCACTTGCAGTATGGTATCCGGTTCACCCGTGACGGTTTTCTGGTCAGCCGGAATATAGGCATACACGCCTGCCAGAGCTGGCAATGCGTTCCGGCCGAACCCGGGCAGGCCCTTGACCGCTCTTGACCCGTCGACGAGCAGCGCGCGGCCTGGCGTGAGCGATTCCAGTAGCGGCCCCTGAGGCAGCGCCGTAGGCGACTGGAGTTCCGGGGGCGGGGCGGGTTTCACGAAGGCGGTACCCCCGGGGACGCAGGACGTGGCGGCTGCCAGGACAGCGGCAAACAGTACTGCGCGCGGGAGGACCGCCCGGGCCATCATTCCACGGTCACGCTTTTGGCAAGGTTGCGCGGCTGGTCCACATCCCGCGCCAGTTCCAGCGCGCAGAAGTATGCGAACAGCTGCAGGGGCGGCACCATGACGAACGGCTGGAAGCGAGTATCCACCCTGGGAACCGGTATGTAGTCGTCCGCTATGCTGGCCACCAGTTCGTCGCCTTCCTCGGCCACCGCTATGATCGGACCGCCGCGGGCCTTTATCTCCTTCATGTTGGAGATTGTCTTCTCGCGGAGGTGGTCGTTGGGCACCAGGAACACGCTCGGTGTGTCCGGGCTGACGAGGGCGATGGGGCCGTGCTTTATCTCACCGGACGCATAGCCCTCGGCGTGGATGTAGGAGATTTCCTTGAGCTTCAGAGCGCCTTCGAGGGCTATCGGGTACAGGAGTCCTCGACCCAGGAACAGGAAATCCCTGAAATGCGCGTATTTCTTGGCTATTACCTGGATGGAGTCGCGCAGCAGCAGGGTCTTCTTCACGGCATCAGGTACCGCCTTGAGTTCCGTCAGGAAGCGCTCGCCTTCGTGGTGCGACATGTCGTGCAGGCGGGCCAGCGACAGGGTGAGGAGATAGAATGCCGCCAGCTGGCTCGTGAAGGCCTTGGTCGAGGCCACGGCGATCTCCGGACCCGAGTGCACGTAGATGCCACCGTCGCTCTCCCGCGCTATGGTTGAGCCGACGACATTGCAGACGCCGAGCACCGAGCCGCCGCGGCGCTGGATCTCGCGCATCGCGTACAGGGTGTCGGCGGTCTCGCCAGACTGAGACACGGCGAGGTACAGGGATTCAGGTTCAACGACCGGGTTGCGGTAGCGCAGCTCGCTGGCCAGTTCGGCCTGGGCGGGCAGCCTGGCCACCGATTCCAGGAGCTGGCAACCCACGAGGCCGGCGTGCCAGCTGGTGCCGGCGGCTATCACGCGGACCCGCTGGATGGCGTGCAGAGCCTTTTTGGAGAGGTTGAGGCCGCCGAGCTTGGCTGATGCGTATTCAAAGTCCATGCGTCCGGTCAGGGCCCGCTCTATGGATTCGGGCTGCTCGAATATTTCCTTCTCCATGTAGCAGGAAAAGCCTTCCTTTTCTATGGCGTCCAGCTTCCAGGTAATCAGGTCTATTTTGGGATCGACAACCTGGTCATCCCGGTCTGATATCCTGAATTCGGTGGGGCTCATCGTCACCACTTCGCC
>JAIFMD010000079.1 GCA_020048755.1 Spirochaetota bacterium
TGCGCGGTCATCGCATCGGATAACGCCAGGCGGTTCCGTACGACAGTAGCCTCGAAATCCGCAAGCCGCTGATCGCGGTCGGCCGGGGTTTCCGCATCGAGACCGTAACGCAGCTTCTGGGCCAGGACGCGTGCGGCGGCATCCGCCAACCGCGCACGGGAAACACGGCCATCCGCCAGTGCACCGAGCAGGGCCGTACGGACTGCCAGAGCGGTACGGCCACCCGAGACCATAAGCAGGTCCGCGCCGGCTGAGAGAGCCGCGACAGCGGCGGCTTCAGGCCCGCCTATTCCCGTGAGGGCAGCCATCTGGAGGTCATCGGTCATAACGATGCCCCGGAACCCGAGTTGTTCCTTGAGCACGGCTATGGCCAGCGGTGAAACACTTACCGGCAGATCCGGGTCGATCGCTGGCACGAGTACATGGGAGAGCATGACAGTGGAAACGCCGGATTGGATGGCAACCCTGAAAGGTGCGTAGTAGACGTCTTCCAGAGTAGCTTGGGTAGTTGTCAGTACGGGCAAGCCGCGGTGGGGATCTGATTCCGCATTACCCGGAAAGTGCTTGGCAACAGCCGCCACGCCGCTTGACTGGCAAGCTTCAATAAAACTGGTGGCAAGCCTGCCCGAGGCGCCGGGGTTGTCTGACCATACGCGATCCTGCAGGAATGCACGGTTTCCATCGGTCAGGGCTTCGACTACAGGAGCGGCGTTCATCGTTACGCCGATGGCCCGCAGTTCCGATCCGGCAGCGGCTCCGGCCATCCTGGCGGCAGCTGAACCAGCACGACCCATCGATCTGGCCGCAGGCAACCGGGTCATGCCACCCTTGAACCGGTAGACGGAGCCGCCTTCATGGTCTATGGCGATGAAGGGAGGCAAGGCCGCCGCGCCAATCTTGCCCGCAGCGGTGCGTATGTCATAAGCCAGCACGGCAACCTGGCGCGGATCCTGCGCCACATTGAAGCCGAACAGGATGATCGCGCCGGGCTGAATAAGCTCTATTACCGACCGGCTTCCGTTGGACAGTTTCTCAACGCCCTCGACGCCTATGATCAGGGCCTGCCCTACAAGCTCTTCATCGCTCATGGCAGCCGCAAGCACACGGGCTCGTGACTCAAACCCGGCCGAGAGCCGCTCCTGTGCACTGATACCCGGTCTGGAGCCATTGCTTGTCGCGGGATCGCGGGTTCCAGGCCGGCATGAAGCCAGGGCTGTGCACCCACCGAGGACAACTATGATGGAAAACAACATCGAGGCACTGCCATGGCGTTCAAGCATGGGCCGATGATACCGGGCGTCGACACCGGGCGCAAGGCCGCCGGACTTTATGGTGACTGGTTTTCTTCTTCGTCAAAGGCTTTCTCTATCATGGTGAACAGGTCCTCATCATCGAGTTCCAGCCCTGGAGCTTCTATGGAAGGAGCGCGGAGTATCCGCTCGGCTGCCGCGTTGACGCCGCGGACAAACGATGATCCAGGTGCTGTTGCGGCCAGCGGCGCGCGGTCCGCGACCGACGCAGGCACATACGGATCGCGCATGATGTAGGAGATGAATTCCATGCCCACTCCCAGATTGCGCGCGGAAATTTCTCTCAAACGCTGAGCTATCGTGGCATCATCCTGGCCATTGCCCATATTGACGACGACCCTGGGCCTGAGCCTGCGGATTTCCTCCAGTGCCTTGGCTCCCTTTGAACCGCCCCGCTGGGCATCCTCGCGCGCCAGTTCCTCGGCAAAGGCCAGGAACGTGTCCCCCTGCCCTTCTGTCCTGTTGACCACGAACTCGACGATGCGCTCGCGTTCCTTGCTGCCCTTGCCGAAGGAACGGAACAGCAGCCTGAACGCGGCCGTCTTGAGGAAGGAATATGCGTTGAGCACGGATGGTATCTCGGGAACAGTTACCACGATGCCGTTGGGCGCCATCAGCCAGAAATCTATGACGTTGTACGAAGCCCCGGCTCCAAGGTCGACGATGACATAGTCGGCCGTCAGCTCCAGAAGTTCCTTCATGATGCGGCGCTTGGTGAAGAAATCGAGGTTGGCGGTACCCGGCAGGAGGTTGTCGCCGGGAACGAGATACAACCGGTCCATGCCCGTGGGCACGACCAGGTTTTCCAGGCTTTTTTCCTTTTTCCAGACTATCGAGCCGACGCCCGGATGCTTGTTCCTGACACCGAGGTAGGTATGAAGGTTCGCGCCGCCCAGATCGAGGTCGACGAGCACGACGGTTTTTCCGCGGGATGCCAGCACGGTTCCAAGGTTGGCTGAAAACACAGTCTTGCCGACCCCGCCCTTGCCTGAAGCTATCGGAATGAGTATGCCCACATTGCCTCCTTTACACCGGCAATCATTGTAGGGCCATTATCGCAGGGCTACAAGGTCAGACAGGGTAGAAGTCATGCTTTCAAGTCCTTGTAGCCACAGCCTGTACGCGTTACATTACAATCATGAGACGAATATTCTTGGCGATTTTCATTCTGGCTGCCGCCTCAAGTTTCAGTTACACATGGACGCCGGCGCTTGGCATTAAAGTGGAATCCGCCATGCTTGGAGGACTCTCATCACTATCCGTGCAGTGCGAGGTGCGGGCAGCCTCTGTCTGGCTGGACCACCAGGTCCGCGGCTCGGTTCCTTTGGACCTGACAGGCATCACACCGGGAGAACACACCCTTGCACTGCGCGCGGATGGTTATTACGACGCCGTAATAACACTGAGTCTGGCAGCGGACACCAAGACAACAGTTACCACCTCGCTCCAGCTCAGGACGGGCTTTCTGGACATCCGCGTCGACCCGCCCTCTGCCACCGTGGTAATTGATGATGAATCCTGGTCACCTGGCATCATCGAGTTGCCGGCGGGCCAACAGATCATCACGGTAAAGGCCTTTGGATACCAGGAGCAGTCCTTTTCTGTCTACGTGCCCGAGCGGCTCTTCACATCCATTTCTGCAACACTTGAAACCGCGCCGTTCGAGGCAACCGGTTTTTCGCTGTCCCATGACCGGTTCAACCCGCGCAATGCGGGGCTCAAGGGCCTCGCTCAGGTATCCTATTATGTTACAGCCGAGGGAACTGCGGAACTTGCAATCACAGACCCGGAAGGCCGGCACATACACCATGCCGAACTCGGACCTTTTGACGACTGGTACCAGTCCAGCAACTGGAACGGTCGTGACAACGACGGCAAACCCGTCCCCGACGGCCGCTACACCCTGCAGTTGACCGTGAAACCAGCCGCCGGCCTCGAATTCTACAAAGAATCCTACGTGTACAGTGAGATAATAAACGTGGATTCAACGCTGGTCATGATGCCGACGGGAACCTACGGCGCACTGAACGGCTCCGCCCACGCACCAGAGCCTTTTGCCCCCGCGGACGATGGATTCAGGATCGAATCGTTGCTGTACGCGTCGGGTCTGGTTGCTGATGCCAATGCCGTCGGTGGCGGCGTGGCCTTGTCGGCTATACTTTCTCTCGAGGCAGGCGTGGACGCGGGGCTGGGGCTGGAATTTGCCAGCCCACCGGATGCCTCCACGATTACAGCTGTCAAGCTCGGGTTCAGGTTCTCCGCTCCGGACCTCGGCCTTCTTGGACTGGGCGCCCTCGTGGAAGGCCGTATCTCCGACGCGGTGGCCGGCAACCCGGCCTGGGTTCGAGCCGGTGCTTCACTCGGCTTGGGTTCGCCCTTCTTCAACCTCGTAGCCCTGCCCCATATCGGTGCCTACTGGGAAGATGGCCTTACCGCAAAAGCCGGGCTCGGCGCGGCACTCACAGTCTCTGGCTACTACCTGGGGGCGTCGCTGTCCGGCGCGGTACTCTCGGAAGCGCTCTCAGGCGGATTCGCTCCCGGCTGGCCCATCCAGACAGCGCTGGAGTTACGGTTTGCACCGCCGCGTTTGCCGCTGTCCTTCCGGGCCATTGCAGGCCTTGACTGGTCGCCTGCGCCAACAACCTGGACGGCAGGGTTCGCCATCTCTGGCGGCTTCTAGCCCCCGCAGTCAGGCTTTGCTCATGAAACCGCGCCGAAATTCATGAAGATTATCGGCAGCCTGCGCCTCAGCAGCTCGTACGAGAGGTACTTCCTGCCTATGGCGAAGTTCTCCGCCACGCGCTTGCGCTCCTCCACCGGATCCGAAAGGACGCGGGCTACATCCTTGACCACCTCATCGGTAACGTAGCCATCCATTACCGTGGTCCTGAAGCCCAGCGGCTCGATGTCCTGCGCGTAGATGGCATAGCGGTTTACCAGGATGGGCTTGCGGTAGAAGATAGCCTCCAGGAACGCGTTGCCGAACCCCTCGTAGGTAGAGGGATAGGTAACGAAGTCCGAGCGGACATAGGCATCCCACAGTGAATAGACCTTGCCGCCATCAGGTCTGGTGCCGCGCTCCACATCGATCAGGTCGGGCCGGACTATCAGCTCCACATTCATGAATTTGGCATAATCGAGCACTCGTTTCTGATACTCGTCACCCTCGTCAAGCACAGGGTGGGATATGAGCAGCTTGCCCTTCTGCGGCCCTCCTGTGAGCTTGCTGTACCTGGCTACCAATTCTATGGCGCTCTCGATGCCCTTGCGGGCGACGATACGGGTGGGCTGCAGGAAGAGTACTTCGTCGTCGGCAATCTCCAGTTCGGCACGGAGCCCGGCATTGTAGTCATCGGCAACGACCGGCTCGGAATCAAAGTCCCAGACATTGGGTATCATGACCGAAGAAATGCCGCAGCGGAATGCCAGTTGCCGCCGGGCTTCAGAGTTGATGACAACATGGTTGATGCTGTGCAGCCGCGGCGGGAACGCGCGTACAATGTAGTCCTCGGCACAGCCGGTCATGAAACGCTGACGTTCCCAGGCAAAGTCGTGGTTGTGCGCAATGGTCGGCATCTCCATCTCGGCCACGAGCTCTGCAATGGCGACGCCAAGCGGGATATTCATCGGTATCGCAAAGGCATTCTCGACTATCAGCACATCTATGGAGAAATCCTTGACGAACTCGTAGAGCGCGGCCTTGAGCCTGCCCTTGATCTCCCCTACTTCGGCCGTCAGGCCACGGCGCCTCGTGCTCCGGTCGAATATCTCCGCGTGCAGTTCCTTCACCTGCGGATGCCCGAAGAAGGCCTCCGGGGCGACGCGGGAACGATCCGGAAACCAGTCGCTCTTTCCAGAGAAAAAAAATGTCTCGTAACCCAGCTCGGTGAGCACCTCGTTCCATTTCCAGGTCTCAAGCGATACACCGTCGGTGCCCTGGAACCTGGTGGATACGAAACCCACGCGGGTTATGTCCCTGGTCCTCGTCAGATACATGCAAGCCTCCTTAAGTCGTCCCAGGATGATGCAAGCGTAGAAGGCGGATTGGCTTTGACACGTGGTTCGCCGGCCCGTGGCTTGCACGAGCGCTCGTCGCCACAGAACAGCGCCGTCATCAGGCCGGCCTCGCCGGCGGCCGCGCAGTCATTCAGGGCGTCGTTGCCTACATACAGGATGCGGTTGGCCGGAATGCCACGCGCGGCCAGCCGCCGTACCAGTTCGTCGTACATCCACCGGTCAGGCTTGGCGCGCCCCGTTTTGTACGACCACAATGTAAGTACGGGATCGAAGCCCAGGCAGGGTCTTTCAGGAGTGGTATCGAACAGTTCGCGGGCACTGAAACGGCGCTCCCCGAAAAGGTACGATTCAAAGGCTTCTTCGATGAAGAGCGGCGTGTAGAACTGCGCATTGGAGACTATACCAAGGAAGATGCCCCGTCCTTCGCAGG
The DNA here is from genome assembly GCA_020048755.1 of Spirochaetota bacterium. Taxonomy (GTDB): domain Bacteria; phylum Spirochaetota; class Spirochaetia; order Treponematales; family UBA12059; genus SZUA-370. The sequence goes on from JAIFMD010000079.1 coordinate 5,758, forward strand.
CCGCAAGAAAATCCATTGCACCAGGCATGGCCGAGCACTTGTTGGTAGTGCATTCCCAGGCCACGGCAGCCCGCGCACCGTCTTCGTAATCAAGCCCCAGTGCGCTGGAAAAGAGCGCTGCCGAGTCTATCTCGGGCCAGGGTATGCCTTGCGCACGCTTTGCCGCGTGGTCTTCATCTACGAGCGAGCGCAGGCGCTCAGCCATGTCATGAGGGAATACACCCAGGTAATTGTCTACCGCGGCACCGGGTCCGATATCACCGGCCGCACTGGCAAGCAAGGTTCCGTACACATCGACGGCTACTGCCAGTGGTGGGGCGCTCAAGCTGCGGCCGACAAGCGGGGCAAGTTCGGCTGGAACCCTTGCGGGAGGCACGAATATATCAGGCTCTTCGCCCTCCACAGGATGCTCGATGCCACGTTCCACTATCACGCGCCTGAGCTCTTCCAGCAGTGCCTCCGGAAATTCAGATACCAACGCCATGGAAGGCCTCCGCTTCAAGGTATTGCCTGGCAAGCACCTGTTTGTCCGGAGCAGGACCGCCCCCCTCCTCCAACACCTTCTGGTAAAGGCTGACGAGCCGCTCTCCGTAGTGTGCCTCCGACCAGGGCTCGAGCGACTCTATAGGAGGCGGTTCCAGTTCTTCAGCGGTTTGGTCCCAGTGCTCGACGAAGGGATTGGCCATGAGGAAGGCCGCCATTGCCCGCCGGTCGTTGGCAAGTGTCTCCAGGACCTGGGCCTGGGCCAGTTCGTCCAGCCGGCCAAAATCAGGGCCCGCACCACCTGTCTCCAGAATGGAATGCACTACTTCAGCGCCGGAACAGACAGCCGGATGCCCGAATGCCTCCAGAGCCGAATCCACGACGCCCCGGATGCGGCTAGCGAAAGCATCAGCATCGAAGAATCCAGCGGGCACCGCGATGGCATCATAGAGGGCCGGGAAGGCAAGCCCGGCCGCCTCGAAGTCGGGCACGACACGTGGAAGGCGTCGGCCCAGCGTAGCGCGGCCTCTGGAAGCGGGTTCCAGGAAGGACATGCCGAAACCTTCCTTGATCGAGGTTGTGAGCACCGCACGTGATTCCGCATAGAGGTCATCCAGGCCACGCGCCAGGCCCAGCCCGAATGAGACCGGAGCGGCCAGCCTGGCGGCCGCCTTACGCCACGCATCGTAGTGCGGCAGCTCCCTGGGGTTCAGTGGCGGCAGCGTTATGCCCACGTGGCTGCCGGGACGCACGAACAACGAGAGCAATACCGCCTCCCCGATATTCTTGCGCCGAATGCCCCGCACCGGACAAAGCACCAGGCCGGGGCCGGGCATCCTCGCGGCCGTTTCCTGCCGGACCGGACATGGCACCGGGTTGGGCAGGAAGGTTACGGAAAGCGCACCTGCCTTCCGCAGCGCTTCGGCATCGAAGTTGTTGATGACAGCCCAGAGGGCCCCCTGTGGATACGGCTGACTGGAATACACGTCAGGCCGCCAGTCCTCAGCCAGATCATGCACGTGCAGCACCAGTGGCCGCCCGGTCGCGGCCAGCTCCGCGAGGGCCGCAAGCATCGAAGCGTTCTTGCGTATCGTTGGATTATGCACATGGATGACCGTGCCGTCACCGAGCGCGTCGGCTTCCAGGCGTATCGCAGCTACAATGGCAGCCACCCGGGCCGGATCAGGATGGTCCGGGCAACCCGCCTGCCCCGGCTGCGGTTCATCATAGGCCAAGGCAGGCTCCACCGACACCGTGCCGCTGAAGCCCGGCGCGGCCTCGCCCGACAGCACCGCGGCATCTATCCCAAGCGCCGCGAGGGCAGAAAGCTGACGCCGTATCACCGTCGTCACGCCCCCCGGCTTCAGGTGGTAGTGGACTATCAGGACCCTCATGCCGTGCCTGCCCTGCCAGGGAAGTTCCACGATCTCTATGTGGCTCTCCCTGCGGCGGTACGCACCACCTTCCAGCTCGAACTGTATCATCGTCTTGTACAGCTCGCCGGCCATGGAGGCCTTGCCTGAGGCCCGAAGCTTGGCTATGAAGGTCTGGATGATGCCGAACGACATGCGGCCAAGGGCGACGGTTGTCTGGTTGCGGTGCACGCGCTTGTCCAGGTCCACCTGGGCCATCGCCCCCATGCCAAACTTGTCGTAAATATCCATCAGCATGCTGGTCTCCACACCATACCCGATCGGGAACGGTATCGAGTCGAAGCATTCCCTGAAGCCCGCGTACTCGCCGGACAGCGGCTGGATGAACTGGGCCAGATCGGGGTAAAAGCTGGAGAAGAGCGGCCGCGTGACCAGTTCCGTGACGCGGCCGCCGCCTGATGGCTTGACCGTCTTCTGGTCCAGCGCGATGGGCCTGTCGTAGAACGCCTTGACGAAGCGCACCTCGTTGTCCGCCAGCAGCGGCCCCACGAGGCCGTAGACGAAGCGTGGGTGGATGTTCTTTATGTCGGCATCCACGTAGACGATGATATCGCCTTCCAGCA
>JAIFMD010000023.1 GCA_020048755.1 Spirochaetota bacterium
GGGCTCGGCGCATGGATGCGCCGAGAGAGGCGAAGGCGGGCTGGAGCCCTGAGGCAGGATGCCGAAGGGCGGAAGCCAAATCCTGCAGCGCGCCCTCCCCAGACAGGCATTGCGGCAAAGCCTCTTTGTATATCAATCCTTGTACATTGCCGTGGTCGATAGCGCAGCGCGAGCGAAGCTTAGCGAGCTCTGCGAGCGTCTGGCGCATGGACGACAGCGCGCTTTCAGCGCGCATTTCAATAACATTCCTTGGACTCGAACGAGCGAAGCTCGTATGCGCCGAAAGGCGACGAGGCGGGCTGGAGCCCTGAGGCAGGATGCCGAAGGGCGGAAGCCAAATCCTGCAGCGCGCCCTCCCTAGACAGGCATTGAGGCAAAGCCTCCTTAGTATAGCAAGCCTTGTGCATTGCCGCGAGCGGCAGCGAGCGTGAGGCGCAGGGGGGTGGGGGCTTGCCTCCACACGATGATGCGCGCGACCGGAAGCCAAATCCTGTAGCGCGACAGCCTCTTCCCGCGTTACAATTCCTGAACACAATACGGAGGAACGATGCAAAATGAAATTGGCCTCGTCCTACCCAAGACCGTAGCCTATGTCAGAAGCGCCATCGAGGCAGCCGGTTTCAAGGCTGTCGACTGCGGCGGTGGCCTCCTCGTAGATATAGGTACCAGGGGGCCGCTGGTCGCCATCCGGGCGGACATGGACGCATTGCCGATAACTGAAGAAACGGGCCTGCCGTTCACAAGCACGCACCCCGGGGCCATGCACGCCTGCGGCCATGATGCCCACTCGGGTGCATTGCTGGCCTGTGCGGAGGCCTATGCCAGGGTGCCGCCGCAGGGTTACCGGGTGCGGCTGCTATTCCAGCCGGGTGAGGAAGGTTTTTTCGGTGCAAGGCCTATGATTGCCGCCGGTTGCCTGTCCGGTGTCTCGGTTATCGTCGGTGCCCATGTCGGCAACCTCTCGGAGGAACTTGAGCCGGGGCAGGCGGGCTTCCTGCCGGGACCGATGATGGCAGCCAGCGACCTGTTCGAGGGGCGTTTCATAGGCTCCGGTGGCCATGGCGCGGCACCGCATCAGGCGCTGGACCCCATCCCGGCGCTGGCGCAATTTGTCTGTGCGCTCCAGGCGTTCAGGAACCGCGTGCCAGACCAGCGCAAGCCTTTTGTCGTCAGCGTCTGCGAGATTTCCGCGGGAACGACCTATAATGTCATACCAGGCGAGGCCCGGTTCAAGGGGACCGCAAGGACGCTCGAACCAGATGAACGCGCCTTGGCCAGGACGGGTATAGAGCGGGCTTGCGCAGGCATTGCGGCCGCGCATGGCCTCGGGCACGAGTTCTTGTGGCTGCCGGGATATCCGCCGCTCACCAATGACGCACAGGCGACAGGAATAGCCATGGCGGCCGCTATGGAGGTTCTGAGGCCGGAAAACGTCAGGCAACTGGTAGTGCCAAGCATGGGCGGCGAGGATTTTGCCTACTACCTGGCGGAGGTCCCGGGCTGCTTCTGGTTCCTGAATACGCAATCGCCAGCAGAAGGCAAGGCCTACCCGAACCATCACCCCCGTTTTGATGTGGACGAGCGCTTGCTCGGAAGGGTCGCACTGGTGAACATGGCTGCCGCCGCGGCTCTTGCGCGCGCTTATTCCTGAATGTTTATGTAGTAGCCTTGTTTGCGGCAACAGGTTATATTGTCAGCACGATGAGCAACACACCTGAAATTCTGATAATTCTCAATCCCGTAGCCGGAAAAGGCAAGGCCGGCGAGCGCTTGCCCGATATACAGAACCTGATGGCCGCTGCAGGGCTCAGGTTTGACCTGCGCGCAACCGAGCGGGTAGGGCACGCCACCGAGCTGGCTGAGGCCGCTGGCGCTTCAGGCTACGGCATAGTCGTGGCCGCTGGCGGTGACGGCACGGTAAACGAAGTGGTAAACGGACTGATGCGGGCTAAAAACGCCGGCAAGCCCGTACCCACGCTTGCTGCGTTCAGCGTTGGCCGGGGCAATGACTTTGCCTATGGAGCCGACCTGCCAGGCACCCTCGAAGCCTGCGTAGACGTGCTCCGCAAGGGAGACCGCAGGGCCATGGACGTTGGTTTCGTCAAAGGCGGAGATTTCCCACAGGGCAAGTACTTTGCCAACGGCATGGGTGTCGGCTTTGACACCATCGTCGGACTGGAAGCCGCCAAGCTCAAGCATGTGCACGGTTTCATGGCCTATGTCATCGGAGCCCTGCGGACCTTCATCATATTTCCGACCGCGCCGCAGGTGCGACTTGTCTACGATGGCGCAGTGCTTGAGCAGAAGAGCACCCAGGTTTCAATAATGAACGGCAAGCGCATGGGAGGCACCTTCTTCATGGCTCCTGACGCCAAGAACCATGACGGCCGCTTTGACCTCTGCGTAGCCGAGAGCCTGAACCGCCGTGAAATGGTTGATCTGATGGTCCGGTATACGAAGGGCACCCAGGCTGGCCACGCCAGGATAAAGACAATGAGCGCCTCCAGCCTCGATATAACGGCTTCGGACGGCGGCCTTATCGTGCATGCGGATGGCGAGACTATCTGCATAGACGGCAGGGAACTGCATATCGAGTGTTTGGCTTCTGCTCTCACCATCATATGCGATCCTGGCCTGGTGGCGCGCACGCGGGCCCCGGCTGTTGCCGCCAGTGCGGCAAAGCCTGCCAGCTAGGCGAAGCCGGCCTCGTCCCCATGACATTGTCTTCAAGGGTAGTAACGCCTGTCATACGATTGATCCTGTCGTTGCTATGCAGGATCGACGCGGCGGAGATGCTGAAAATACCCCGCAAGGGGCCCCTCATCGTCGTCATGAACCATGTCAATTTCCTGGAAGTACCGCTGATCTATGCATTCCTGCATCCTCGCCACACGGTAGGGCTTGTCAAGCGCGAGACCTGGGACAATCCAGTCCTGGGTGCGCTCGCAGATTCATGGGAAGCCATTGCCATAGACCGGGAAGGTTCCGATATGAGCGCCATGCGCCAGGCCCTGGACGTACTTGCCCGCGGCGGACTCCTGCTCGTAGCGCCGGAAGGTACGAGGAGCGGTCATGGCCGCCTTCAGCAGGGACATGGCGGCGTGGTACAGCTGGCGCTCAGGAGCGGAGCTCCCATCATCCCTGTGGCACATTCAGGGGGAGAGCATTTCTGGCGCAACTTCAAGTCATGCAGGCGGACGCGTTTTACCGTAAAGGTGGGGCCTGTATTCCGGCTGGTACCACCCGCAACGGGAGACGGTAACGCGTCAGACGTGCCTGAAAGCGTCGTGCACAGTGTGCCGCGGAGTGTCAGAGCCGAGATGACCGACGCAATCATGAACCGTATCTCAATGCTGCTGCCCGAACGGCAGCGTGGTGTCTATCCGCATCCGGAATCCGCGCCGATGCGCGTGATCAGGATCGTCTAAGCTTGCCGGAAGCGTCGGCCTTTTTCGCAAGTATCAGTACAGAATAGCTGCGGCCTTCTATTTCGCCTTCGGGAACGCCCGACATCGACAGTATGGCCCGTATGCTGCCCTGGGCCAGCGCGATTTCGGAGGGCTCGTCTTTTTCTATCAACCGCTCTATCTCGAGGAAATCACCCAGTCCTTCGACGCTTACCAGTTCCACCGTGCAGCCGTCGTAGTCGTAGGCCTTGCCGGTCTTGCGCTTGTTGTAGAACGGCTCGCAACCTATCCGCTCTACGAGCGCTTCGAACCCTGCCGCGTCCGATACCTCGAACTCCGTTTCCTTGTTTATCTCTATGCCGCCATCGTTGCGTTTCTGCTTGAAGGTGACCAGGGCCTTCTCGCCGTCCTTGCGGAGGCGAAAGCCCTTGGTGCCCCGCGCGAAACGCCAGTCCGGACCGTGCCAGTACTCGTCTGACTTGTCGAAGTCCCGAAGGAAGCGGGCGAATGACTCGACGCGCTTTTGTACAGCGGCCTTGTCGCGCACCCGGGCCTTGAGCTCTATCTCCATCATGGCCGTTTGCCCATCAGGTGGCCGGCTCGAGGACTGACGGGTCGTAGCCTTCCGGAGCCTTGAAACCGAGCATTTCCACACAGGTGGCTGCCAGTGAACTGATGCCCAGGCCTTCGCGGAGTTCTGGCTTGTATTCGCCCATGTATGCAGGATCGTAGATGACGCAGGGCACGGGATTGAGCGAGTGGCTGGTCTTGGAGCGGGGTTCGCCGTCTGCCTTGATTGTCACCGAGCCAGATTTCTTGTCGTGCTCGTACATGTCGTCGGAATTGCCGTGGTCGGCGGTCAGGATGAGCACGCCACCGGCCTTCTGTACGGCGAGCTTGAGGCGCCCGAGTTGCAGGTCCATGGCCTCGAGGCCGCAGACGACCGCCTGGTAGACGCCAGTGTGCCCGACCATGTCGCCGTTGGGGTAGTTGAGGCGTATGAAGCGATACTTGCCACCCTCGATGGCCGCGAGCACCTTGTCGGTGATCTCCGCGGTCTTCATCCAGGGGCGCTGCTCGAAGGGTACCAGGTCGCTTTTCACCTCGACGTAGTCTTCAAGCTTGTCGTCGAACTTGCCCTGGCGGTTGCCGTTGAAGAAGTACGTGACGTGGCCGAATTTCTGGGTCTCGGAGATGGCGAGCATGGGCACGCCGGAGCCCGCCAGGTACTCGCCCATGGTCCTGTCTATGGCCGGTGGGGTAACGAGGTACGACGAAGGCACGTGCAGGTCTCCGTCGTACTCCATCATGCCGGCATACACTACCCTGGGCCTGCGCACCCGGTCGAAGTGGTCAAAATTCTCGTCCTCAAAGGCGGCAGTGATTTCAAGTGCGCGGTCACCACGGAAGTTGAAGTACACGACTGAATCGCCGTCTTCGATGGTGCCGATGGCTTTGCCGTTCTCCTCGATGACGAACTCGTGCATGTCCTGGTCTATGAGCGATGGCTTCTCTGCGCGGTAGTGCTGGACGGCCGCCTCGGCGCTGTCGAAGCGGGCGCCGAGCCCGAGTACGTGTGCTTTCCAGCCGCGTTCCACCATGGACCAGTCGGCACCATAGCGGTCCATCGTCATGTACTGCCTGCCGCCACCGGACGCTATGCGGTAGTCGAAACCGTCACCTGAGAGCCCGGCCAGATAAGCCTCGAAGGGTTCAAGGTACTCCAGCGCGCTCTGCTCTCCGACGTCTCGGCCATCCAGCAACGCATGCACGCGGATCGTACGCACACCGTCGGCCTTGGCCCGGGCTATCATGGCCTTAAGGTGGTCTATGTGCGAGTGCACGTTGCCGTCTGAAAAAAGGCCGATGAAGTGCAGTGCCTTGCCGTCTGCGGCGCAAAGGTTTGAGACCAGCTTTTTCCAGGTAGCGCCCGAGAACATGGCACCGGTTTCTATGGATGCAGAGACCAGTTTGGCTCCCTGGGCGAACACGCGGCCGCAGCCGATGGCATTGTGGCCCACCTCACTGTTGCCCATGTCGTCGTCAGAGGGTAGGCCTACTGCCTTGCCGTGGGCCTTGAGCCTGGTAGAAGGGTATGCTGATTCCATGCCCCTGAAGTGGCGCAGGTCGGCACTCGCGACCGCGTCGCCTTCCTTGTATTTGCCGTAACCGACCCCGTCCATGATGACGAGCACGACGGGACCACGCCTGGCGTGCCAGGCGGTATTCTTGACAAGTGAAATGCCCATGCGGGGGCTCCTTATTCTCCGAAATACTCTATGAGGGTATGGACTTGCAGATCGTGCAATGCTTCCTCGTAATGCAGGAACGGCAAGCCTATGACGCTGAACACGCCGGCGGGTATGGCCCCGCCCTGGATGAGGACATCTGCGGCGGCGCGCAGCGTACCGCCTGTGGCAATGAGGTCATCGACGAGAAGTACCCGGCCGCCCCTGGGGATGTCGGCTTCGTGGATCTCTATCTCGGCGGTGCCGTATTCAAGGTTGTAGCTGCGGGAAAGCGTTTTACCAGGCAACTTGCCTTTTTTCCGCACCAGGATAAGCGGAATACCCAGCCTGTCCGCCAGCGGTGCCGCGAAGAGGAACCCGCGGGACTCGATGGCCGCAACCGCGTCAAGGTCTGCGCCTTTGTACAACTTGACCATGGCGTCGATGCAATACCGGAACGCGTCAGGCTTGGCCAGAACGCTCGTGATATCGTAGAAGAGGATACCGGGCTTGGGGAAATCCGGCACCTTCCTGATGGCGTCGTCTAGGTTGAACCCTGCGGACATACGTACCTCGTGTCGGTTTTGATGGGAGGCGCCGCTAGCGAGCGCCGATGAGGGCCTGTACCCAGGCCGAAGTGCCGTTAGCCGTATCGGCGGGAAGGTCCTGTCCAATTGCCAGCTCTGCCGGGGCAAACGAAGCCTTGAGCCCGTCAGCAGCGCCCTTTTTCGTTACAAAGAAACCTGCTTTCCGGCTGGCAAGGTTCATTCCGGTGAACAAACGCTTGATCTCTGACCATGCTGGTGTTGAAGAGTCCCCCACGCCGAACACATATGCGTCAGCTGCGAGGATCTCGGCGACCGCCACTTCTGATGCTGAGCGCATTTTTACAGCGGCTGCCTCGGCGAGTGACGTCTTGAGGTGCTTCGCGATGGTTTCGAGTGACTCGTGGCCGTCCTCGAATATAATCAGTACCTTGGTTTTTTCGTTCTTCACGGTGCTCCAATACTATGCCGGCCTGCCGTAGCTGTCAAGCGAACTGACATGCGGGCATCAAGAATCAACCCAGTGCTACGTCGAGGAACATCATCAACGCAAAGCCCCCGAGCGCGCCCAGTGTCGATATATCCGAGTTCCCCGAACCCTGGGACTCGGGAATAACCTCTTCAACGACCACGTAGATCATGGCTCCGGCAGCAAATGCCAGCGCATAGGGCAGGATGGGCTGCATTGTTATGACGAGCAGTGCACCCGCCACGCCCGCAATCGGCTCGACTATGCCAGACAACTGCCCGAACCAGAAGCTCTTGCCGCGTGAGAGGCCTTCCCTGCGGAGCGGAATCGAAACCGCAGCGCCTTCTGGAAAATTCTGTAGACCAATACCGAGTGCAAGTGCAATCGCGCCTGCGAGTGTCGTCGTCCCTATGCCTGCTCCCAGAGCTCCAAATGCCACGCCTACGGCCAGGCCTTCAGGAATATTGTGCAGGGTGATGGCCAGTACAAGCAGGATGCTCCGCTTCCAGGTGGTCTTGGGGCCTTCTGCGTCCTCCATTTTCATACCTATATGAAGGTGTGGCGTCACTTTGTCAATGATTTTAAGGAAGGCTCCACCAGCGAGGAAACCGACTACGGCGGGCAACCAGCCAGGCATGCCCATGGATTCGGCCATCTCTATGCTGGGAGCCAATAGCGACCAGAAACTGGCCGCGATCATGACCCCGCCGGCAAAACCAAGCATGCCATCCAGCACCTTGCGGTCTATTGACTTGAAGAAAAATACCATGCCAGCGCCGAGTGCCGTCACGCCCCAGGTAAAAAGGGTAGCCAGCAGGGCCTGCATCGTGTGATCAAGGTTGGCAAACCACTCAAACATGATTGATCCTTTATATGTACATAGAAACTTGTTGCTTCTGATACTGAAGATACACAAACGTGGAACTGCCAGGCAAGACCATCACTGAAAACCCGCCAACAGAAAAACAGGCGCACCGGAATGACCGGTGCGCCTGTGCTGAGGCGAATATGTACCTGCTGTTTTAGTCGGTTTTACAGCTGCACTCGAAGCATTACAGAACCGCCCAGGCTCTTCGTTGCAGGAACGTAGATCACAGACGTGTCAATGTGGACGATGATCAGCGCGAGCGACACGCCGCCGTAGACGCGGAGGGCGGGATCTGTGCTGTCTTTGCCGAAGAGGATGCCATCAGCACTGATATTGGGTACATCCATGCCTGTCATAGTAAGCGCGGCATTGATAGCCTCCAGATCTGCAGCAGAAAGTGGAACATCATTTTGATCGGTTATTGAACTGGAGAGGCCACCTGACACGCTTGACTTGCCAATACTGTATCCTACTCCAGCGTATGGCCGGATGAAGAGGAGGTTCTTTGACACCTG
>JAIFMD010000140.1 GCA_020048755.1 Spirochaetota bacterium
CGAGCAGGTCAAGGTCGCTCTGCGCTATGTCGGAGAATGCTGCTGCCATGGCTGCGTCAACCGACTTCCGGATACCCCGGAGCCGCTCTTCGCTGCCGGGCGCGAATTCGACCCTGACCTCTCGCCGGTCATCCTCGTTGTCCCGTTTCCGCTCTACAAGCTTGTGCCGTTCCAGTCTGTCAACGATGCCAACAGCGGTAGGTTTGCTGACGCGGAGATCCACAGCTATCTCGCTGATGGTCATCGAGCCGTTGTGGGCAAGTGCTTTTATCACAAGCATCTGGGGGAGTGTCAGTCCCGTCGGGGCGAGATGTTCGCCGATGCGTAAGGTTATCGCCGCGTTGAGTTCCCTGATACGGGCCGCCACACGGTAGATCGAGTTTTCATGTGGTCCGATGTTTAGCTCGCTAATAATTAGCATGCTAATTAAATACAAGAAAGGCCTGCCATAGTCAAGTCCCTTCCCTGTTATCCGAGCGGCCCCCGGTAACGCGCGACGTCGAGCCTGTCGAGAGCCCTGCCCCAGTACGGTAGCCTTTTCGAGAAGCCTTCAAATGTTTTTCTGCCTTCTGGCGTCCACCCTGTCTCTGACAGGGCCGACAGGCGAGGAAAGGCCATGTACTCAACCTGCCGGCCGAAGTACATCAGCTCGGTCCAGAGGTTGCCCTGTATGCCCAGCACGTGGGGTGCTATCGCTACATCAAAGCCGGCCAGCGGTTCAAAAGAATACGAGTCACGAACCGTGCTGACACCGAGGTGTCCAGGTTCTTCTGCGGAGTCGAGATGCTTGTGATCGAGGTAACAGGCCTTGGTGCTGGGGCACATTACGACGTCGTGGCCGGCGCGTGCCGCTGCTGCGCCGCGCTCCGCGCTTCTCCAGGCCATCACGACTACCTCTGACGGTACCGCGCCTTCTACTACTTCGTCCCAGCCTACAGCGCGTCTGTTGCGCTCCATGAGCATTGCGGTGACCCTTCGTGTGAACCAGCCGCGAAGTGCTGTGGCATCGGGCAGACCCTCTGCGTCAATGCGCGCTTGGCAGCGTGGGCAGGCTGCCCAGCGCTCGATGGGTACCTCGTCACCGCCGAAATGTATGAATGGCCCAGGAAACAGCCGCGTCGTCTCGGAGAGCACATCTCCAATAAAATCGAAGGCCTTGTCGCTACCGGCACATAGTACGTCGGGGAAAATTCCAAAGCGATCCTCCGGTTCGAATTCTCCACCTACGCACGAGAACTCAGGATGAGCCGACAAGAGGGCTGTTACATGTCCTGGCATCTCGATCTCCGGAATGACTAGTACGTGGCGTTCTGCAGCGTAGGCAACCACCTCGGTTATCGTTGCCTCACTGTAGACGAGCGTACGCTCCACATGCGGCAGGTATCTACGATCAATCTTTCTGGCCGCAGTATCAGCAAGCTCTGGATGTGACCGGACCGGCATCCGCCAACCCTGGTCGTCCGTAAGGTGCCAGTGAAAGCGGTTGAGCTTGTGCAGGGCGGCCAAGTCTATGAAGCGCTTGATGAAGGAAGGCTCGAAGAAATTGCGTACCGTGTCCAGCATGTAGCCGCGCCACGGGAAGCGCGGCTCGTCTTCTATCTGGCAGGCGGGAGCCCTGTCACCGTAGATCAGCGCCAAGGCCCGGAGCGTCTGGAGCGCGTAGAAAGCACCTGCGGGTTCCGACGCTTCTGCCCTGACTCCAGCCGGCTTTATTGTCAACCGGTACCCCTCGGCTCCGAGTCCAGGGACCTGGGCTACGTGGATCGTGCCTTTTCCCGTCGCTTTCAAGGTGAATCGGACCGTGAAGGCTGACTCAAGCACGCTCAGCGCCCAGATAGCTTCGGCTGCAAAGGCTGGATCGACCGATATGCTCACTCCGGTGCGTGGTTTGAACACGCCAGTCAGATATGCGAAATTGCGGGGGCGTGGAATGAGTCCTGCATCCGGGATCTCAACATCTTGTGATTTAGCCATTAGTTCCGGTGTAGCTTCGGTGTCACAGAAAGTCAAGCGACCGGCTATGTCGTATGCATCGTGTAGTCGGTCCCATCCCTGACGAGTATCCAGGTCAGTTCGTGCTTGTTGTGCCAGAGGTGCAGGACTCTTGATCCGGGGATCGCGGCAAAACGTTCCACGCTGGGCCTGTCCCAGTCCGCGCCCTGCATCTTGATGGTGCAGATGAAGTTGCGGGCCAGGCCGGATTCCATCCAGAGCATAACCCAGTCATACAGTGCTGGCGGGTAGCAGATCACGTCGGAGCAGAACCAGTCCACGGGACCTATGTCTTCGGGCTTGATGGTAAAGGCGTTGTGCTTCATGAAGGTGACGCCGGGCATGGCGGCCACCCTGTCGTCTATGGGTGCGCGGTCTATGGCCACCACTTCGGCTCCGAGGCCGGCTAGTGCCCAGGTCCAGCCTCCGGGGCAGGCTCCGGCATCGACGCAGCGTTGTCCGGGGCCTGGCATGCTCCCGGCCATGACGAGAGCTTCCCAGAGCTTGCGGTAGGCGCGGCTGGGCGGGCCTTCCTTGTCTTCCACGAACTCGAACTCGCCATTGGGCCATGGTGAGGAGCATTCCGCAGAGGCCATCAGGGTGTGCTCGTCCAGCAGGGTAAACGCTCCCATGGGTGATGGTGGCACCGTGAACGGGAAGACTTTCGGTTTGTTGGGCAGTGAAGGTAGCGCTTCGGCTATGAGAGTGGTTCGCCGGGCAAGCTTGGTGGGGTAGGGCGCCCAGTTGCGTTGTACGCTCCGCAGTATTTTCGAAGCCTCCGATATGGAGCCGAATTCCGCGGTGAAGGGTTTCTTCCAGACGTTTCTCGACCAGTAGGTGTGGCGAGGTGGGCCCATGACCGTCAGGAGTTCTTCATCGCGGCGGTAGGGTTCCGGCAGTTCGCCTTCAAGGTGGGGCATGAAACCAGGCGCTGCATGGTAACAAGCCGCGTCGAGGTAGTTCAGGTTGTCGCTCATATGAATTTATGGATCCTCGCGGCTTCTATCAGGCGTTTGTTCCAGGTGTTTTTTTCCATATACAAGGCACGTTGGGTCCTGTTCTCTATGCGGCCTGCCCGCTGTTGCAGGATTTTGAAGGAGCGTGAAAGTACGGTCTGCTTGTCTACCGGCGGATCCTGGAGCCGTTCCTCGAGCAGGTAACAGAAGAAGCTGTACAGGCCCATGCCCGGATCATTCTTCGACCCATGTTCGGAGCGTGTCAGCGCATGGAGATCCACGGCGCAGTCCGGATTGCGTTCATCGAGTCCCCGGGCAAATAGTGCCAGTGCCGTTCTGAATACGGCGAGCGGGGTGTTGGCCGCGTCGAAGCCGATGCAGCGGCCTTCGAACTCGGAGAAGAGGCTGTCCCAGCTTATCGAATCGGGTGGATCAAACGGACGGGGTAGCGGTTCTTCCGGTGCTTCCAGCCAGGTCCGCGCATCCCGTGGCCTGCCCCGGAGTATTTCCAGTTCCCCCCGGAACACCCGGGCTTCCGCATCCTGTAATTCCATTTCGAGCAGCGAGACTGCCTCGTCGAATTCACCCGAGTACGACAGCGCTCTTGCCCGCCATATTGCCGCCCGCTGGCCGGCTCCGGATATGGAATACCGCTCAGCCAGTTCCGACAAGGACGAAAAGCGCCGTGCGGCTTCGTCATAAGACCCCAGTTCCAGGTCTATCCTGCCACGCAATGCCTCGATGGCGGCACGGATGTCCATCCTGAAGAGTCTGGCTGCTGATTCCTCGGCACAGGTCAGGGCCTTGAGTGATCGTACGAGGGCCCCGGCAAGGAATTCGACTATGGCCTTGGTATAGGCTGCCATCATGCGCTCATACTCGTCACCGGCTGATTCCGAGAGTTCCTGGGCGTTCGTCAGGTAGTCAGCAGCCTCTGCATGCCGGTCGAGGGCCAGGGCGGACAGGCCCATCATACGCTGCGAACGCGCCTCGAGCTTGGGTGGTGCTCCCTTGCCCAGTGCCAGCATCGCCTCCCTGGCGCTCTTCGACGCGCGCTCAGGGTCGCCACTGGCGTATGCGAGCTCTGCATGAACGAGGGCGCGGACGGTCTTGGCCCTCGGTCCCGTTATCCTGTCATCGGCCGCCACCGCTGCTGTCTCGCATGCCAGACGGTCCCGGGCGCTCAGTGCTGACCAGAACCGGTACACGCATGCTGACGATGCAGACAGGAACGTAGGTTCACCCAGCCGGGGTCTGTCTGGTCTCATGATTTCCTCGAATACGCAGTCGTACACGAGCCGCTCTTCAGTCGGCTGTTCGCCTACGCGCCTGAGGAATCCTATGCTTGGGTGTATCCTGCCGGCGCGATACAGCTCGATGAGATAACGTGAGAAGCGTTCCTGTATGGCATCCACGGCCTCGGGGCCGATTTCCCGGGCTATGAGGGCTGGATGTACCGGCTCTATGGGCGTCCTGGACGATAGCGGTTCTACCAGGCCGGCCCGCGACAGCAGGCCCCGGAGCAAAAGTTCACCCTGAGGCTGGAGCCCCAGGCGGCCAACGAATTCAGATAGCTCAGCTGCGGACAGCTCGTTTTCTATGATGGCCAGAGTGTAGAGGTAGAGCGAAGCCTCGTGTGGAAGGATACGGAGCAGGACCGACAGCCCATAGCGGTCATCGGCTTCCATACCAATGCCTGCTATCGACCTGAAGCGGGCATCCAGTGCGTCCCTGGTCCTGCCTGTCGTAGAACCAAGGGCTGCTTCTGTCATTGCCGGTCTGTCATCTGCATCGGCGAGGCCAGCCGGGACACGGGCTGCCCAGGGTCCGGACCAACGGTCGATCAAGCCTTCATCGGCTATGGAGACGTAGCGCTCTGATCCACGGCCCTCCGTCAGCCTGCGAGCCACAAGTTCAAGGACCTCTTCTGAAAAACGCGCCGGATCGTCGCAGGCTACAATGCCACCCTTGCTACCGAACTCATCCAGCCAGCTGTCAAGGTACGCGGCGCAGCCCTTTGATACGGATTCGGGTGCTCCTCCTGAAAACGATGAAGCTGCCACGAAATCAAAGGCAGATACCTCGTTCCCGGGCAAAGCTGGGCTGAAACCGCCAGCGGCTGTGTGAGCCGCTACAACCTCGACGAGGGGCGAGAACGGTAGCGGTCTGGTCCTGGCACCGTCAAGTGCGAGTGCCCGGTCGCGGGGAAGACCAACGGCTCTGGAAAGAGCTTCGATGGAGCGTACGCCGCAGCCGGCTTCCAGATGTACCAGGCGAGGTCCTCGCCTCTCCAATCTGGCTATCGTCTTTGAAAGAGTAGCCGCTAGTCGTGGCCGGTCGAACAACAGTGAAGCATCGGCGTCACCGAGGCTTGAAGCATGGAACGGAGGAGTCCACGCATCTTCCTGCACATCAAAATACTGGGCCAACGCTTCGCGTGCCTGTGGACTGAATGCATATATATAGGCTGCGCAATCCTTGTAACGGATGCTCGAGGCAAACGAGAGCGCGTCCTCGCCCGAGGTGGTATCGTGAACCGTCAGGCTGCCGCCACGGAGGAAAGGCTCGTATCTGGAAAAGGCACTGACCATTCTGGTGAGGGCTTCGGCAGTCTGGATGCCATCGAACATGCCGCCAGAAGGAAATGTAAACATCAGCGGGGTCCGTCTGGTCCCGGCAGTCGCCCCGAAGGCAACTGCCACAGTCCGGAGTTCCTCGATGAATGCACCCACTTCACGCACTCCGGATCGTTCCAGCTGGGATAGGTAATCGATGGTGATACAGCAATACAGCATCAGTCCGTCCGTCCTCCGCGTTGTTCCGCGTGTGCCCGAGTATAGTGCATGCGTGTCCGATCGGGAAGCAGGACCGTCTGTCCGGGTCACTTTTCCTTTTTGCCTTGACGTTATTTTTTTAGCCATGCTACACTTGCACATAAGCGGGTACGAGCGGTTCCGCGACCTTTCGGTCCTAGCATAACCTCAAGGGAATCCCATGATCATCAATACAATGAGTCAGGTTATCGAATCACCGCTCCTTTCCATGCTCATCATGCTCGCCGGTGCGGGGGCGTTGTTTTTTACGTTGAGCCGCAAAGATACAGAAGGCCAGGCTGGCTCGTTCATCGCCCTCATCGGTTTCCTTTGTGCCAGGGAACTGTTCCTTGCCATCATGCCTGATCCCAGGTTTGGTTTACTTCTTGACTTCCTCTATTTCAGCTTCGTCCTGTTCCTCACCATGGCACCGTTCGGGCGGCCGCTGCGGGGCTGGCTTGCCGGGAGTCTCGTATTGAACGCAATGGCGGCTGGCTTGCATGTCGCATGGGCTTTTGCAGGCTTTGCGCCCGCGATGCCGGCCTGGGTATTCCTGCCGGTCTTTGGTCTGGACATACTGGCCATTGCGCTGACCGGCGCCTTCAATTATGGGGACCGGAATGACCGCGCCAGGCACCTCGTAGCTGAAACCTGGATGCCAACCGTAGTTGCCCTGCTCGCGTATTTCGTGTTTCTGATGATACTCGGCAGAGACAGCGTGGGCTTCCAGTGGCTTGTGCTGCCGATCTCGTATGTCTGGCTCGCGATTGCCGGACTTGCAGGATTGCGCATCCATGATGACGAAACGCTCGCTGCCGTAGCGTATTATGAAGAATCCATAGACTCGCTATACAACCTGTCATTTCGCGTCGGGACCGTATTCAAGGGCAGCTTCTCCACCGAAGACGTGCTCGGCAGCATGAACGAAGCCATGATCGCCGAGACCGGCGCCGATGGTGGCACCATCTACCTTGTCGACGAGTTTGACGACATTATAGTCGCCAAGGCCTACGCAGGGCTCTTTCCACCTCCGTTCGCCTTGCCAGAGAGCCTTCCCCGCAAGTCCAACAGGGTGGAATCGTACATGAAGCACGCCCAGTTCAGACTCGGAGAGACAATACTCGGAGAGGTCGCCAAGACCGGCAAGAATATCTTTGCCCCGGTGGTAACAGCTGACGGCCGCTTCGCGAGCAATGGAGACGAGGATTTTCTGCACCTTTCTTCGTTCATGGCTGTTCCTTTGATGGTAGAAGACAAGATCATTGGTGTCGCGGCAGTGGCCAGGACCCGCCCGGGCAACCAGTTTGACGAGGCCAATTTTGACCGTTTCAAGCTGCTGGCCAATTTCGGGACACTGGCCGTCAGTAATTTCTTCACCTTCCTTGAAGCCAACGAGCGGAGCGGACTGGAGCGTCAGGTCGGGATAGCCGCCGAGATTCAGCGCACCATTATCCCCAAGAAGTTGCCGCAGTTTCCGTCACTCGCGCTCGGTGCTTTCTCCTCTCCTGCCCGCGGCATTTCCGGTGACTACTACGATGTCATACGCACCCGCGAGGATCGTCTCGTCGGTGTAATCGGTGATGTGGCCGGCAAGGGGGTCCAGGCAGCGCTGATCATGGTCATGATCCGCTCGATCCTGCACCTGATAACCAATACCAACAAGGACATCGCCACGGTGCTGGACTGGGTAAACCGCGGCATCACGGGCAAGATAGACATGGATCACTATGCAACGCTGGGCATCATTGACATCAATATCGTTACTGGCGAGCTTGAATACGCCAATGCGTCGCACCAGCCCATCCTCATTTACAGGCGGGCTACCGATACGGTGGAAGCCGTTGAAATCAAGAGCGTGCCCATCGGCGTGGAAAAGGCGACAAAGTACCAGCGAAAAAAGCTCCGGCTCTATGACGGTGACATCGCAGCGCTGTACACTGACGGTGTAGTAGAGGCGATAAACGAGCAGGGACGGCAGTTCGGGCGCAAAAACCTCGGCGAGGCCATAGCGAGGAACCGATCGCTCTCACCCAAGGAGATAGCAGGAAAGATAAAGGCCGAGGTCATGGCCTTCATGGGTACCGCCCATCAGCACGACGATCAGACCATCCTCGTTTTCAAGATGAAACTATAGGTGAAAGGGGCGTATGCATGGAGCTCAAGATCCGGAAAAACGGCAATAATTATATAATAGATGTCAATGGCGAGATGGATCTTTACAATTCATACAAGCTCAAGGAACTCGTCATGAAGATGCTCGAAAAAAAGGTTGA
This sequence comes from Spirochaetota bacterium, assembly GCA_020048755.1. Lineage (GTDB taxonomy): Bacteria > Spirochaetota > Spirochaetia > Treponematales > UBA12059 > SZUA-370. The sequence continues at coordinate 8,035 of JAIFMD010000140.1, forward strand.
GCGCTTCATCATCAACCTCGAGAACGTTGATTATATCGATTCAAGCGGCATTGGCGCGCTTATCTATATCTGCTCGACCATCAAGAAGATGAGTTTCAGGTTGATAATTACGAACATTCATGGCTCGGTCAAGAAGGTCATCGAACTCACGAAACTAATGGGTTACTTTCCGATTACCAACAGTATCGAGGAAGCTATCCTGCAGATGGAAGAATAGGAGCGGCACATCATGGCAGACCTTACCTACCTGAGCGAGCTCAAAGAGATCCGGGTAAACGAAAACAGCCCGCTTTTCGACAAGACCGGCATGCATTACAAGGAATTTCCTTCCGACTACCGCCAGATTCGATATTTTACCCTGCTGATCGTGCAGTCCGCTCCTCTGGAGATCAAGGAGATAAACCTGCTCGAGCAGCAGATCAGCGAGGTCATCAAGAACGCCGTCAAGCACGGCAACCAGTGCACCGTCGGCAAGAAGGTCCGTGTCTGGTATTCCTTTGATTCGGCCCACGCCCACTTGATCGTGCAGGATGAGGGTGAAGGATTCAGGGACCTGGAGAAGTGGAACGACTTCAACCGCAAGCGTCTGGAGATACTGTCTGCGCAGGATTTCGAGAGGCTGGCTGATTTTGTTTCATGGCGTACCCAGAAGAGCGACGACAACGACGGTGGCAACGCGCTGTTCGCTGCGCTGGAATACTGGGACGGCGGTTTTGTATTCAATGATGCCAGGAATGCTGTGGCAATGCTGAAAAGTTTTCCCCAGAAGAAACACGCTATCGGTTGACGATGCGCACGCCTTCCACCGAATCTGAATCATCGTCGGTGAAGGGCCTGCCGTAGAGGTACTCAAACAGGAACCTGAAATCTTCCGGCGCCATCATGTGGAATTCAATGCCGAAGTAGGCCTCGCCCGAGTCCGCATAGTGCCTTCGTATCGTGCCGCTTGCGTTGACGTTGCGTTTTCTGGCCTTGAGCAGGACGCTCACCCCGGTACCTTCCTTGAGTGCCTGCACGAGTTTTGGATCGCGGCATGCAAAGAGCAGACCTCCGGCTGATACGTCGACGACCTGGGTCCTGTAGTCTTCGTCCAGTTTCGGCGCATCCTTGAAATACCCATGCAGCTTCAGAGACCACGAAAACACCCTCGCAAAGGCCAGGAAGGTCTCCACCGAGCCCAGATCGAACGGCGGTTTGCCAGCCTGTCTGTTCACTATGGTCGCGTAGCCTATGGCGTAGTCCTGGAACAGTATGGGTACAATCAATTCCGAGAGCACGTTGTCCATTCGCCTGGAGCGCTCGAACTTTGCAACTTCATCCTCTGCAAAATCACGGTTCAGACCGGTATCGAGGAAGTGTTGCAGGAAATCCTCCCTGGTCAGGATGGTTCGCTCTGCAAAGGGGTCGCTTTTGGGGATGCCTGAAGTGGACGTCGGCAGGTAGAAGCAACGCCCGGTTGTGGTAGCCAGTTTTTCTTCGAGGCTCTCGGGGTTCCTGTCCTTGAACATGACGATGCCGCGTTCGCTGGCTATGGCGAGGGCCTTGCGTTCGAATTCGGCCATCAGTCCCCGGAGGTCGGAAGGATTGAAGTCCGGAGATGGCTCGGGTTCCTTTGCGGGATTGTAAGCAGCGCTGGCCGGAAAATCCAGGTCGTAGCGTTCGCCCGCGAAGGCAAACGAGGCGGCAAGATCTCCGGGTGGTGGCAAGCGGATGAAGCGGCGGCTCGGGTTCTTGTAGACTTTTTCGGGCAACGAAACACCAAACCGTTTTTCACCTGGTTCAAGCATGCTGGCCTTGAAGGCTATGCTCTGGCCTCTGGTGTTGTAATGGAAGTCGTAGCTCGTACCCTTGCCGAGCAGGCTGAGCGGCACTTCATGATGGAACATCACCATGGATGTATCCACCGAGATGATCCTGACTGTCCATTCGCCACCGCCGGCAACCATGGTTACTGGTGTCCGCTCGCGCTGGGCTGTGGAAAGCAGGAATTCACGCTCTATGCTCTTTACCAAAATAGCCATCCGCAAAAACCTCCGCAGTTATTGTGCCGCAGTCGCGGTTTTACTTCAATGTATTTCTGGACCTTTGTGATGGAATCGAGAATCTTCCTGTCAGGGTTGTACTGGAGTGCCGTACGGATCCCAGGTCCCGGAACGCTCTACGGGATGTGCCAGGGCAACCAGGTCCAGCTCGAAGTGCTCGATTCTCCATGATCCGGATTCATCCTGGCTCAGGATGACGAGGCCCGTCGCGGCACCCATTCCGGGAAATTTGCTACTGGAATCGCCACCGCGATGGGCAAATACCCTGATGCCGGCGCTCGCAATGCCGCCTGTCCCGGTCCTGGGAGCCGAAAAGCGCGCTGTTTTAATTCCCTGCAATGCTTCTGCGGTGTAGCGGATGCGGGAGATGGCTGCGGCATTGTCGCTGAAGAGCTCGTACGGTAGTTCAGCCGAGACAAGCCCGTTTTCCAGTGCTCCGAGGGCAGTCCATAAGCCTGGCTCGATATCGTCCGGGGCGAGTGCTCCCAGCTCGAAGTCCGCGGCCAGGACTGTATCCATGGGTCTCATCACGAGATGCCTGTCGTGGCCGCCCAGGCTCGATGAGACGCTGGCCTTGGTCGCGGTTGTTTTTGTTTTTAGGGCTGGTTTCAGGGCAACGGGTGCCGCCCCGTCTGCCGGTTGCTTGTCTGGCGGTATCCCGGCCTCCGGCGCAACCGGTGTCCCATCTGCAAGCCCGCCAGATTGACCTTGTTCCGTATCGGTGGAAAGCACGGCCGCAGGCAGGGCTACCGGTGGCATACCAGGTGGCGGAGGGGGTGACCGGACGCAGGCCGATCCAAGCGCGGCAATCAAAACCGCTGCACCCAGTCTGGCCAGGCATGGCAAAATGCGAGAATGTCTTTGCTGCATCGTGCTATAGTATCCCGCAGATGGTGCTGGTCGATCAACCGGCGGGACGGAGGCTTCATGGACGATCTTTGGGTACGCTTGGGTGTCTCATTCGATGAACCAGTCAGGGATCCGCTCTGGCGCAATGTCATGGTTCCGTCTGAGTTCTCGGCCATCCTCTCCAGTCCGGAATTCATAAAGCTCTCACGCATTCTGCAGCTCGGGCCAGCCCACCTCGTCTATCCCGGGGCTACGCATACCAGGCGAGCCCATTCAATTGGCGTATTCGAACTGGCCAAACGCTCCCTGGCAGCCCTTGCGTCAAGGTCGACCTTGAACGGTATCGATGCAGTCGGAGCCCGGGGCTTCCTCGTCGCAGCGCTGTGCCATGACCTGGGGCATTTTCCGTACGCGCATTCACTCAAGGAACTACCGCTCCGCGACCATGAGAGCCTGACCGCCGATGTCGTCCTGGGGCCACTGCACGCTGCCGTGACCGCAGCCGGGGCCGACCCGGAATTCGTGGCTGCCATCGTTGATCAGGACCTGCCTGCCTCAGACCCGGACGGCTCGCTCCGGCTCTTCAGGAATATGCTGTCCGGTGTGCTTGATCCGGACAAGCTTGACTACCTAAACCGCGATGCCTGGGCCTGTGGTGTGCCTTACGGCGTCCAGGATGTGGATTTTACCCTGCAGCACCTTGGCCTGGATGAATCCGGCCGTCCCGGTGTTTCAGAGCGTGGCGTCATGGCCATAGAGGCAGTGCTGTTTTCAAAGTATCAGATGTACCGGGCTGTCTATTGGCACAAGTCGGTCCGTGCGGCAACCGCGATGATAAAGAAAGCCGTTGTAGAAGCGCTTGCCTCGGGAGTTCTGGCACCGTGCGACCTGTACGGGCTCGACGACCACGGATTCTATGCGCTGATGGCCCAAAAGGGCAGGGATGCGCGGGGGCTCATCCAGGCTGTCTTCGATGGTGCCATACTCAAGTCCCGCTTCGAATTGCCGTTTGACGAAGCTAATCCAGCGCACCGGCATGCCGCTGACCTGGCCCTGCGCCCCGGCCTCGAGGCGGACCTCGAGAGGCTCTCGGGGGCTTCCCAGGTCGTCATCGACGTACCCGAGCCCATTTCATTCGAGTCCGATCTGCCGGTCATTGGCTCGGGCGCAGCCTTTCCTGCCTACGCGACGGTGTTCAGGCCTGAAGTAGTGGCTTCGTTTACCCGCTCGCTCCGCGTACTCCGCATCTATTCCAGCACTGATCCGGGAGCGCGTCTAGCAGAGGCTGCTTCGGATCTTCTTGCGTAATGTTGTAAAATCGATACACTGGTACGAGAGTCTACGATACAGGCCGGTCGGCCCTCTGGAGGAAGATTCATGGAAATCCATAATCTGATGGAAGATCTCGTCGTCGAGACGGTAAACGAATTATTCGACGCCGGAGCCAAGGGTTCATCGGGCGGGTGGTGCACCTGCAAGCAGTGCCGTATGGACGTGGCCTGTTTTGTGCTCAACCGGGTGAAGCCTGAATATGTGCTGTCCAGCAGGGGGGTTGCGTACTCGGAGACTGATTATGGCGAAAAGCTTCAGCGCGGCGCCGACATAGCCTGCCTGGTCAAGGAAGGCTGGGCACAGATCAATGCCGCGCCTCGTCCAAACCATGCGCGGCTCTACGGCGACGAATGTCAGGATGTACCTGCTGGTCCCGTCTTCAATATCAGGCCCATAATGGGGCGCCTTTTCAACGGAGCTACCTTTGAACCGATAGTGGATTCAAAGGTGTCCCTCATCAGCGAGTCGGGGCTGGTCAAGATGATGGACTCCAACTGGACCAATCCGTATCCTCTGGCAAAGAACACCAACGGTACCTTTACGTTCTGGCCGTTCCCGGTGTCGAGTGTCGAGGTTGGCGAGCGTCGGCGCTTCGCCTTTACCGTATCGGCCAGCCCGGACGGTTTTGAGGAGTTGTCTCATTACGTAGAGCTGGAGGTCGTGTCTGAAGCCACCGCTGTCTGCCAGTTCTCGCTGCAGGCCGTCCACCGCCTGCAGGACCTGTACGTATTCGCCAAGTAAGGCAGCAGACCCCTAGTATCGTAGTTCCCGCAGTTCCGAGGCCGGGACGAGTTCCAGGTACTGGAGCACGTCCAGTTCTCCACGTTCCTCGACACGCCGGATCTTGAAAACCCTGTACGCTATCATCCTCTCGCTCGGCGGTGGCAGGGGCAGGGCAAAGCCATTCATGTCGACGATGTCGTCTACACGGAGAAGTTTTTGCGTCTCCTGGCGATCGCCGTCGGGGTAGACGAGCCAGCGGGTTTCTGTGGTCATTGCCGGATTCTATCCGCGGTGGCTGCTTCACGCAAGCGACTGAAAACCAGTATCGGCACCCACTTCTTCCCACTAAAACATCAAAATACCTCCAATCAATAAATTATTGTACATACCACTACACGAGTGTGTAGCACTTTTTGCTAAAAATAATTCTGTCGAGTAGTTCTTTCGTGGGGATTGCGTTGACAATAAGTGCCTATACGCTAAGATATAGGAGAATTGTGGGAAAAAGTGGGATAAAAAGGGAAGCGGTGGCATGGAACTGGTAACGGGCGAGTTCAGGAATACCCTCGATGACAAAGGACGCCTCTCATTGCCGGCAAAACTCCGTGCCGGCCTTGGGGCCAATGTCCTTGTCGTTACCCAGGGCGTTGACTCCTGCCTGTGGCTTTTTACTCCCGAGCGCTGGCATGCACTTTCCGAGCAGCTCTTTGCCTCCACGAGCCTTTTTCACCAGCAGGCGCGCATCATCCAGCGCCGCATCATAGCGCCGGCCCAGGAAGTAGAAATCGACAAGGCCGGGCGCATAGCGATTCCGCAGTCGTTGCGTGAATTCGCTGGCTTGACGAAGGACTGCATAGTCCTCGGCATCACCAAGCGGCTGGAGATCTGGGACGCTGACGCGTACAAGGCCTGGATCGAATCCACAGAGGCAGAATTCGCTGCAGCCTCTGAAGCGCTGGACATCCAGAACCTATGAGTGACACAAAACCGACCTTCGGGCATGTTCCCGTAATGCTCGCTGACACGCTGGAATACCTCGTGCCACCAAAGCCCGACTGCCTGATGATTGATGGCACGCTTGGCCTCGCCGGGCATTCCAGCGCATTCCTGTCCAGGTATCCCGGCCTCCGCCTGATTGGTGTGGATGCCGACACAGAAGTCCAGGCCATTGCCCGCGCCAGACTCGAACCCTACGGAGTGCGCGTCAGGTTTGAAAACAGGTATTTTGACGATTTCTTCATTGAATATGCCGCTCAGGTGCAGGCAGGAACCGCCGAGCGGCCCGGACTCGTGCTTTTTGACTTTGGCGTGTCGATGTTCCACTTCAGGGAGTCAGGCCGCGGCTTCAGCCTGCAGGGAGACGAGGCTCTGGACATGAGGCTGAGCCCCAACGCACCTCGCACTGCGGCCGACCTGGTCAACGAGCTTGACGAGCGCGAGCTGTTCCGCATCATCTCAACCTATGGAGAAGAACCCTTTGCATACAAGATATCCCAGGCCATAGCCCGCGAGCGTCGTGCCGCGAGGATAGATTCCACGGCCAGGCTTGCCGACATCATCAAGGGCACGGTTCCTTCAAAAGTTCGGTACGGCCGCATCCATCCCGCCACCAGGACCTTCCAGGCACTCCGGATAGCCGTAAACGACGAACTTGGCCGCATTGAGCGTGGCCTTGCGGCTGCTGTGGAATGTCTGGCTGAGGGCGGCATCGTGGGCTGCATCAGCTTCCATTCGCTGGAGGACAGGATCGTCAAGCTCCTGTTCCGTTCAAAGGCCGTAAAACGTGAACGTGCGTACTTCAAGGAAGAGCAAGAAGCGCCGATACCTCTAGGAGAGGCGGAACGTGGTCTCGTCGTCCTGACCAAGCGGCCGGTAGAACCGGCTGACGACGAGGTTGCGGCCAATCCAGCATCCCGGAGCGCCAAGTTTCGGGTCGCCAAGGCCGTGGGGGGTGGGCAATGATGACCCCGCTGCGACGTCCGGGAAGGCTATACGGTGAAAAAGTTCTCGCTCGTACTTCTCATAATCTCCATTCCGTGCATGGTAACGCTGACTGCCGCACAGGGAGCCAGGCACTATGCGGCGATGGTGGAATTGCGCCGTCTGGAAGCCACGCAGGCGGAATGGATAGAAGACAACAGAAGGCTTCTCGCCGACATAGCTGTAGCCAGGTCGCGCTCCAGGGTGGACGAGGCTATGGCAGGTGCGGAGGGCTACCATATGGTAAGCCCCAAAACAACGTTGCGTATCCGGGTAGAGCCCGGGCTGGAGAAGCGTGATGGCTGAAATGAACGGGGTCTGCGGCACCGCCTGGTTTGCGGATGTCGCTGGAGGCACCATCGCGCAGGGATCCGATACGCCATTCGGGCGTGTCGAGACCGATTCGCGCAGCGCCGGCCCTGGTTCACTGTTCATCGCGCTCCGTGGCGAGCGCAGCGATGGCCATGATTTTGCACGCAAGGCCGCTGACGCCGGTTCGCCGGCTGTGCTGGTTTCAGCCGACTGGTGGTTCCAGACCGGCCGCACCGCATTAGCGGGTTCAGCCTGCTGCGTCATCGTAGCTACCGATACCCTGGTTGCCCTGCAGAAAGCAGCGACCGCCTGGCGGTCGCGTTTTTCGTCACTCTTGCGTTTCGGCGTAACCGGCTCTGTTGGCAAGACCAGCGCCAAGGAGTTGCTCGCGGCCATCATGGGCGCCTCGCGCAACACCATAAAGAATCCAGGAAACCTCAATTCAGAAATAGGGCTCCCCGCTTCGATGTTCCTCCTGCGACCGGAACATCAGGCCGCGGTGTTCGAGATGGGCATCAACCTGCCTGGAGAGATGGACCTGCTCGCTGGTGTCTACGAGCCGGATTGCGCGCTGGTAACCAATGTCGGCACGGCCCATATTGGCCTGCTCGGCGGTACCCGCGAGGCCATAATGGCCCAGAAGAAGCGCATAACGTCCAGATTCGACGGCCACCAGAACCTTGTAGTGTGGGAAGAAGACGATTTTCGCGATGCGCTGATGACCGGCGTACGCGGCCACTGCACGACCTACGGCCCACGCTCAACCGATGGCTTTGAAGGTGCCCGCGACCTTGGCCTCGATGGCTGGATGCTCCGCTATCAGGGGCTCGAGGCCCGCCTCAGGCTGCCCGGAGCGCACAACCTGCTCAATGCGCTCGGAGCCATCACCGCTGCCTCGCTGTACGGAGTCAGTCCGGCTGAGGTCGCCGCGGGCCTTGAATCCGTGACGCCACTTGAAGGCCGCACGAGCGTACTTCGCGGCCAGTATACCATTGTGGATGATTGCTACAACGCAAACGCCGAGAGCACCGTTGCCGCGATAGGCTTCTGCAACTCCATAGAAGTTTCTGGTCGGCGTATCTACGTGCTCGGTTCCATGCGGGAACTCGGTGCGGAAAGTACAGCCTCCCACCAGCGTGTCGGTAAAGCTGCCGCTGCTTCTGGCGCGGGGATACTGGTGTTCTACGGTGAAGAAGCGCGAGATGCGTACCATGCGGCACTGGCAGGGGGTACGGGTCAGGATATCCGCTTCTTTGACGAGTACGCCCGCCTTGAAGAAGACGTCATGGCCACGGTCAAGCCAGGAGACCTGGTGCTCGTCAAGGCAAGCCATTCCATGGCCCTCGAGCGCCTCGTAGAAAAACTCGGCAAAGCAGGAGGGCATCATGCTTCTTGAGTGGCTGTATCCCCTTGTAAAGTACTTTACCCCGTTGAATGTACTGCGCTACCTGACGTTCCGCTCCGCGTATGCTGCGGTCACGGCGCTTCTGGTAGCCTTTTTGTTCGGGCCCGTCATAATCCAGCGCCTGCGCCGCTTCAAGTTCGGTCAGTCCGTCCGGCTGGACGGCCCTCAGACGCACCTGGTAAAGACCGGTACCCCGACGATGGGCGGCATCCTCATCCTGGCCGCCGTGGTCACCGCCACGCTGCTGTGGGTAGACCTGAACAACCGCTACGTGTGGATCTGCATCCTCTCGATGCTTGGCTTCGGCCTCGTCGGCTTCATGGATGACTGGCTCAAGATAAAGCGCAAGAACTCGGACGGCCTGCGGGCCAGGACCAAGTTGCTGGGTCAGGGCCTGGTGGCGCTCGCCGCGGTGCTGGCGCTGTATTTTGATCCATCCGGCGAGATGACAAAGTTGTACGTACCGTTTTTCAAGAACCCCGTTGTCGATCTGGGCATATTCTGGATTCCTCTGGCCGTCATCTACATCATGGGCTGGTCCAATGCGGTAAACCTCTCCGACGGGCTCGATGGTCTGGCCACCGGACTGGTCATCATGGCAGCCATCGCGTTCTCCCTGCTGACATACCTGACTGGCCGTGCCGACTGGTCCGACTACCTCGGCATACCGTTCATCCGCGGCGCAGGCGAGCTTACGATATTCAGTCTGGCACTGCTGGGAGCCTGCGTAGGCTTCCTGTGGTTCAACGCCCATCCGGCCGAGGTCTTCATGGGTGACGTTGGTTCACTCAGCCTCGGTGGCGTGCTCGCAGTGCTCGCCCTCGTCGTAAAGAAAGAATTGTTGTTTTTTATAATTGGAGGCGTATTCATACTCGAGGAGGCATCCGTAGCCATTCAGGTTCTGTATTTCAAGGCGACAAAAGGCAAGCGGGTCTTCCGCATGGCGCCGCTGCACCACCATTTCGAGCTTTCTGGCTGGAAAGAGACGCAGGTGGTCACGCGGTTCTGGATACTGGGCGGATTGTTCGCAATCGTCGCCCTGTCCACTCTGAAAATTCAGTAGGCGCAGGTATGAACCACGGATTCACGATGGAGAAGCCCTTCGGGCGTATCGGCGGGGACTCTGCCCTGCTCGGAGCCCTGTTCCTACTCGTGGGTCTGGGAATGGCCAGCCTGTATTCAGCCTCGTATGGCTATGCCATGTCGCTTGGCAAATCCGGTGGATACTTTGCCTTCAGGCAGCTCATGTGGCTTGTCCCTGCCGTCATTGCATTTGGTTTCGGAGCACTCGTGCCGCTGGAACTTTTGCAGCGATTCATAGTCGCCATCGTGCTGGGTTCTATGATCCTGCTGCTTCTGCCATTCATGCCTGTCATAGGCATCAGCAAAAACGGCGCATCACGCTGGTTTGGCTACAACGGCCTCATGTTTCAGCCTTCAGAACTTTTTAAAGTCGTGCTTGTACTGTACCTGGCGCATATACTCTCCAAGAAGGCAGAAAAACTGGGTGACGTCATAAACGGTGTTTTTCCGCCGTTGCTGGTCGCTTTGGTCGGCGCCGTCATTGTACTAGGGCAAAACGATTTTTCTACAGCGATGCTGCTCGGCTTCCTGGCCATCGTCATGTTCTGGATAGCCGAGGTCCCCGTGGTGTTCTTTGCGGCAATGGCTTCAATTGGCGTGCCGCTCGTTTCCCTGGCGGTGCTCACGAGCGACTACCGGCTCAAGCGTGTCATAGGTTTCCTTGCACCTGGTTTTGACCCTGCCGACCTTTCATACCAGGTCAATGGCTCCCTGCGTGCCATCAGTGCTGGCGGCATCTGGGGAAAAGGGCTCGGGCAAGGCACACTCAAGATCCGGAGCATCCCTCTCGTGCAGTCTGATTTTGTATTCTCCGCCTGGACTGAAGAGACCGGCTTCATGGGCGTGCTTGCATTCGCAGCCCTCTGGGTATTCTTTCTGTGGCGTGCCTTCAAGGCGTCTTTTGCTGCCCCTGATTCGTTCAGGAGCCACTTTGCTTTTGGTCTCGCCTGCTACCTTGCCATACAGACCCTCATCAATGTCATGGTCGCTTCCGGTGCTGTGCCAGCCACGGGCATTCCCTTGCCCTTCTTCTCTTCCGGAGGCTCTTCGCTGCTCTCGGTTTCCCTGGCCGCGGGTTTCCTTTTCAATGTGTCGAGGAGCGCCGCAACCGCCAGCAGCGGAGAAAGGCAGGGCGGGAATGTCTGAAACGACTATCGTCGACCGTGACTACGCTCATCCGCGTACTACCCTGAACTCCAGTTCTTATGCACGGTTGTCCTCACATGAGGAAGTCCGGAGTACCCCGCAGCCCCGACCCCGTTCTACCGCACCAGGGCTGTCTGCCAGAACAGTCAAGGTCGTCATTGCCGGATTGCTGTTTGCCGCATCCTTTATCGCATTGTTTTTCCTGGCGGTGTTGCCACTGACAGAGATTCATGGTCTGAAAGTTACCGGCGTTTCAACATTTGACCAGGCCGAGCTTGTCTCCTGGGCCAGGCTGCCCGAGCACGTCTACTGGTTCAATGTTGATTCTGCTGCCATTGCGATGAACCTATCAGCCCACCCCCGGGTGGCGAGCGCTTCTGTGGAACGCAGGTTTCCAAACGTGCTTGCCGTTTCTGTTGTCGAGCGGATGCCGCTGGCGGTCGTGTATGCCCGCAATGCTGCTGGCCGTACCGAGGCGCACTGCGTCGATAGTCTGGGCGTGGTATTCGCGCCAGCCAGTGAATATCCGGCTGCGGGAACACTGCCCGTCATGTCCGGGCTGGAAATCAGGGGCCTGCATTACGGGCTCAGGCTGGAGGGGACCTTTGCAGCGCTTTTAGCCTCGCTGGCTGAAATCCGTGGATCCAATCCCGCGTTGATCGCGGCAATTTCAGAGCTCCGGGTCGTCTCCAGGGACGGCGCTCCTGCAGAGCTTCTCGTCTATCCCGCCCGTTACCAGGTGCCCGTCAGGATGCAGCCGGTATTGAACGCGGGACTCCTCAAGTCAATGATGCTCGTCCTGGACGTAGTCGAAACCGAGGGGTTGACCCCCTCCATCCGCGAACTTGATCTGCGGACCGACACGTTCGTATACCGGACAAAGGAGGCCGTCTCTGGGTGACAATCTGATAGTCGGGCTGGATATCGGTACGTCAAAAACGTGCGCGGTAATCGGCCAGTACAACGAAAATGGCGTCCTCGAAATTATAGGAGTGGGCACTGCGCCATCTACCGGGCTCAGGAAGGGTGTCGTTGTCAACATAGAAGCAACGCTGCAATCGGTAATCAAAGCCGTGGACGCGGCGGAACTCATGTCTGGACGCGACGTCAAGGACTGCTTCGTCGGCGTGGCCGGTGCCAATGTCGAGGGCATCAACTCGCGCGGAGTCGTGGCTGTAACCGGCAAGGGCAGGGAAATCTGCCAGTCCGACGTGGAGCGGGTCATTGAAGCGGCGCGCGCCATCGTGATTCCGATGGATCGAGAAGTACTGCACGTGATTCCGCAGACCTTCATCGTGGACGACCAGAAGGGCATCCGCGACCCGCTGGACATGATAGGCGTCAGGCTCGAGGCTGAAGTGCACATCATCACCGGCTCCGTGACCACCGCGCAGAATCTTGTCCGCTGCGTCAACCGTGCCGGATTCAAGGCCGACGGGCTGATACTCCAGAGCCTTGCCGCCTCGCGCGCCGTGCTGACTGCGGACGAGAAGGAACTCGGCTGCCTCCTCGTCGACCTGGGAGGCGGCACCACCGATGTGCTCATGTACTCGGACGGCGCTCCCTATTTCAGCGCTTCGGTAGGGGCCGGCGGCTCGCAGGTAACCAACGACCTCTCCATCGTCCTCAATGTCCCGATGGATGTAGCCGAGCGCATAAAGCTAGAATCGGGTTCGTGCTATCTGCCTCATGTGGAAGTCGATGAAAGCATCGTGGTTCCCGGTGTGGGCGGCAGGTCTCCCAAGGAAATATCCAGAGCCAAGGTGGCCAGCATCATCCAGCCACGGATGGAAGAAATCTTCAGGCTCGTGCGGGAGAAAGTTGAACAGCCCGGTTTCTGGGGCCACATCAAGGGTGGCATCGTGCTGACCGGAGGCGGGGCGCTGATGCCCGGAGCCTCCGACCTGGCGTACGAGGTATTTGGCGTGCCCGTCAGGACCGGCGCTCCGTCTTCGCTCGGTGGCCTCGTGGATGCATACAGGAACCCGGCTTATTCCACGGCTGTGGGTCTTGTGTTGCTGGGAGCAGAGCGCATGGGCGGGGCTCCGGAGCCTGAACCGCGTGGCCGGACCGTAGCCCACGGCAATGAAAAGGGCAAGCCGGCCAAAGCCAAGCCAAAGTCAGACGCGCCGTTGCGGCGCATCGTGGAATGGCTGAAGGAATTTTTTTAAGGTAACTGACCCGGGCACCGATTTGCTGACACATTCCGGAGCCCGGATACGACGAATTTGATGTAATCGCGCTACGGGGAGGGGATTATGACGCTACGTGTGGTGGACGAGATCGGTGCGTTCCGGCGGGCTGAGGCCGAAATGGAACCAGTGGCTGTGCCACGCAACGACGCAGACGAGAGCCAGGGCAGTACGACTGTCATCAAGGTGATCGGCGCAGGCGGTGGTGGTTCCAACGCTGTCAACAGGATGATCGAGGCGGGACTGCGCAATGTCGAGTTCATTGTCGCGAATACCGACCTTCAAGCGCTCAAGCGTTCGCATGCCCATGTGAAGCTTGGCCTCGGTGCCAAAGTGACCCATGGTCTGGGTGCCGGTGGCAAACCGGAGATCGGTGAAAAAGCCGCAATGGAAGACAAGGCCGCCATTTCAGCTGCCCTGCAGGGCGCCGACATGGTATTCATAACCGCCGGCATGGGTGGTGGCACGGGCACGGGCTCCGCTCCTGTCATAGCCGAGATAGCCAAGGAGCTAGGCGCGCTGACCGTCGCAGTCGTAACCAAGCCCTTCGCCTTCGAGGGCAGGGTCAAGATGCGCCTGGCCGAGGAGGGCATAGAGCGGCTCAGGCTGGCAGTGGATACGCTTATCGTCATCCCCAACCAGCACCTCCTCAACGTCGTAGAGAAGCGTACCCCCATCCGTGAAGCGTTCCAGATGGCTGATGACGTGCTCCGTCAGGGTGTCCAGGGCATCTCCGACCTGATCACGGTGGCTGGTGACATAAACATCGATTTTGCCGATGTCAGCACCGTCATGAGCGGGCAGGGCGACGCCATCATGGGCATAGGCTCCGCGCGCGGCGACAACCGTGCCATCGAGGCAGCCGAGCAGTCGGTCTCCAACCCGCTGCTCGAAGATGCCCGCATAGACGGTGCCAGGAATATCCTCATCAATGTCACCGGTGGCGAAAGCTTTACCCTGAACGAGTACGAGGAAATTGTCGGTATCATAACGCGCAACGCCGATCCTGAAGCGCTCGTCATAGCCGGCATAGTCAACGATCCCGATGCCCAGGACACCGTCAGCGTAACAGTGATAGCCACGGGTTTTGACCGCACGATCAAGCCCAAGGCTCCCAGCGCACCAGTCCGCAAGGAAACGACCCGGGATATCGACGACCTCCTTTCAGCGGACGAGTGGCGTTCCATCGTAGAACCGAGGACCAAGGGCTACCTCTCCGGACGCAACGATGCGGACGAACTGGATATTCCGACGGTACTCAGGGAACGAAGGCCGGCGACTGAACGAAGCGGAGTCTAGGGCCGTGAGCCACAGGGATCCGATAGCGCGCTACGGCGACTGGCTGCTGGCAGCGAGAAGACGTTCGCCTCTGACGCTTGAAGCCTACGTACGTGAAGCCAGGAGCCTCGAAGCCTGGCTTTCCGCGCGCGGCACGAGCGTGGAGACGGCTTTGGTCGCCGATATACTCGAATTCCTGGCCTCCAGGCGCGCGTCCGGTTTGTCGGCACGTACTATGGCGCGCATCATGTCGAGCATTCGCGGGCTGTTCAAATACCTGCGGCTTGAAGGTATCCGGACCGACAATCCAACTGAACTCCTGGAGAGTCCCCGCCAGGAGCGGCATCTGCCTGATGTCATCAAGGCAGACGATGTCAACCTGATGCTTGGTTCCATAGACATCTCCACCCCCGGTGGCCTCCGTGACCGGGCTCTGTTTGAATTGATCTACTCCTGTGGACTGCGGATTTCCGAAGCTTCCACCTTGTGCTTTGATTCTTTGTATCTTAAAGAGAGGTTCATCCGTGTAGTGGGCAAACGTCGCAAGGAACGCATACTGCCTTTTGGCGGCGAGGCCTTGGACTGGCTCAGGCGTTATCTGGACGAGGCACGGCCTGAACTGGAGAAGGGCCGCCGCAGTGACCGGGTATTCCTGAACAGGGCAGGCCGCGGCATCTCCAGAAAAGGCATCTGGAAGCGTTTCTCGGAGCTTCGCATAGCCAGTGGCGTTGGCGGCAAGGTGCACTCCCTCAGGCATTCCTTTGCCACGCACTTGCTGGCAGGTGGTGCCGATCTCCGCACGGTCCAGGAACTCCTTGGCCACGCGGACATCTCCACGACCCAGATCTACACCCATGTCGATGCAGAAGAACTGGCTCTTGCCCACGAGGTGTATTTTCCGCGAACCCGCTCCGTTGAAGAAATCGCAAGCGCCAAGGCTCGCGGCGGCGTAGCTGATACCGGGAGGGTAGGTGCATGAAACGAGTCTGGTACGTACTGTTGCTGATTACCGTGGCCGGGATGGTTTCGTCCTGCGGTGGAGAAGACAAGAACTTTCTGGAACTCATGTTCGATATGGAAGCCCGTTCAGCCAAGTACGGCAACGAGGTAGAGAAGACCGCGGTGGCGATGGAGAAGGTGGGCAACTACTGGAGACTCCTGTCTGTCAAGTACCTTGAAAAAGGCCTGTATGGAGACGCGTACGATGCGTCCCTCAAGGCACTCCGCCATTACCCGGACGCTACCGGGCTCTACTACGTAGCGGGGGTATCGGCTGCGTTCCTCTCCAAGACTGCTTCAGTTGAAGTCGGTGGAGGAGCCCAGTCCAGGGCCGCATGGCTGCTCGCCTCCGAGAGCGCCTACAAGCGCTCGCTGGAAATAGATCCCAGGAATGCCAAGTCGCTTTATGGCCTTGCCGTGCTGTACACCTTTGAACTGGAAAACCACGAGGCGGCACTCCCGCTGATCGAAAAGTATCTGACGATAGATACAAAAAATATCGATGCGATGTTCCTCCGGGCACGCGCCCTCTATGGTGCGGGACGGCTCCAGGAGTCAGCCGACGCCTATGACCGGATAATCGGTACGACGGTCATAGATGACAAGAAGAAGATGGCTGCCGACAACAAGAAGGTCATACTGGACGAACTCTATGGTAAATAAACTGGCCACGCTGGCCGCGATGACGATAGCAAGGATGCCCTTCCTGTCTGCCCGCGAGCGCATTGTACTCCTGGGTTCCCTCGGTGACAGACCGTTTGCTGCGCTCAGACTGGGCGACGTGGAGCGTATCGTCGGGCGACGCCTTCCGGGGGCTCCGTGGGAAGCGGCTGCGTGGATTTCCGCTGCTGAACGCGACTCGGCGTATCTGTCCAGGGTAGGTGGATCATCGTTTGCATATTTCGATACTGGCTATCCGGCGATACTGCGTGAGACGGCCAGGCCTCCGTTCCTGCTCTATGTGCGCGGCCAGCTGCCTGATCCCAGGAAGCCTGCTGTAGCCATAGTGGGTACCCGCTTCCCGACTGGCCGCGGAATCGATGCCGCGGCCGCGCTTGGCATGGAAGCCGGATCCGCGGGAGTGGCGGTTGTCTCCGGGTTGGCCCGCGGCATCGATTCCGCGGCGCATCGTGGGGCGCTCGCTGCTGGCGGGCTGACCTTCGCCGTCATGGGACGCGGCATAGACGCTGTGTATCCGGCCGCAAACAAGGAACTCGCGGCCAGGATGGTAGCCGCGGGCGGCGGTATTGCGTCGGAGTATCCGCCCGGCATGCCTCCGTCACGCTGGACCTTTCCCGAGCGCAACCGGATACTGGCCGGTCTCTGCAGGTCTACCGTGGTGGTAGAGGCTCCGGGCGCGTCGGGTGCTCTCATCAGCGCAGCCTTTGCCCTCGAGGAAGGCCGTGATGTCTACGTTTCGGCTACATGCATGGGTGGCATCAGATCTGCCGGTTCGGATGCACTGGCCGCCGACGGGGCCGTAGTGCTTGCATGCTTCGGCGATATTATTGAAGATTGGCGCTACGGTCGCGGGCTGTCCGGGCTTTCAGCGCATCATGGCGTACGACGCTACCGGGCGCGACCCTGCAGGGCGGCAAACCGCAGAAGATCGAGAACCAGGGCCTCAGGGTCTGGTTCGAACACCGAACAACCAACCAGGAGATCATAGGATGGCCACCGTAAAAACCGCGACAGCGGCGAAGAAAAGCGTCAAGGCAAAGAAAGTGCCAGACAAGCCGACGCTGGTTATCGTCGAGTCGCCTGCAAAGGCCAAGACCATAGAGAAGTACCTGGGCAGCTCGTACGTCGTGCTTGCATCCATGGGACACCTCATAGACCTGCCCAAGTCCAGGCTGGGCGTTGATGTGGAGCATGATTTTCAGCCCGAGTACCTGACCATACGGGGCAAAGCCAAACTTCTCAAGGAGTTGCTCAAGGCTGCCAAAAAGTCAAAGGCTGTGTTGCTGGCCTCTGATAATGACCGGGAGGGAGAAGCGATCTCCTTCCATATCCGCGGAGCTCTGGCGCTCAAGAACGAGGGCCTGGACATCAAGCGGATAGTCTTTAATGAAATAACCCCGCAGGCCATCCGCGATGCGGTAAAGGAACCCAGGACCCTGGACGAAGACAAGGTAAATGCGCAGAAGGCCAGGCGCGTCCTCGACCGTCTCGTGGGCTACAACCTCTCTCCGCTGTTATGGAAAAAGGTGAAGAACGGGCTCTCTGCCGGGCGTGTGCAATCCGTGGCCCTCAGAATCATATGCGAGCGCGAGGCCGAGGTAGAGTCGTTCATCCCGGAGGAATACTGGACGCTGGAGGCTGACTTCAAAAAAGGCCGCTATGCATTCCAGGGTGAGCTCGTTTCCTGGAATGGTGTCAAGGCAGAGCTGAAGAACGAGGCCGAGGTCAAGGTAATCACTGAGGCAATCGAGGGTGCGCCTTGCGCGGTTGGAGAAATCAAGGACAGTGAGCGCATAGTCCGGCCCAAGCCGCCGTTCACTACTTCAAAGTTGCAGCAGACCGCTGCCAACCGGCTGGGTTTTACCAGCAAGAAGACGATGCAGATTGCCCAGCAGTTGTATGAGGGCATCAACATCGGTTCCACGCGCATAGGTCTGATATCCTACATGCGTACCGACTCGGTGCGTGTATCAGATGTGGCGCTCAAGGAAGTGCGCACCTGGCTCGGGGAGCATTTTCCTGCCGAGCTACCGGCGGAAGCCAATGTGTACAGTACCGACAAGAAGGCCCAGGACGCGCACGAGGCCATCAGGCCCACAATGATCACGTATACGCCTGAGTCCATCAAGGAATACCTCAACAAGGACCAGCAGAAACTCTACGGCATCATCTGGGAGCGCTTTGTGGCCAGCCAGATGACGCCCGCCAAGCAGCGTTCTACCGCAATGGACGTCAATGCCGGCGCTGCAATTTTCCGCGTCAACGCATCGAGGCTGGTCGAGAAGGGCTTCTACAAGGTCATCAAGCTGCTTGCCACCAAGGAAGACAAGGAATCCACACTGCCTGAAATGCGGGCTGGCGAAGAACTCAAGCTTGAAGGCTACCGGCCGGAACAGCATTTTACACAGGGTTCAGCCCGCTTTACCGACGCGTCAATCATCAAGGTACTTGAAGAGAAGGGCATAGGCCGGCCGTCTACCTACGCGCCGATCATTTCAGTGCTGCTGGAGCGATATTACGTTACCCGCGAGAACAAGCAACTCGTTCCTACGACGCTGGGGCGCAAGATCGACGAGATACTCGTGGGCTCGTTTCCCGATGTCGTAGATTCTGGCTTTACCGCCGGCATGGAATCGATGCTCGACGATGTCGAGGATTCAAAGCGTGACTGGGTTGCCGCGATAAGCCAGTTCTACGGGCCGTTCAAGAACCGTGTGGACGGCATCATGGAGACGCTCCAGTCGGTAAAGGGCAGCCTCGACGAGCCTACAGACCAGGTCTGCGAAAAATGCGGCAAGCCCATGGTCAAGAAGCTTGGCCGCTTTGGCTTCTTCCTTGCCTGCTCGGGGTTCCCCACCTGCAAGAACACCAAGTCTATCCCGCTGGCCCGTTGTCCCCGCCCTGACTGCGATGGCGAGATCGTTGCCAGGCGAAAGTCAAAGGGTCGTGGTCGCGAGTTCTATGGCTGTTCCAAATATCCCGAGTGCGATTTCATAACGTACTTCAAGCCGACGAACAGCTATTGTCCCAAATGCAACTGGTTCCTCGTGGAGCGTTTCGACAAGAAGCGTGGTTCCTACAAGGCCTGCATCAATCCCGCCTGCGACTACCTGCACAGTCAGGATGTTCAGGACGGACAGGAAGAAGAGCATGCCGTCGCCGATTGAGGGCTACCTGGCCTACCTGGGTGCCATTCGTTCGCTGTCTCCGCGGACGATACGTGCCTATGCCGATGATCTGCGCCTCTACGAAGCCTCCTGTCAGAAGGCTGGCGTTGTACTTGAATCTGCCACTCCGGCCACCGGGCGCGAATTTGTCGCAGACCTGGTGCGGGCGGGCTACGCGACCAGTTCTGTCAACCGGGCGCTCTCGGCGGTCAAGGGGCTGTACCGGTATCTGGTCCGCTTTGGGCAAGCCACACTGAATCCGGTAAAGGATGTGGAGTCGCTGCCGATGGCCCGTACCCTGCCGGATTTCATGTTTGAGGACGAGATGGCCGCGTTCATAGAGAGTGCCTCGGACGACGGCTTTGCCGGCGCACGCGACCGCGCCATCTTCGAGACGCTGTACAGCACCGGTTGCCGCGTCTCTGAAATTGCCGGGCTGCGGATCGCCGATGTGGATCTGGCCGCAGGACATGCCAGGGTAACCGGCAAGGGCGCCAAGGACCGTACCGTATTCCTGTCCGGCCCCGCGGTGGATGCCATCCGTGCATGGCTACCGTACCGCAAGGCCCGCATCATGGCTGAATCAACAGAAACCCACCTGTTCCTCAATGCCAGGTCGGGGCCGTTGTCGTCCCGCGGTATAGCCTACATAGTCGAGCGACGCGTAAGGCTGACCGGCCAGCACAAACACCTGTCACCCCATGGGTTCAGGCACAGTTTTGCCACGCACCTGGTCGGTCGTGGGGCTGACATCAGGGTAGTCCAGGCTCTGCTCGGGCACGAAAACATCTCTACGACGCAGATATATACGCATGTTGATATGGCACGATTGCGCACCGTGTACGATGGTGCTCATCCGCATGCCGCGAGTCCCAGGCGGGATGCGGCGACAGAAGGGAAACAGCGATGATCAAGATACGAAGCACGACCATCATAGCAGTCAGGCGCAATGGCAGGGTTGCCATGGCCGGCGACGGTCAGGTTACGATGGGTGAAACCGTCATGAAGAGCAACGCACGCAAGGTCAGGACCATCTACGACGGCAAGGTGCTTACCGGTTTCGCTGGCGCTACCGCCGATGCGTTTACCTTGCTGGAGCACTTTGAGGTCAAGATTAAGGAATACCAGGGTGACCTGACGAGGGCCGCCGTAGAACTGGCCAAGGACTGGCGCACTGACAAGATGCTGCGCAAGCTCGAGGCCCTGCTGCTCGTAGCCGACAAGGACAAGACACTGCTCCTCTCCGGTACGGGCGATGTGATCGAGCCAGCGGGCGACGCAATTGCCATCGGCTCCGGCGGCAACTACGCCTACGCCGCCGCCCTTGCGTTCCTGGACTCCAGTGACCTCTCCGCTGCCGAAATCGCCAAGCGTAGTCTCGGTATAGCTGCCGGAATCTGCATCTATACCAACGACCGCATCCTCGTGGAGGAACTGCCGTGACCGAGAGTTTCGAGCTTTTTACGCCCAGGCATGTGGTCGAGGAACTCGACCGCTATATAATCGGCCAGAACAAGGCCAAGCGGGCTGTTGCGATAGCGCTCCGGAACCGCCTGCGCCGCAAGCAGTTGCCCGAGGACGTACGCGAGGAAATCGCGCCAAAGAACATTCTCATGATAGGCCCTACCGGCGTCGGAAAAACCGAGATAGCGCGTCGCCTGGCCAAGCTGGTCGGCGCGCCGTTCATCAAGGTTGAGGCTACCAAGTACACCGAGGTAGGCTACGTTGGCCGTGATGTCGAGTCGATGGTCCGCGACCTTATGGCCGCCGGTTACCGCATGGTGACGGAAGAAATGGCCGCGCGGGTCAAGGAAGACGCCGAGCGGCATACTGAAGAGCGCCTCCTCGACCTGCTGCTGCCCGGCCTGGGTCCAAAGCCGGCCGCCGCCCCGGCAGCGGCGCCATCCGGATCCCCCACAGCCGCCGGAACCGCCGCCCCCGGAACGCCCAACTGGTTCTTCGCTGGCAATACCAGCGTCGCTGGCAATACCAGCGTCGCCGGAAATACCGGCGCTTCAGAGGCTCCCGCGTCACCTGAGCCTCTGATCGCGCCTGGCAGGAACAACGACACCCGCGAGAAATTCCGCAAGATGCTCCGTGACGGCATCCTCGAGGACAAGGAAGTCGAGGTTCAGGTTTCCGCCCAGTCCGGGCCGACCATAGACCTCTTTGCCGGTCAGCAGATGGAAGAACTTGAGAACGCGTTCTCCGGCATCGCAAGCATATTCGGCGGCAAGAAGAAGAAGAAGGTCGTCTCCATCAAGGACGCCAGGCGCATCATACTCGAGGAAGAGTCAGAGCGACTGGTAGACAAGGACCGCGCCTCCGCCGATGCCCGCGAGCGGGTGGAGCAGTCTGGCATCGTCTTCATAGACGAGATAGACAAGATTGCCACGCGCGAAGGCCGTTCCGGTGGCGGAGTCGATGTATCGCGCGAGGGTGTCCAGCGTGACATCCTGCCGATTGTTGAGGGCTCAAAGGTCACCACCAAGTACGGCGTCGTGGACACCACCCATGTGCTGTTCATAGCAGCCGGTGCCTTCAATGTCTCGAAGCCTTCTGACCTGATACCGGAACT
>JAIFMD010000113.1 GCA_020048755.1 Spirochaetota bacterium
GACTCGTTCATGCTGCACTACCTCAAGTGGACCATGGGCCAGAAGCCCTTCCTGGTGCTGGAGCTGGATTCCCACTCGGCGGACGCCGGCATCGACACCCGCGTGGAGGCCTTCCTGGACATCCTTGACGGCTACCGCGCCAAGAAGACAGAGATAGAGGCCGAGCGCTACGACAACGGCTGGAAGTTCCAGTACGGCGGCGGCGAGGACCTGCGCGTTGTCAACTCGAAGTCCGGCGAGAAGGTGATGGTGCGCGGCAACAAGCGCACCAAGATCCTCCTGTCCAACATGGGCAACGTCTCCACCGAGTTCATGGCCGCCACGCTGCGCGGCATCGGGCTCAACGCGGAGGCCATGCCCGTGGCTACCAACAAGACCATCCAGCTGGCCCGCGCGCACGCGTCCGGCAAGGAGTGCGTGCCCAGCCACCTGCTCCTCGGGAGCGTGCTCAAGTTCATAGCCTCCGAGAAGTACCGCAAGGACGAGCTGTACCTGATCTTCGTGCCGATTACCACGGGCCCGTGCCGTACCGGCCAGTACTTTGTGTTCTATGAGAACCTGTTCCGGGACATGCGCCTGGAGAATATCGTCGTGTTCACGCTGTCCGCAGACAATTCCTACACCGAGCTCGGCCCCGATTTTGCCAAGGAGATGTGGAAGGGAATCGTAGTCACTGACTACATGAAGGACATCCAGACCTCCCTCAAGGCGACGGCAGAGAATCCACGTACGGCCATCGCGGCCTTCGAGGCGTCCTGGAAGATCATGATGGCGACCGTGGAGAAGCACCCGGACAGGCTCTGGCCCGAACTGAAGCGGGTAGCCGGTGACGTCAGGCAGATACCGCTCAAGCGCAGGATAGAAGACTGCCCCAAGGTGCTGGTCGTAGGCGAGATTTATGTGCGCCGTGACGACTTTGCGGTGGGCGAACTGACCGACCTGATGAGCGAGCGCGGCATCGTAGTCAAGGTCTCGGGCATTGGCGAGTGGATTCACTACCTGGATTTCGTGCGCGAGTACGCACTCAAGAAGCTCATCAAGCTGGAACCGGCCGGTACGCGCCTGTTCTCAAAGCCCTCGCGCGACCTGCTCAAGCTGCGCGTGGAAGAGATGTGGAAGCACTCGGTCGAGAAAAAGGTGCTCTCCATACTGGAACCCACCGGCCTCATACCCAGGACGCCCCACGACATGCGCGAGATCATGAAGAACACCCAGGAGCACTTCGTCAACCTGGAACTGAACTCCGAGATCGCCGTGTCTACCGGTGTGGCGGCCACCGCCATGCAGAACGGATACTCGGGCATCGTCAACATCTCGCCGTTTGCCTGCCTCATCGGCCGCGTCATCGAGGGGCTGTTCGCTCCCTGGGCCCGCGACCGCAACTATCCGACGATCTCCGTCGAGGTGGATGGCAACCAGTTGCCCCCGAACATAGTCAACAAGCTGAACATCTTCATGGTCAACGTGCTGCGCTTCAAGGGCGACCGCGAGCTGTCCAGCCTCATCGAACCGGTGGGTGGCACCATGGCTTCCCAGCTCAGCCTGGAACGCGGTGCGGCCTCCGGCTGCTCGACCTGCGGCGATGGTTGCTCTTCGTGCTCATCGTGCGGGGACTCCGATGGTGCATGCAGCGACGACGATCAATCCGTGAGCTCGGCTGGCAAGTAACGCCTTTTAGTAGATTCAACAGCCCCTTCCGGCCCGCCCGGAAGGGGCTGTTTTTTAAGTTTTTCGCACAGAGACACAGAGAAGATGAGGTAGGAAAAATTTGGGCAAGGAGAAGACAGGAAAATTGGGCACAGAGACACAGAGAAGACGAGGGAAGAACGATAAAGACGAACTATAAAGATAGAGATGGTCTAACTCTTACTTACCTGTTTCATCGTTTCTCATCTTCTCTGTGTCTCTTTGCGAAATTCTTAGTCTTCTTTTTCACTGTGCGTGCAGATGTCGGAATTGGGGGATGTACGTGGTAGAATCGTGGGGTATGTACCAGAATGTATGTGGAGGCTTACTCATGAAAATGCGACGAGTTACGTTGATGCTGGTATTGTCAGTTGCAGCTGCTCCGCTGTGGGCTCAGGCTGTCGTGCCGTCCAGTGTTGTGGCCGTTACGGTGTACTCCGACCGCGCGCTGGTGACGCGCCGGGCTGAACTTGATATTACTGCAGGTGAGTCAACGCTGGTTTTTACCGACCTGCCCGCCGCCACAGACGCGTCCAGTCTTCAGGTAAGTGGCAAGGGTGCCTTTACGCTGCGGGACGTGCGCATTGTCTCGAGGCAGCGCACGCGCGATGTTTCCACCGAGCTCAAGGCGCTGGAAGACGAGCGGCGTGGCTACGAAGAGCGACTGGCGGTGGAGAATGACAAGATCCGCGAAGCGGAGGCTGAGCGGCTGTTCCTGGCGGATATGGCCAAGCGCCTGACTTCAAGTGCCGGCTCATCTGAAACCCTGCCTCTGGATCCCGTGGCCTGGGCCAAAATGCTCGATTTCCATAGGGCACGCAACGAGGCAGTCAACACCTCCCTGCGCACTGCGCGCAAGGCCAGTCAGACCCTGCAGGCTGAAATAGAGCGCATCAACCGTGAAATCCGGGCTCTTGGCCCTGGTTCGCGCCTTTCTGTCGTAGAGGCGGAGGTGGTGCTGGAGGCCAGGTCGGCCACCAAGGCCAGCCTCGATGTTTCATACCTGGTTTCCGGGCCATCCTGGCATCCGGATTATGTGGTGCGAGCCGATTCAGAAGGCTCGAAGCTCGGAGTGCATTACCGCGCCATGGTGCGGCAGAATACTGGCGAAAACTGGAAGGACGCGGCACTCAGCCTGTCCACGGCACGCCCGCAGGCCGGCGGTTCCATGCCGACGCTCTCGCCCTGGCGCATCGATGTCTACAGGCCGGAGCCGGTGTACAAGGAATCAGCCAAGAGTTCCCGCGCCATGGCTGCGCCTGCAGCGGCTCCCATGATTTCTGGTGCCGCCGATTCCATGGCGGAACTGGCTGAACCGGCACCTGAAATGGAGTACGCCGTCTCCACCGCGGAAACCGGCGCTACGGCCGTGCTCTTCAGGATACCAGGCGCTACTACGGTGGCTTCTGACAACCGTGACCGCACGGTCACCATCGCCGTCCTGGACTTGCCGGTGAAGTATTCCTATGAAGCGGTACCCAAGCTTTCGCCGTTTGCATATTTCCGCTCCGAGGCCACCAACGATTCCAGCTTCCCGTTTCTGGCCGGAGCATCGCACGTCTATGTGGACGGCAGTTACGTGGCCGATGCCAGCATGGGCACGGTGCCGCCGGGGGAGAAATTCCGTGCCGACCTCGGAATTGACGAATCCGTTTCTGTGGAAAGAAAGCTCAAGCTCAAGTTCGACGAAACGTCCGGTGTCGTAGCCAAAAAGCAGAAGACGACCTGGGAATACCTCATAACCGTCAAGAACGGCAAGCAGCGCGCCATTACCCTGACCGTCTCCGACCAGGTGCCCATCGCGGCAAACGAAATGATTGTCGTCAAGCCGCTTGAGCCGGTCTACGCCAAAGATACGGATTCACTCCGCAAGACCGAATACGAGACGTTCGTCTGGACGCTCCAGCTGGCACCATCCAGGGAAGTGGTGCTGCCCCTGTCGTTCAGCGTGGAATATCCCCGGGGTACCCCGATCATCGGGCTCGAATAGACTCGCTGTAGGCGGCTATGGCCTCCAGCGCAAGCCCCAGTTCCCTGTTGAAATCATCCGCCAGACGCTCCATCCCGAGCCTGGCGGATTTGTTTTCCATCAACGTGCCACGCAGGACCAGGATCGAGTCCGCTGCCGCGACCACCCTGCTGCAGCCGATAGTTCCTGCCGTACCCTTGAGCCTGTGTATGCCCGCATGGAACGTCTCTTCGTCGCCCCGTGCCAGAGCGGCCCGTGCATCGTCGCAGATCTGCTGGCTCTGTGTCAGGAACAGTCCGACGATCTCGCTGGCAACGGCACTGGCGCCGGCGTAGTTCCGGGTGAATTCCTCCTCGTCGAACACCGCTGGATCGGTTCTGGCCATCGTTGTGCGTGGCTTGCTGGCCGGGCCTGCAGTCTCCCGCCCGGGAAATACCTGCGCCAGCATGCGGGCAATAGCGTGAGAACTGATGGGTTTGACAAGGTAGCCCTGCATGCCTGCGGAGAGACAGCGCTCGCGGTCCTCGGCCTGCGAATGGGCTGTTATCGCAAGGATGGGGATATCCGGATCAAGCGCGCGTGCGGAACGGTTGCGGATGCGGCGTACGGTCTCAAACCCGTCCATGCCGGGCATGGAACAATCCATGAACACGACATCGTACCGGTTCCTGGCCAGCAGGGTAATGGCTTCATGGCCCGATTCAGCGCACTCGGCCCGCAGGCCGAGTTCTTCAAGGAAGCGAAGCGCGACAAGCTGGTTGATCTTGTCGTCATCTACGATCAACGCTGCCAGGGACGATCCATCAAAGCCTGGTTGTACTTTGTCCTGTTCTGGTACAGAGTCCCCGGCAAGTTCTGCGACAGGTAGCTCCACCTCAAAGCTGAATGTGGATCCAGTTCCTGGCTTGCTGTATACCGCCATAGTCCCGCCCATAAGTTCTGCCATGCGCTTGCATATGGCCAGACCGAGGCCCGTGCCGCCGTAGAGCCTGGTCGTTGACTGGTCTTCCTGTGCATAGGGTTCGAACAAGGTAGCCAGGCTGGTGCTCTTGATGCCTATTCCCGTATCCACGACGCGGAAACGCAGCCGCACCTTGCCTTCCGTACCCTGGGCATCCCCGGCAAGATTGACGAGCAAGCGCACTCCACCTTTTTCAGTGAATTTGATGGCGTTGGTCAGCAGGTTGGATAGAATCTGGCCTATCCGCAACGGGTCGCCCAGTACCGAATCCGGTACATCCGGAGCAATGTCTGCATCGAGGTACAAGCCCCTTGATACTGCGGAATGGCTGAAGGTTGCCTTGAGCCTGTCTACGAAGTCCCTGAGCTTGAATGCAATGTTCTCGATCTCCATCCTGTTGGCCTCGATCTTGGAGAAGTCGAGCACGCCGTTGATGATGGAGAGTAGCGAATCGCCGCTTTTCTGTATTGTCGAGACATACTCAACCTGTCGTTCATCGAGTTCAGTACGTGACAGCAGTTCTGCCATGCCTACGATGCCGTTCATGGGCGTGCGGAGTTCGTGGCTCACTGTTGCTACGAACATGCCCTTGGCAAGATTGGCGCGTTCCGCTTCCAGTGCCAGGCGCTTTGTTTCCGCACTGGTAGATTCCAGTGCGGACTGGGCAGAGGTGAGTTCCTTGACTTTGCCCGCCAGTTCCCGCCTTGAGCGCACCATGGCGATGCCGTAGCCTGCCATTGCTATCGAGACCAGATAGATGAAGATTGCTGGAATGCTCAGGAACGGTGACCCATCTACGATGATGGGGAGCACCGCTCCCTGCATATTCCAGACTTCATCGTTGTTGGCGGCTCTGACACGGAACTTATAGCTACCGCCTGGCAGGTTGGTATAGGTTGCAAAGTTGCGGGAAGAAGAATAGGTCCAGTCCTTGTCGAACCCTTCAAGCATGTAGGCGAACTGGTTGGCACCGGGGTCGCGGAAATCCAGGGCAGCAAAACGGATTTCAATGGAGTTTTCATAGTACTTCAGCCGTACCGACTCTTCTCTGGTAGCCTGCGAGACGGGTTCTGCAAGTTTGGGCTGGTTTGCGGCCTTGAGTTCTGTAATGTACACGGGCGGTTCATGCTGGTTTTTTTCATATTTCGACGGGTCGAACTTGGCCAGGATGCCAATGGAGCCAAAATACAACTCTCCGTTCGGACCCTCGCAGGAACCTGTATTGTAGGATGCGTTTTCGAGCTCCTTGTACAGTGACACCCGCTTTATGGCGCTTGTTTCACGATCGTAGAACGCTATTCCTGACTGCGTGACGAACCAGAGGTCGCCTGAGCGGTCTTCCAGAATGTTGTAGCAGATGTTGTTGGGTAGTCCGTCGGATTTCATGAAGTGTGTAAAACTGTCGGTACCGGCATCGTAGCGGTTGACTCCACCGCCACGCGTTGTTACCCAGAGGATGCCTCGTGAATCGACCTTGATCCGCTGTATGGCATTGCTTGAGAGGCCTGCAGGATTGCCTGCATTGTAATGGTAACGGACGAAACGGCCATTTTCAAAACGGTTGAGGCCGTTGTTCGTACCTATCCAGAGCCGGCCCGTACTGTCATAGCCGAGGGTATTGATCAAGTTGTCAGAGATCGATGTTTTGTCGTCAGGATTAAACGCATACTTTGTAAAGGTGTTGGCCTTCCTGTCCCAGTAGTTTAGCCCCGCAGTGTATGTACCAATCCAGAAGTTCCCTTGCGGATCTTCCTGGATGCTGTAGATTATTATGTCGGAGAGGCTGTTCGGGTTGTCCTTTTCAGGCAGCATCGTCGTAAAGGTTCCGGTTGCACGGTCCAGACGCGACAGTCCGCTGTTGGTACCGACCCAGAAGTTTCCTTTGCTGTCTTCGTACAGTGCATTGCAGGTATCGTCGCCGAGGCTTGTCGGGTCGCCCTTCACGTGTCGATAGTGGCGCCATGCCTGCAGTTCAGGATCGTAACTGTGGATGCCGGCACTGTAAATGGATGTCCAGAGCACACCCCTTGAATCGACGAGTGTTGCAATCACCTTGCCGTTGGGCAGGGCCCCCGGATTGCTGGCATCGGCAACGTATGCCGTGAAACTGGTGCGGGTCCGGTCCATTCTGGCGATTCCGCCCCCATTGGTTCCTATCCACAGTTCACCAGAAGCGTCTTCCATCAAAGAATAAACGACATCATTGGGCAGGACCCCGACGGCCTTTGACGTGCGGAATGATTCGATCGTACCATCGCTGACCTTGAGTATGTGCAAGCCGCCACCCCATGAGCCTGCCCGTATCAACCCGCGGGCCTGGGTATTGATGACATAAATGCGGTTGTCGGGCAGAGGGAAGACTTCAGAGGTTCCTTTGTCGGGATTGAACCTGACGAGACCCGTACCCCAGGCCGCCAGCCACAGGTCGCCGTTTTCATCCTCGCGGATATCCTGGGTGGAGAGGCTGGCCGGTATGCCCGATCTGCCGGGCCCTGCACTGGTCCAGTTGTCGAAGCGGTCCTTCTCGTAATCATATGAACTGAGGCCGCCTCCGGTCATGCCAACCCATAACCGGCCCTTGGAGTCAAGATGGAGCGAGCGGATGATGTTGTTCGGGATTGCATGAGGATCGGCCGGATCGGCAAAATAGCGCTTGAAGGCACCGGTGGTTTCATCCAGCCTGTTGAGGCCGTTCAGGGTACCTACCCAGAGCTTGCCGCGGGCGTCACGTGAGATCGAGATCACAAGGTCGTTGGACAGCGATGACTGATCGGAATCGGCGAACCGGTAATGGGTAAAGCTCTCGGTGGCAGGGTCGAAGCGGTTGAGCCCCGAGTAGGTGCCCAGCCAGAGCGTGTCAGTGCTGTCCAGGTACATCGTCTGTATGAGATCGCCTGAGATGCTTTTCTCGTTGAACGGTTCATTCTCGTAGGATTTGAAGCCAGAACCGTC
>JAIFMD010000203.1 GCA_020048755.1 Spirochaetota bacterium
GAAATCCAGAGCTGCGGCATACGTCGGATCACCCGCGGCTGCCCAGGACTGAAGCTTCCAGGTGATGACTCCCTGTGCCCCGGCTGTGCTGATGAGCACGACAAGAAGGATAAGAACAGCAATTCTCTTCATACGTGTACCTCCGTTGGACTGGATTATACATTATAATTTATAATGTATAATTTATAATGAGTATCACTTCACTTTTCTTATCTGTCAACATTTT
Organism: Spirochaetota bacterium; assembly: GCA_020048755.1. Taxonomy (GTDB): domain Bacteria; phylum Spirochaetota; class Spirochaetia; order Treponematales; family UBA12059; genus SZUA-370. Next base: position 227 of record JAIFMD010000203.1, read on the forward strand.
TTTAGTACATCGAACCTTGTGTCCAACCCGAAAGCGCCGGTGCCCGCTCCTGCGTAGCCATGATGGAGGTACATCATGGTTCCATCATTCTGCCCCAATCCGCACTGCGGCCACCACTTCGACGAGTCAGATGCCTATGCCGGACACTGGAAACACGTCGGTTCATACGACACCCTGGTCGTCGGGAATGTCCTTAGATTCAAGTGCCTGGCCTGCGGCAAGGGCTTCTCCGAGCGCACCTTTTCCGTCGACTACTACACCAAGCGCCTTTTCAACCTGCGGGAAATCCACCGAGCGACAAGCCAGGGCGAGAGCGTGAGCTCCATCGCGAGGCACCTGACCGGTTCCATCGCGAGCATACAGAACCGTGTCGAGCGGCTCTCGCGGAACGGCGTGGCGATGCACGAGTACCTGCTGGCGGACCTGAAGCTCTCCGAGAACCTCGTCGCTGACGGCTTTGAAAGCTTCGACCGGTCGCAGTACTTTCCGAACAACATCAACCTGCTTGTCGGGCAAGATTCCCAGTTCCTGTATGGAGTTACGCACACGACGATCAGGCGCAAGGGCCGTATGACCAGGCACCAGAAACGGATGCGGGAGAAGCTTGAACAGACGTACCGTGCCCCGAAGAAGGGCATACAGTCGTCGTTCACGCGACTCCTCGGACTCATCCCGAAGCTGTGGGACACGTACCATAAACCCCAGCTCAGGCTCTGGACCGACGAGCACTGCGCCTACCCGCGTTCTATCCTGCACGTATCGCAGCTAGCGCAATCCCAATGCAACGGCAGCTTCCTCCACAGTACCTGGCCGTCGAAGGCGCGCAGGACGATCAGCAACCCGCTCTTCCCGGTGAACTACTACGACCGTGAGCTACGCAAGGACATCGCGGCATTCCGCAGGGAGAGCACGTGCTACACGAGGAACACGGCGAACGGGCTTGCGCGACTCATGCTGCACCTCGTGTACCACAACTACCAGAAGCCGTTCCGGGTTGGTCCGGGCAGAGAAACGGAGGAAGTTCATGCGGAAATGGCAGGAATATCAGCTGTTCGTATCGCCGTTCAGTTCGCGACGTTCTACACGGACCGGGCGTTCCTGTCCAAGCAACAGCTAAGTGATGAAGGCAGAAAGATTTGGCTCAAGGAGGCCGTGACGCCGCTCAAGGTCGGTGCCACGTACCTGCCCAAATATGCAGGCTGAAAGAGACACAAGGTACGATGTACTAACTACGCATCAAACTCCAGGACAAACTTCGTTCCTGAATCCCGTTCCAGTCTTATCGTCCCATTCAATTGTTGTGCAAGGGTAACCACGAGCTGCAGGCCAAAGCCCGTGGTGTTCTCAAACGAAACCAATGCAGGAATGCCGATACCGTCATCCTGCACTGAAACAGTCAGGTGGTTCTCAACGTACGTTGACGAAACCAAGATCCGTCCCTGCTCTTTGCCGGAAAATGCATACTTCATGGCGTTGGTCAAAAGTTCGTTCATGATGATTCCCAGCAACTGCAACCGCTTGACATCAAGCATGAAGTCGTTGAAGTCCTTCAAGTCCTTTTCTATCGTTATACGCTGGCTATTCGGAAAGTTTGCAACAACCTCATCGACTAAAGCGGACAAGTATTGATGTATTGATAGTTCCGAATAGGAAGGAGCCTGATACAGCTTGTCGTACAGGAGGGACATGCTTTTGATTCGATTGATTGCGTCCTGCAGGGCGAGGACCGCTGCAGGGTCATTCACCACGCTCGTCTGCAAGTGGAGCAGGCTGGAAATGACGTTCATATTATTTTTTATGCGGTGATGAACTTCCTTTAAAACGAGCTCCTTTTCTTCAAGCAGTTTTTTTATTTTATCGCTGTTTTTTTTCAGCTCGTCAATATCGGTATGGGTTCCAAACATCTGCAACGGTTTGCCGTCTTCAGCCCATGTAATCACCTTTCCCCTATCCAGCACCCATACCCAATGCCCGTCCTTATGCTTCATACGGCATTCCAACTCGTAAAAAGGCGTATTACCAGAAAAATGCTGTCGAAGCAATTCATGAGACTTTGCAGCGTCCTCAGGGTGGACCAATGCTTTCCAGGTCTGTATCGAAACCGGAGCTAATTCTTCAAGTGAATATCCTATAATTTCCGCCCAGACTGAATTGAATACTGTTTCACCTGTCTGCACATTCCATTCCCAGGTTCCTGCATGAGTGCCTTCAATGATTCCTTCCAGACGCTTTGCGCCATTCCTCAATGCTTCTTCTTGTTGCTTGAGCCTGGTGATGTCCTGGGCTATCTCCACGATGGATATCACCTTTCCGTCATCATCGAATATGGGATCGCCCCGTATATCCCAGAATTTACCATCCTTTGTTTTTACGACTTGATGTACAGACGTGCCTGACTGAATCGCCCGTACTGAAGGGCAATCAGCGCAAGGCTTGGCATCGTCACCCCATAACGCATAACAATGACTTCCGACCAATTTTTCAACAGGCAGATTGACGGAATCGGCGGCAGCCTTGTTCGCCCAGACGATACTCAGGTTGCCATCAAGCAAAGCTACATTAGCCGATAATCCATTCAGTATCATATTCTTCTGCTCTTCACCGTCATGCAACGCCTTTTCTATTTTTTTTCTTTCAGTGATATCCTCTCCGGAACTGAACAATCCGATGCCCTTCCCGTCCTTGTCTCTGAGAATGGAATTATGCCACAGAATGGTTTTACGCTTTCCGCCTTTAAGGACGACATCATTTTCGTGCGAAACCAACAATTTGGATTCATCCTCGATCAACATACTTAAATATTTTCTGAGCTTGTCCCTGTTTTCATCTGGAATGCAGGTTTTGAACCAGTTCTTGCCGACAAGTTCAGGTGGTTCATATCCAAGTATCCTGTGTCCGGAATCGTTCAGGAGCGTGATGCTGCCGCTGGAATCAAGCGAGATGATTATTTCAGCGGCTACGTTCAACAGCATTTCTGCCTTTTGTTTGCTCTCCCGCAGTGCCTCTTCAATCTTCAGCCGTTCTGAAATATCTATATCAAGAGGCTCTTTCATAAAGCCGTAACCGTTTAATTTTCGATGGAAAGCGGGGGCTTTTTCCTGTACGATAAGGGTTATCGAGACTCGAACCGAACAGGAAAGGGAACCCCCGCGATGAAAACTGTATCAGAAATACTGGGTGGAGCGCAAATACTTTTGGGGATTTCGTTCAATCTCCAGGATTCATTCGAGGAATACCTTGCTGAAGAGCACCGGTGTTTTCTAGCAATGCTCAGGCTGATCGAGGAAGCCCAGCCAAGCATCGCGGTAGTCAGAAGATGCCGCGGTCGAATACCCTACGAGAACGAACCGATCATGCGAGCCTTTCTTGCCCGTCATTTCTTCCGGATAGCTACGATTGAAGGGCTACGGAATCGTCTTCTGAATGATCCAAACCTCAGAATGATATGTGGATTCTTAGATGGCGTTCCAAGCACACCAACTTTTTCCCGCCGGCTGTCTGCGTTCTGCTCCAAGCCACTCTTGACCCAGACTTTAAACAAGATGGTCGAGAGCTACCAAAAGGATAGACTTGTAGGCCATATCAATCGTGATTCCACGGCAATTCCAGTTCGCGAGACGCCAGTTAACAAGAAAAAGGATGTTACTCCGGTCGAAAAACCGAAACACAAGCGTGGACGACCCAGAAAAGGTGATGCACGTCCTGCAAAAGCACCGACTACAGTCGAATGCCAGGCAGGGAGAAGCGCGCGTAATTCATTGTCCAAGCTGCAGAAAGACTGCGCATGGGGCTGCAAGAAGAACAGTCAGGGGAAAGTTTCGTACTGGAAAGGCTACAAGCTCCATCTGGATGTGACCGATAGCGGACTTCCGGTAACGGCTATCGTGACGGGCGCGAATGTCCATGATTCCCAAGCCGCGATACCCATGGAAAAACTGACTGAGAAAAAGGTTCAGCACCTGTACTCGCTCATGGATGCGGCCTACGATGCGAAACCGATAATCGATTATATTCGTGGACAGAACCGTGTTCCGCTCATAGATCCAAACAAGCGGAAAGGAACGGACCAGAGGGTATTTGATCCGGCCGAGCAGAATCGTTACAAGACCAGGACAACGGTTGAACGCGCCAACGCACACCTGAAGGATTGGCTTCTTTCAAGCCAAATATTTGTTCGCGGTTTCCAGAAGGTATCATTTCTTCTCATGTGTAGCGTAGTCTGCCTGGCCGCCCTGAAGATTCTTCAGTACTTCGTTCTGCCTTCGCTCAGCGTCGTGTAGGGCTACAGCGACAGAGAGGTATTTATAGGGGCAGTCTGTCCTTTGTTCTTGAGTAAGGTGATTTTTTAACTCAAAATCAGGCAATCTCGAAAAAAGGCATGGTTGGTCAGCCAGAAAGATTAAACCACAATTTTTCTTAAGCTAAGAACTCGAGATATTTGAAAGTGCCTCTCAAGACAAAAGATTTCAGGTGGATGGTTGGATGGCTTGACGATACCATGGGAAGAGAGGACGGTCACTCGTGTTCCATCCTTTCTGGCAAGAGAGAGTTCAGCTTCCGGGGTTACTATGCCAGTCTCAACCATTTGCTTGACTGCCCTGGCAACTTCATTCTTCATCTCTTCAGGGATTATGAGATCAAGCAGATTCCTGCCTATGGCTTCCTGCGCAGTATACCCGTACAGACGTTCAGAGGCCTTGTTCCAGTACTTGGTTATTCCATCATGACCATATCCCTGGACGGCTAGCGTTGAATGATCCTACAACTCGGCTTCCATCATTTTCCGCTCGGTAATATCACGGCATGAAACATAAGCCCCAAGATAGGCGCCGTTCTGGTCATACAGGAAGCTGGAATGATCTTCCCGCCATATGTAGTGTCCATCCGCATGCCTGACCCGGAATGTATAGGTCAGTTCCCTTTCTTTCCTTCCTATCGCACCATATACCGACGCGAACAGGGAGTCTCGATCTTCAGGATGTATTTCGGGCTGGATAGCAGCATGGCCCTTGCCGAACTCCTTGAGTTCTGAATATCCAAGTTGTTTCAGATACGAGGGCGAAACATAGTCGATCAATCCGTCTCTAGAAAAGTGGATAATACCATCAGACGTATTTTCACTGATGAGCCTATACTTTTCCTCGGTAAGCGCCAGCGCTATTTCTTTCTCGATTTCCTTCTTTTTTGCAAGAAACAGCTTGAACGCCATCTTGATTGAAGCATCAAGAACGGTAATTGAAGAATTCTTGACGACATACCCGTATGAGGTAATGTTTTCTGTTTTTTCAACAATTTCAGGCTCTTTGTGCGATGAAAGAAATATTATAGGAATATCATGGTCTTTCAGGATGATCTGGGCGGCTTCCGTGCCATCAATGCCATCACCCAGATTGATGTCCATAAGGACCAGATCGATCTTGGAGGATGTTTCCACAGCTTCTACCGCTTGTTCACCGGTAGTGACTACCTGTACGGCATACCCGTATTTTTCAAGCTGCATCTTCTCGGCCATGGCGATCAGGATTTCATCTTCCACGAGAAGGATGGATTTTCCTTTGCTTTTATACATACACCCTCGAAGCAACATAGTTACTTTGGAATACAGCAAATTATAGAGGCTTTTACCATTTTAGCAATCAAAATCCGGATAGGGCTACTCATGCGAACGTTAGCCTTCAACTACTGTTGGTGAGCTCAAGGGGGCTTACCTGGATAGACTATCTGGTTGCCGAGAAGGAAACGCGCCACGCTGCATTCTGGTGGATACCGGGTACCGCGTAGCCTTACTGACGCGCATCACCTGGAAACAGCCGGATGTCTCCGGCGCTCGGTTCGAGGAGGCCGGCGATCATCTTGAGGGTCGTCGTCTTGCCGCAGCCTGACGGTCTGAGCAGCGCGACGATTTCTCCCGGTTTGACTTCCAGGTCAATTGCATCCACGGCTGCCTTGTCATGCGAGCCGAAGCGCTTGCTCAGCCCCGACATTCCCGGCCTGCCCTGAATACGCGGGCACCACGCCGAGCACCGCCTTGCACAGCAACGCCGGATACACCTCGAAGGCGTAGCGCTCATGGATGCGCTCGGTATGCTTGTGGGCATCCTTGCCCACGGGGCCGAGGTTGAGGACGGGTATGTCGAGCTTGCGGAGGGCCTGGAGCGGAAGTTCGTAGAGGGTTCTGTAGCCTGGCACGTTGTCGGTATAGGTGGCGAGGTTCAGGTCGTCGCAGGGAGCGCTGCAGTAGCTCAGGTCCGATATGCCCTCTTAGTACAGCCTGGTGAGCAGCGCGACGCCCAGGGCATGAGGGATCCGACCACGATCAGCGGCCCCTTCTCGCCCGCCATAGTCAGCAGGGCGTCGACGATGGCCAAAGACTTTTCCCGTTCGTCGGCATGCGCCGGCAGCGAGCGCGGCGGCGAGAGATTCTGCGCAGGATCGGGAAAGAGAGACGAAAAGATATTCGCGAACGAATTGCTCCTCGTGAAACGAGCCAGCTCAGGGTCGCGGTGCTGGATTCCATCGATACCGTAACTTATATCTGTATCGATACCGGTTTTACATCCCAGATATCACTGGCGTACTCGTTGATTGTCCTGTCGCTGGAGAATTTCCCCATCCGTGCGGTGTTGAGTATTGACATCTCAAGCCACCGGCTCTTGTTCTTATACGCATCGCTGACCTTTTCCTGGCAGGCGACGTACGAAGCGTAATCCGCAAGGAGCATATAGGTATCGCCATGGTACAAGAGGGAATCGACGATGGGCTTGAATAGTGAAGGATTGTCTTTGGAAAAATATCCGCTACCGATCTGGTCAATCAAGCGGCGCAATTCAGCGTTTTCGTTGTAGTACTGGAGCGGGTTGTACGAGGAATTTTTAAGGGCAGTGACCTCCTCCGCATCCATGCCGAATATGAATATGTTTTCCCTGCCTACCTCTTCCATGATTTCTATGTTCGCACCATCGAGGGTTCCTATGGTAAGCGCACCGTTCAGGGCAAACTTCATGTTGCCCGTGCCCGAGGCCTCTGTTCCGGCGGTGGAAATCTGTTCCGACAGATCCGCGGCGGGGATTATCTTTTCCGCATTGGATACCGCATAATTCCGCAGGAATACCACCTTGAGCCGGTCCCCGACGTCCGGGTCGGCATTGACCAGTTCACCGATTGAATTGATCAATTTGATTATCAATTTAGCCATGTGGTAACCAGGCGCTGCCTTGCCGGCGAATATCACCGTACGGGGTACGAAATCCTTGCCCGGATTGTCCTTGATACGGTTATACAGGGTTATCACGTGCAGGACATTGAGCAATTGCCGTTTGTATTCGTGCAACCGCTTTACCTGGATATCGAACATGGAATCTGGATTGATGACAATATTGTTGCGCTGGAGTATGTACTCCGCGAGGAATTCCTTGTTGGCCTTTTTTATACCGGACCATTTCTTCTGGAACGCGGCATCCCTGGCAAGAGGTTCCAGCTTTTTAAGGTCGAACAGGTCGAGGGTCCATCCGTTTCCTATGCGTTCGTCTATCAACGAAGCCAGGCCGGGATTGCAGAGCTTGAGCCACCTTCTCTGGGTTATGCCGTTGGTCTTGTTGTTGAATTTTTCCGGCCAGGCACGATAAAAATCCTTGAACAGGGTGGCCTTGAGGATGTCGCTGTGCAGCGCGGCAACTCCATTTACCGAATGGCTTCCGACTATCGCCAGGTTGGCCATGCGGACCTTCTTGGACGGCCCTTCCTCTATGATTGAAAGTTCACGCAACATGGCCTGGTCTCCAGGGAACAGAACCGCGAGTTCATCAAGGAAGCGTCTGTTGATCTCGTAGATGATCTCGAGATGCCGCGGCAGGACCCTGGCCATGAGGTCCACCGGCCAGCGCTCGAGGGCTTCTGGCAGCACGGTATGGTTGGTATACCCGTAGGTCTTTACCGTTATGCCCCAGGCTTCTTCCCAGGGCAGGCATTCCTGATCCAAAAGCGTCCGCATCAGTTCCGCGATGGAGATCGCGGGGTGGGTATCGTTGAGCTGGATGGCGACCTGGTTTGAAAACTCGCTGAAATCCGCGTGTTCGTTCTTGTACCGCCTGATGATGTCCTGGATGGTGGCGGATACAAAGAAGTACTCCTGCTTGAGGCGCAGTTCCTTGCCCTCGAAATTGTTGTCGTTGGGATACAGGACCTTGGTGATGTTCTCTGAAACCGATTTCGCGGAAACCGCCTTGATGTAGTCACCATCGTTGAAGTAGTTGAGGTCAAACTCGCGCGTAGACTTGGCTGACCAGAGCCGCAGGTTGTTCACCGTGTTGTTGTTGTAACCGGGAACCGGGGTGTCGTACGCCATGGCAACAATGTCCTCCGCGTCCACCCAGCGCCGCCTGGTCTTTCCCTCCGCATCCTGGTAGCCTTCTACCCGGCCGTAGAATTTGACCAGGTAACTGAACTCGGGGCGGGGGAACTCCCATATGTTGCCCAGCCGGAGCCAGTTGTCCGGGGTCTCTACCTGGTAGCCATTCTTGATGTTCTGAAAGAAGATGCCGTAATCATAGCGTATGCCGTACCCGACGGCCGGCATTTCAAGCGTGGCCAGCGAATCCATGAAGCACGCGGCCAGCCTTCCCAGGCCACCGTTGCCCAGGCCGGCATCCCACTCCTTTTCCCTGAGTTCCTCCAGGGAGTAGCCGAGTTCCCGCATTGCCCGGGATGCCTCGTCGTACATGCCCAGGTTGATCAAGCTGTTGCCCAGGGTCCTGCCGATCAGGAACTCAAGCGACAGATAGTAGATTCGTTTCACGTGCTTTTTATGGTAGGTCTGCTGGGTCTTGATCCACCGCTCTATGAGCCGGTCCCTGGCGGTCAGTGCGATGCCCGCATAGCAATCCTGCAGGGTCGACGAATAGTCATCCTTGCCCAGGGAATACTCCAGGTGATGGACAAAGGACTCCTTGAGCGCTTCCGCATCCATGCCCAGGTTTTTCTTTACAAAACCCTGCTTCTTGTCCACATTGCTTGTTGATCTGGGCATCCTGGCCTCCCTGCGAGCTGATACTTCGGAAAATACTCCTCAGTCTAATCGCAGTTGCGCAAAAATGGTAAGATGAAAGCTCATTGCATCCTTCTTTTTACTGCTTTTTTTTGTGGAAGATGACTAAAAAAGTCATACCAACCATATCCAAAGCGGTTTTAGCTGAACAATGCTGGCGTCCAGAACCTTATTCGGTTAAAATAGCGTGATATGCACCGGTCATCGTCGCGCCTCATCATCACCTTGCTCTGTATCCTCGTCACGGCCCTGGGTGCATACGCCGACCCACGCCTTGTCGTCGTCCTTAACTCCTACCATCAGGGCTATGAATGGACCAACGCGGTCAATGCAGGAATCCAATCGGTGCTGGCCGGATCAACCGAATTTGAACTGGCGTTTGAATACCTCGACGCCCAGCGAACTCCGGCAGGCCCCTTCGATGATGCGGCACGGCTTTTTAGAAGCCACTATGCACGGCGCAAGCCAGCCGCCATCATAGCGGTCGACGATGATGCCCTCCGGTTCCTCATTGAACACGCGAAGGACCTGTTTCTTGATGTACCCATCGTGTACTGCGGCATCAACGACATAACAGCCTACAATCCGCTGGCTCTAGCTGGCATGACCGGAATCACCGAATCGCCCGACATAGGCGGCAGCCTGGATCTGGCCCTGAGGATATTCCCCGGGACTACGACGATCCTGGCTATCGCCGATACGACGACCTCCGGCCTTATCAACATGGGACGATTTGACAGGGCCGTGGCTACTATGCCGGTCGGCATCACCGTATTGCGTAGCGTGGGGGAAAATCAGCTAACACTGAAGCAGCAGCTTGGGAAGCTTCCGCCCTCGTCCATCGTGCTGTACCTGTCATACCTGCGTACAGAAGATGGATCCCGCATGACCGTCAAGGAGAGCGTGGCCTTTGTTACTGGTGCATCAAAAGCGCCGGTATTCGGGTGCTGGGATTTTATCGTGGAGGCTGGAGCCTTCGGCGGTCGCGTCGTTTCGGGGCGGCTGCAGGGCATACAGGCGGCAAAACGTGCCACGAGGCTGGCCAGGGGCGAACCCGCCGGGAATTTGCCACAAAACAGCCAGCAGACCTACGAATCGATGATACGCCACGACCAGCTCAAGCGGTTCAAAGTACATGCAAACAGAATACCAGCCGATGTGACTTTGCTCGGCAAGCCCGAGCCCCTGCCCCGCTTGATCGTTATTGGCATCATATCCCTTATATTCATTGCGACACTCGAGGGGCTGACCCTCATCTTGGCACTGCGCAACCGCTCGATGCTGGCAGTTGCCGAATCCCGCTACCGCATACTCGCTGAACAGTTGCCGGCCATCGTCTATTCCGTGGAATTCGGCCGAGAATCCAGGACCAGTTACGTAAGCCCGCGGCTCACCGAAATGCTCGGTTACGATCCTGAGGACTGGATGGCCAACCCGCGTGCATGGATCCAGGCAGTCCATCCGGACGACAGAAACCAGCTCTATGCAGAAGCAATGACCGCCAATGAAGCGGGTGTACCGGTAAGTTTTGACTACCGTGCCGTCACGGCCAAGGGTGAAATCAAGTACATAAAAAATCTGCGGGCGTATTACCGGTTACAGAACGGAACCAGGGCAGCCGTCGGGGCGTGGATGGACCTTACCCAGGAACGGCATGCCCAGGAGAGCATCCAGGCAGCGCTCAAAGAAAAGGAACTGTTGCTCAAGGAGATTCACCACCGCGTAAAGAACAACTTTCAGATCGTCACGAGCCTCCTCAGGCTCGAGTACGAGAACCTGCCCGACAGTCCGGCCCATGAAGCGCTCCGCGAAACAGAACGCCGCATATTCGCGATGTCCCTGGTGCACGAGCAACTCTACCATGAGGAAAACCTAAGCCACATCGACTTCAAGCCTTACGCCGACCGCATGGGCAAGGAATTGCTATCGATGACAGGCAATGATGCGAACATTTCATTCACGGTGGAAGGTGATGAACTGTCGCTTGGCATCGACAAGGCCGTGCCACTCGGGCTGTTCCTCAACGAAGCATTGATGAACGCATTCAAACACGCCTTTCCAGCAGCCTTCTCCGGCAGCAAGTCGATACATGTGGTCGTGCGTCATGGTGACGAACGGGAAGAGATCATGATACGCGATTCAGGTATCGGGTTCGAGCCTGAATCCAGCCGGACACAGGAATCCAGCCCACAGGCTCAGACATCACTCGGACTGACGCTCATGACCCTGCTTACCGACCAGCTCGGAGGCGAAATGAGCATTACATCAGAAGCCGGAACCGTGATACGGCTCCAGCTTCCCTGGTCAGCAGACCAATACTAAGCAGATCTTCGCCATTTCCCTGATCATGACGCCACCTACACATATGCGACTGGTACGCCGAGCACGGCCTCGCGGAGCAACGCCGGATACACCTGGAAGGCGTAATGCTCGTGTATGCGCTCGGTGTGTTTGTGGGCGTCCTTGCCTACCGGGCCCAGGTTGAGGATGGGTATGGCGAGTTTATTAAGGGCAGCTAGCGGCAGTTCGTAGAGGGTTCCGTAGCCGGGCACATTGTCGGTATAGGCAGCAAGGTTCAGTTCGTCGCAGGGCGCACCGCAGTAGCTCAGGTCTGATATGCCCTCGTAGTACGGCCTGATGCGCAGGCTTGAGCCGAGGCTCCGGGCATGCACTGCAAGGTCGGCTGCGAGGGCCAGCATGGCACGCTCCCCGGCGGTGGTGCCGGTGTTGCCGCGATGCGGGTACCAGGGCATGAGGAAGCCGACGACAATAAGCGGCCCCTTCTCGCCCGCCAGGCTCAGCAGGGCATCGACGATGGCCAGGGACTTTTCCCGTTCGTCGGCATGTGCGGGCAAGTTGCCGGAGGCCGCGGCAAGGCCGGCAGCAAGTGAGGCAGCCAGCACCGCGTCGAAGTGGAACCCGGAGGCTTCGCGCGCTTTTGCGAAGAGTTCCTGAAAGGTCAGTACGCGGGGCTTGAGGTCCAGGGCGGCCGGCTGAGGTTTGCCCAGAGCGGCAAAGCGCTGTGCGTTGCGTCGTACACGGGCTATGGCCCGGCGCTGGGCCAGCAGAGCCAGACGGCGGAGGTCGTCCAGCAGCTCGCCTGGCAGCTTGGTGCTGGTGAAGTAGCTGTAATAGGAAACCGAGCGCTCGGGGTCAACGCCTCGCCGCCTGCGCGGTCGGCCAGCGCGGGGTCGCCCTCCAGCAGCAGGTTGAGCCAGGTGGTCAGAACGGCGGCGTTGAAGCCCTCGTAGTACTCGCCCAGGTGGGCCTCGCGGCCGACGCAGTAGAAGAACGGATTGATCTTGCCGGCCGAGCCCGTATACACGGAAGCCAGATCCTCCATGCTGTCGCCTATGCCGATTGACGGCTCGGTGTTGATGATGGCCAGGTACCGGAGGCCTTCGTCCTGCAGCCTGGCCAGCAGCCGGACAGCACCAAGCATGCCCAGGGAGCTGTTTTCCTCGTCGGGGACGAAGAGGACCGCCACGTTGGACTGCAGCTGTGCGGGATTGCGCGCCAGGTCCTCAAGGACAGTGGTGGCCACCGCGACGCCGCACTTCATGTCCGCCACGCCCCTGCCAAAGAGCCACTGGCCCGATTCAAGGTCGCGGCGGGCGCTCGCGGGCATCTGCATGGTGCCGATGGCGTCGGTGTAGGCTACCGCGTCAAAGGCGAGCGGCGCGAGCGGTCCGCAGACCCTGACGTCCACCACGTCTATGTGGCCTGTCATGATTACGGTATCGGCGGTGGTCACGGGGGCGCGGACAAGCGCGAAGAGGAGTTCACGGCCCAGCTGGTCGCCTTCAACGGGGAGGAGCATCAGGTCCTCGGGATGCTCCTGGAAGCAGGGCAGGAAGGCCAGCCGGTCGCGCAGGTAACGTACGACGGCGCGTTCGTTGTCGGCATGGGGAGAGACGCTGGGTATGGCCACGAGGTCGAGCAGCAGGCGGCGGATGTCTTCTGGTCGCATTGTCCTGGCTACCGGGTTCATCAGCATGCAAACTCGAGCACACACCGGGTGCCATCGTTGGTACCCTCGATCATAAAATTACCGCCTATCTGGCCGGCGAGTCCTTGCACGAGGCTCAGGCCCTTGCCGGCCTGTGCTGCGAGGTCAAAGTCGGAGGACAGTCCTATGCCGTCATCCCTGACTTCAAGCCGTGCTCCAGTAGGCATCCGCGTGAGCGTCATCGATACGGTTCCCTGCCGGCCATCAGCAAAGGCATACTTGGTTGCGTTGGTTATGAGTTCCACGACGATGAGGCCAATCGGCGCTGCCAGCTTTGCGGGGATGGTAATGTTGTCCATTTCGTGGCTCAGGGTGATGTTGGAGAGCCCTACAAGTGGCGCGGCTATCCTCCCGCAGTATTGGTCAAGCGGTACTTCGATAAGGGATCCGGAGGCATGGAGAAGATCGTAGAGCTCCGATATGGACCTGACACGATTGCCCAGATCGATGAGCGAAGCCTTCAAGTCCGGGGTAGCCTCGGAGAACATGGCCAGGTCGATCATGCTGAAAATCATATTGAAGCTGTTCTTGGCCCGATGCTGCAACTCGCTGAGCAATCCCTGTTTTTCCCTGAGCGCTGATTCAAGGGCCAACTCGGTAGCCTTCCGGGCCTCGTTCTCGGCATTCAGGTCTTCCATCAGGTTGAGCATCGCGGTGTGGCTGCGCTCCAGCTCGTCGGTACGTTCCAGGACGAGACGGGCGAGCCGTTCCTGTTCATCGTGCTGCTGCCTGTTGGCAGTCTTGAGCTTGACCATGGCTTTGACCTGGGCGGTGAGCTCGACTGAATCGATGGGTTTTGACAGGAACGCGTCACCGCCGGCTTCCAGCGCTCTGATCCGGCTTTCCCTGTCGGCCTTTATGGCGGTGAGAAACACAACGGGTGTGTCCCGCGTACGTTCATCAGCCTTCAAGGCCCGGCACACGTCATAGCCATCCATCACCGGCATCACTATGTCGAGCAGGATGACGTCGGGATCTTGAGTCTGCGCCAGCACCAGCCCGTGCTGGCCGCTCTGGGCCGTAAAGACCGTGGCATCGCCAAAGCTCTCCCGGATGATTGCCATGAGGCTTATCAAATTGTCGCCATTGTCGTCTATGGCCAGTATCGTTGCCATCTCAACGTTCTCCCGTGCAGTCTGCAATGGCCTGCAACAGCATATCCCTGTCGACGGGTTTGGATACGTATCCATCAAAGCCTTCTGCCAGGAAGAGTTCCCTGTCGCCCTTCATGGCCCGCGCGGTTATAACGATGACGGGGATGTGGCTCAACAAACTGTCCTGCCGCAAGGCAGCCAGTGTCTCACTTCCGCTCTGCCCCGGCATCGTGCTGTCCAGGAGGATGAGGTCAGGCTTGAGCCGCCTGGCAAGGTCCAATCCTGAAACGCCGTCTATGGCCTCAGCCAGCCGGTATGATCCGGACAGCAGAGCCTTGAGCGTCAGCAGGTTGTCGGCATTGTCCTCTACGAGCAGCACCAACGGCAAGGTTCCGTCCTGCGCTGCAACAGCCTTGCGCGGCTGCGGCCGGGTAACGGTATCTCCGTCGTGGTCCGGCTCCGGGCTCAGCATGCGGGCCACGGCTTCAAGCAGCCTGGGTTTGCTGATGTCGCCCTTCTGTATCAGCTGATGCACACAGTTGTGCCTGAGGAAGGCGAGGTCTTCCCTGGTGATGTACTTGGCGGTAAGGATGACTACCGGCAGGCGTTCGGACTTTTTCTCCTCGCGTATAGCCCTGAGCACCTGAAAGCCATCCACCCGTGGCATCATCAGATCCAGTATCATACCATCAGGTAGTTGCCGTTCTATTATTTCAAGCGCTTCTCCGCCGTCCCTTGCCACTACGATGGTGTAGCCCTGGGCTGACAGCATATCCTTCATCTGGATGATTATTGGCTCGGAATCCTCCACAAGGAGTATGGTCTTGCCCTTCGCCGCGAACGGTCCGACGACGGGCGGGTTTTGCGCCTGACTGCTACTCCGGTTACAAAGACCGTCGCCTTCATGCATACGGCCGGTTTCTGAAAACAGTGGCAGGCGCACGGTGAAGCAGGACCCCCT
>JAIFMD010000006.1 GCA_020048755.1 Spirochaetota bacterium
GTCTTGGTGTCGCCTTCCTGGACCTTGATGAGTACGCGATCGCCTAACGGGCTTACTTTCATGTGGTATTCCTCCTGGAACGTGTATGAGTTGTGGTTTCTATAACGTTGAAAATGTACTAAAAAGAGGTGAGCGCGGTCAAGGAAGATCAGCGCTTGTTTTAGTCCACAAGGGGGTATTCGCTGAATATTGGCGTCGTGAATCACCATGAGCATGACGGAATGGTCATTTTTGCCATCAAAGGTGGCCGAAACAAGGTTGGAATTCGTACATTATAGAGCGGAGGATACGATGCCCCGCAAGACCGATTCATGGAACTCCCGCAAACCTAAAAAGCCTGTCAAAGGAAAACCACTTCCTCCGATGGATGGCTGGAAATACTCGCTCGGCTATGTCGTCATAGCCCTGGTGTCGATAAGCCTGTTCAACTGGTTCATCGTAGCTTCCGACAGTTCCGTCGTACCCTACAGCGAATTCAAGGCGCTCGTGGCTTCAGGCCAGATCGACCGCATAGAAATGGATGCCAACTACTATACCGGCCACGCAGTTCCTGCCCGCCAGGACGGACGCGCTACCGCGGAGAGTCAGAAACGCATCTACAAGACGGTACCGGTATTCGAGGCAGACTTTACCAAACTGCTCGACGAAAAGGGCATAACGTATTCAGCCGTCTCGCGTGAAGGCAACGCAGTGATGAGTTTCGTGCTCAACTGGGTTTTGCCGTTCGGGCTGATGTTCTTCCTGTGGCGCATGCTGCAGAAGCGCATGTCCGGTATGGGCTCCAACGTGCTGTCTGTGGGCCAGAACAAGGCGGTCATCGTGGCGGAGGGCGACGTAAAGACACGGTTCGTCGATGTGGCCGGAGTTGACGAGGCGAGGGAAGAACTGGTCGAGGTGGTAGACTTCCTTAAAAACCCCAAGAAATATACCGATATCGGTGGCAAGATACCCAAGGGAGTCCTGCTCGTAGGCCCGCCTGGAACCGGCAAGACGCTGCTGGCACGTGCCGTAGCCGGAGAGGCCGGCGTGCCGTTCTTCAGGATGAGCGGCGCGGAGTTCGTCGAGATGTTCGTAGGCGTAGGCGCGGCCCGCGTGCGCGACCTGTTCAAGCAGGCCAGGGAGAAGGCTCCCTGCATCGTGTTCATAGACGAGCTTGACGCGATAGGCAAGAGCCGCGTCAACGGTGTCATGGGCGGCAACGACGAGCGCGAACAGACCTTGAACCAGCTTCTCGTCGAGATGGACGGCTTTGACGCCACCAGCGGCCTTATCATTCTGGCGGCAACCAACCGCCCCGACGTGCTTGACCCCGCCCTTTTACGCCCCGGACGCTTTGACCGGCAGGTGGGAGTGGACCGGCCCGACATCATCGGCCGCGAGGCGATACTCCTCATCCATGCCAAGACGGTAAAGCTCGACGAGGAAACGGACCTGACAAAGGTTGCCCGCGCCACACCCGGTTTCGTAGGTGCCGATCTTGCCAATGTCGTCAAT
Source organism: Spirochaetota bacterium (assembly GCA_020048755.1). Lineage (GTDB taxonomy): Bacteria > Spirochaetota > Spirochaetia > Treponematales > UBA12059 > SZUA-370. The sequence continues at coordinate 1,495 of JAIFMD010000006.1, forward strand.
GAGGCAGCCCTGCTGGCTGTCCGCGCCGGCCGCAAGAAGGTGCACCAGCAAGACTTCGAGAAGGCCATAGAGAAGATCATGACCGGCCTGGAGAAGAAGAGCCGCGTGATGAACCCCGAGGAACGGCGCGTCATTGCCTACCACGAGGCCGGCCATGCCATCGTCGCCGCTTTTACGCCTGAATCAGACCCGGTCCAGAAGGTTTCCATAGTACCGCGCGGCTTCGGAGCGCTTGGCTTTACGCTGCAGGTGCCCATCGAGGACCGCTACATAGTTACGGAGGACAAGCTCCTTGGAGAAATAGACGTGCTCATGGGCGGGCGGGCAGCGGAAGAGCTGACGTTCGGCAAGATTTCCACCGGGGCTTCCAACGACATCATGCGCGCCACCGACATTTCACGGCGCATGATTACCGACTACGGCATGTCCGAACGCTACCGCAACGTGGCGCTGACCAAACGCGGCGCCGGCATCATGGGCCCGTCGGCCGAACCGGTAATGACCCGCGAGTATGGCGAAGAGACCCAGCGCTACATCGACGAGACTGTTGCGGCCACCGTCTCGGCGCGCTACGACATAGCCAAGCGCGTGCTTGAGGAGCGCAAGGCCCTGCTGGATACCCTGGCTGCCGAACTTCTCGAAAAGGAATCCGTTGACGAGGCCCACTTCAAGGCGATCATCTCAGCCGCCTGAACCTCTGTCGTCTAAAAACAGCGCCCCGCACCCGCGGGGCGTTTTTGTATATAGACGTACGATACAGTTTGCGATACACTTTATGGTAAGCTCGTTGCACAGAGCCATAAGGAGTTGCCATGTTGCCTACCATATTTCTGATCATGTACGGGATCGTCCTGCTCGCCATTGCCACGGCCAGCCTCAGGTACAATGACACCCTCGATAACTTTCTGGTCGCAGGAAGGTCCCAGAAGAAGGTTCTGGTTGTAGCCTCCATGCTCGCGTCGACGATAGGCGGTGGCATTACGATAGGAACCGTAACGCGGGCCTACAATATTGGCTTCCCCGCATTCTGGTTCGTAGCGGCGGGCGGCATAGCGCATTTCCTGCAGGGAGCATTGCTGTCACGCAAGGTACGCGAGACCGAGGCCGTTACCATGCCTGACCTCGCGGACAAGCTCGTGGGGCCATCGATGCGCACGCTGACCTCCCTGATCGTGCTGGTCACCTGGGTGGGCATAGCAACGGCTCAGTTCGTAGCCGCATCCAAGATAATCACCGGCATTACGGGGCTGAGCCACCAGTGGGCGGTAGTCGCGGCAGCAACGTTCCTGGTCGTGTATACCCTGATCGGCGGGCAGAAGTCAGTGCTGCGCACCGACCTGTTCCAGTTCGGCATCCTGGCGACAGCCCTGCTTGCCGTGCTGGCCTGGCTGTTCCTCGGTTCGCCTCCCGCGGCTGGCACCGTGCGGGTCGAGCTGTTCAACGCACAATTCGGCTTCCTTGATCTCCTCTACTACGTAATCGTACTGGGAGGCTCGTACTTCATCTGCCCGATGATGTTCTCCCGCATCCTGTCGGCAGATACACCGGCCAACGCCCGCAAGAGCTCCTACATGTCTGGCTTTGGCATGCTGGTCTTCGCGCTGCTGGTAACATTCATCGGCCTGTGGGCCCGTGCCTCGATAACCGACCTCGGTGGACTCGACCCGCTGAACTTCCTGGCACGCAGGAGCCTGCCAGGAATACTGGGTACGCTTCTGATTTTCGGCCTCCTGGCCGCCATCCTGTCCACCGCCGATACGGTGCTGCTGACCGCCGCCGGTGTGCTGGAGCACGACATTTTCAAGAAAAAGACCGTCAGGGGCGTGCGGCTCTGGGTTGTGGCCGTCGGTGCCATCGCGGCCCTCATAGCGCTGTTTCAGACCGACATCATCGGCATCCTCATCAAGACGTACAATGGTTACACCGCGGGCATAGTGCCGGCTTTCTTCGTGGCGATTGTACTGTCGGGCAAGCGAAAGCTCGATCCTGCGTGGACTCTGGCCGCGGTACTGGTGGGCTACACACTCGGTACGGCGGGCAGCTTCATGAAGGAAGGTACAGCGGCGGCCAAACTTCTGCCCATGGCAGGCCTCACTGCCTCGGCGGTACTCTCGCTGATCGCCGCCTATGCGCCGCGCACGAAGCAAAAAAAATAGATCCTTTTACGACCGTAGCCCGGCTTGTTGGAGCCGGGCCGTTTGTCAACCATTGCCACCATAATCAGTGCAACACCCAAACCTGACATATTGACAGTACTTGTCATATAGGACATGATCGGCTTATGACATTATCTTGGATAGTGTCAAGGAGAGTACCATGGCAATACTGATTACCGGCACCGGAGCTTCCATCCCGACAAATCGAGTATCCAACGACGAACTTTCTTCACGGGTCGAAACCAACGATGAATGGATACGGTCACATACGGGCATAGGTGCCCGCCACTTTGCAGCCGACGGCAAGGTAACGAGCGATCTCGGCACAGAAGCCGCACTCGCCGCGCTCGCTAAAGCCGGGAAAACACCCGAGGATGTAGACCTCATCGTAGTCGCTACCGTTACGCCCGATTACCTCGCATTCCCCGCTACGGCGTGCATCATACAGGACAAGCTGGGGGCGGTAAACGCGGCAGCCCTCGATGTGAACGCTGGCTGCACCGGCTTCATCTACGCGCTCGATGTAGCAGCCTCCATGCTAGCCGCACCGGGTCGAAAAACGGCCCTCGTCATAGGCGCGGAAACGCTGTCCCGGGTCACCGACTGGACCGACAGGGCAACCTGCGTCCTCTTCGGCGATGGCGCTGCGGCCTTCGTGCTGGAGAAATCCGACAAGGAGACCGGCAGGGGACTCCTGTACTCCTGGCTGCGTGCCAAGGGATCGGGCGCCAAGAGCCTGTACCTGAGCCAGCCCGAGCGAACCAAGACTTTTGAACGTGATGGCGATTACACCAAGCCACCGGCCATCATCATGGACGGCAAGAGCGTCTACATGTTCGCCGTCAAGGCCATCACCGATACGATAGAGGCCCTGCTCGCGGAGTCCGGTTACGCGCTTGAGGATTTCAGGTGGATCGTGCCACACCAGGCCAATGCCCGCATCGTCCAGGCCGCCGCCAAGCGCTTCGGCATAGAGGACGACCACATCTTCATGAACATAGAAGAATACGCCAACACCTCTGCAGCCTCCATCCCGATAGCGCTGAACGAAATGGCCGAAAAACGCCTGATCAAGAAGGGCGACCTCGTCATGGCCATGGGCTTTGGTGCAGGCCTGACCTACGGCGGAACGATAATCCGCTGGTAATACATGTACACGAGCAAGGAGCGAATATGACCAAAGCAGTAATAACCGGAATGGGTGTCATCAGCCCCATCGGCAACGATATTGATACCTTCTGGGCCTCCATCAAAGCCGGCAAGAGCGGCCTCGGTCCGATAACGCGCTTCGACGCCACGGAGTTCGATTCCAGGGTAGCGGCGGAAGTCAAGAATTTTGAAGCAAGCCAGTTCATGGACAAGAAAGACGCCCGCAAGATGGCACTCTTTACCCAGTTCGCCGTGGCCGCCGCAGTGCAGGCCTGGAAGCAGGCAGCGCTGGAGGGTTCCGGCGTCGATCTGGAACGTGTAGCGGTGGTCATGGGCAACGGCATAGGCGGCATAGAGATATTCGAGGAAAGCCACAAGAAGCTCCTGAGTTCCGGTCCTTCCCGAATGCTCCCGCTGACTGTACCAATGATGATTACCAACGAGGCTGCCGGCAACATCTCCATCCACTTTGGCATCAAGGGCCCGACGCTGACCACTGCGACAGCCTGCGCTTCGGGCACGGACGCGCTGGGCCAGGCCATGGACATGATACGTTCGGGCCGTGCTGACGTCGTCGTGGCCGGCGGTACCGAAGGCGCGATCAGCGCCTTTGCCGTGGGATCGTTCTGCATGCTCAAGGCGCTTTCAACCGCATACAATGACAATCCCCAGAAGGCCTCCAGACCCTTCGACTCGGCCCGAGACGGATTCGTCATCGGCGAGGGTGCCGGAGTCATGATTCTGGAGAGCGAAGCGCACGCCAAGGCGCGCGGCGCAAAGATACTCGGAGAACTGGCCGGCTATGGCTCGTCCTGCGACGCGTACCACGTTACGGCCCCCGAGCCCTCCGGAGACGGCGGCGCGCTCGCTATACGGCTGGCCCTCAAGGATGCCGGAATAGCACCTGAGGCCGTGGCATACTACAACGCTCACGGCACCAGCACCCAGATGAACGACCCCATCGAGACGCAGATGGTCAAGAAGGCCTTTGGCGACCATGCGAGGAAGATGAAGGTATCATCGACGAAAAGCATGACCGGCCACATGATAGCAGCCGCCGGCGCGGTGGAAGCCATAGTCTGCGCGCTGGCCATACAGGACGGATTCTTCCCGCCGACCATCAACCTGGACAAGGCTGACGAGGCCTGCGACCTGGATTACGTGCCCAATGTGGGTGTATACGGCACCATCGACGCAGCCGCGAGCGGTTCTCTGGGCTTTGGCGGTCACAATGCCTGCGTCGTCCTCAGGAAATACAAGTGAAAGTCAGCGGAACCGACATAGAGGCGATACTGCCCCACCGGGCGCCCTTTCTCTTTGTTGACTCGGCAGAGGTTGGAGCAGACGGCGTCATCAAGGCCAGCCATTTCTGGCGCCCCGATGAAGTCTTCTTCGCCGGGCATTTTCCCGGGTATCCTGTCGTACCAGGCGTGCTGCTGATTGAAACGCTGGCCCAGGCCGGAGGCGTCGGCGTAAAGCTGCATACAGGCATCGGAGGCTTCTTTTTCCTGGCCTCCGTCAACAATGTCAAGTACAGACGCCAGGTTCGCCCTGGTGACCTCTTTGAGATGGAGATTCTTACACTCAGGGGCAGCGATAAACTGATAAAACAATCGGGCAAGGGTTATGTTGGTGGAGAACTTGCTGTCGAAGCGGAATGGCTCTGCATAGCGGCCGAAGCTCCGTCCATAGCCGAAGCTCCAACGCCCGGTTCTGTATAAAAATTCACGAGGAGACATCATGATTACGCCGATGATACGCAGCAATATCTGCCTCAATGCCCACCCTGCCGGGTGTGAAGCGTTTGTGCGGCTCTGGATAGACCGCGCACTGAAAGAGAAGCCAGCGATCGTGGCAGCTGCCAGCTCGTCGAACAAGACTATGCCCAAGGCCGTGCTCGTACTCGGCTGCTCCACCGGCTACGGACTCGCATCGAGGATAACAGCGGCCTTTGCCTGCGGCGCACGCACCGTCGGAGTATCACTGGAGCGCGAAGCCAGCGACAAGAAATCCGGCACCCCTGGCTGGTACAACAACCGCGCCTTCGACACGGCAGCCAAAGAAGCAGGCCTGTATGCCGTAACCTTTGACGCCGATGCCTTTGCCAACGAAACCAGAGACAAGGTCATCGCCCAGGCCAAGGCTGACGGGCTGAAGTTCGACCAGGTCATCTACTCGCTGGCAAGCCCGGTCCGGTTGGACCCCGCTACCGGCATCATGCACCGCTCAGTACTCAAGCCCCTCGGAGAACCGTTCACCGGCCGCACCTTTGATGTGGTCAGCTCGCAGATGAGCGAAGTTACCATCCAGCCCGCGAACGAAGATGAGGTCGCCGCCACCGTCAAGGTCATGGGCGGTGAAGACTGGGAACTGTGGATCCGCGCACTGTCCGACGCCGGCGTACTGGCCAAGGGCTGCACCACCCTCGCCTATTCGTACATCGGCCCCGAACATACCGCCACGATCTACCGCGGCGGCGCCATAGGCAAGGCCAAGGAACACCTGGAAAAAACGGCTCATGTGCTCTCCGATTTCCTTGGAAAATCAGGCGGAGCAGCCTGGGTGGCCGTAAACAAGGCAGTGGTAACGCGCGCAAGTGCCGTAATCCCGGTGGTGGCACTGTATGTCGCGGCGCTGTTCAAGACGATGAAGGAACTCGGCCTCCACGAAGATTGCCACGACCAGATCCTCAGGCTGTACCGCGACCGGCTCTTCGCGCCGGGCAAGGTTCCCGTCGACGCCGAGGGCCGCATCCGCA
>JAIFMD010000072.1 GCA_020048755.1 Spirochaetota bacterium
CAAGGTGCTGACGGATACCTTTGAAACCTTGTTCGACGGCGACAGCCTGATGGATCCCAAGGTCATCGAGGATACCTGGGGCAGTTCAGAACCAACCAAATAAAGGGAGACCATGAAAAAGACAATCGCCGTCCTTGTGGCAATCTCCGCTCTCGCGTTCGCATCCGCGCAGGAGAGCGTAGGAAGTCCCGATCCCAATGCGATCGGTGTCGATACAGCCCAGCAAAAGCTCCAGGTCGTCACGGTCGATAAATTCGAAGCCGCGGGTTTCTGGAATGTGTACATCTCGGCAGACGAAGGCGTCGCCAACGGCAGGCTCTTCTCGGGCGGTCCGGCAGCCAAGGCTGACGAGCCCAAGCCTGAAGAGCGCTATGTCGGAATAGACCCAAAAATCGCCGATGTCCAGACTTTTGGTGCCAGGGTTGACTTCTTCAAACGCGGTTTCAACACCGTATATGTGCTTGCCCAGAAACCCATCCCGATAGAAGGCATAACCAAGACAATCTCGGTCTGGATAGTAGGCAGAAACTATAACCACACCATCAAGGTGATTGTTTCTGATTTCTTCAACAACCAGTTCGAGTTGACACTTGGCAAACTTAACTTCCAGGGATGGAAGAAGATGTCCGTAGCCATACCTCCGCAGAACCCCGACGGAGTTACCGGCATAATCCAGCGCAACTACCACTACAATAACCTCATGGGCCTCAAGATCGTGGGCTTCAAGATCGAATGTGATCCCATGGAGGCCTTTGGCACCTACTATATCTACTTCGACGACCTCAGGGCCGTTTCCGACCTGTTCGCCGAGGATAGCAGGGACGCTGACGACATGGCCGACGGCTGGTAATCAGCTTTTGTGTCAGCTAATGGCTCCCCTTTCGGGGAGCCATTTTTTTTCCTTTTCGTTTAATATTATTATTACTATATTAGTAATCTATTCTAGGAGGAACTATGAAATACAGACTGATTCTTGCTTTGCTTGCTGTAACGGCCACTGTTTCCTGGGCACAGACTGCTGGAAAAGTTACCCTGGATGGCATGATCAACGAGGGAGAATACAAGACTGTTGAGGTAAAAAACGAATTCACCATTGCGGCAAGACTCTCGGACGACAAGAGTACCCTGCAGGTGGCAATCAAGGGGCCGACAACCGGATGGATGGCAATCGGCATTGGAACCTTGAAGATGAACGGCTCGTTCATGATCCTGGGGTATGTTGCGGACGGCAAACCTTCGGTATCCTATGAACTTGGAAAAGGGTACTCGCACGCGCCAACACCAGCACCTGGAGCAAGCGCCTTTGTATCAGAGACCGATGGCGTGACCACTCTGGAGGTATCACTCCCGGCACTCTCCTATGTCAAGGATGGAGTGCTGCAGGTGATAGGTGCTTCCGGTCCCAAAGACGACTTCAAGAGCAAGCATACCAGGCGTACGGCACTGGAACTCAAGCTCTGATCAGTTGATTACCAGACAATCACGCCCGGGTAGTACTAAAAACTGCCCGGGCGTTTTCATTGACCAGTCTGCCCAGACTTTCCACCGTAGTACCACGGAGTGTTGCTGCAAGCGCATAGGTACGCTGGATGTCAAAGGGCGAGGCGTCCTTGCCACGCCGTGGTTCAGGGTTCATGTACGGGGCATCGGTCTCCAGCAGCAGGAGTTCATCGGGAACGGCACGGCAGGCGGCCCTGAGGTCGTCAGACTTCTTGTACGTCATGTTGCCGGCAAATGATATCCTGCAGCCCAGCCTGATATAGTCCAGTGCAGCGGCTTCGTCATAGCCAAAACAGTGGATTATGACCGGCACCTTGCCTGCATAATCCCTGACTATGGCAAGAGTATCAGGATGGGCTTCGCGGGAATGTACGATCAGCGGCTTTCCGTACCGCACGGCCAGCTCGGCCTGGGCCCTGAACAAGGTTTCCTGTTGCTCCCTGGTGCCATGCATCCAGTGGTAGTCGAGACCGCACTCCCCTACCGCCACGCAGGCCTCGTCCCTGACATAGCCCTCCAGCACTGACACGGACTCGGGCGCTTTTTCCATAACGCTGGCATCGGGCCAGATGCCGGCGGCGAGCCGCACAAACGACAGGTGTCCGAACGCAGCCTTTCTGGCTGAGAAGTCATTGTAGTCAACACCAGGGTCCAGTATCAGGGCATCGCCACCTTCGTACGCTGCGACAATTTCATCCAGAAATGCGGCACCATTCCGTTCCAGGACATAGCTCAGGTGGGCGTGCGTATCGCAGAGACCCGGCACGGTGGGATCAGGCATGCCGACGGACCGAAAACGAGAAGGCTCCATCCGGATTTGTGGCATCGGTCAGGGCATCGACAATCACCGTATCGCCTTCCAGGATCTCACCTTTGAGTACCATTTTTGAAAGCGGATTCTGGATGTCGCCCTGCATCACACGCTTCAGGGGCCTCGCACCATAGCGCGGGTCGTAGCCCTGGGTAGCAACAAGGGCCTTGGCCCTGGCGGTCATCTCTATGGCCATGGAGCGATCGGCCAGGCGCTTTGCGAGAAGAGCCAGCTGGATGTCGACGATGCCGGTCATGTCTTCTGGCTTGAGCCGTTCAAAGACGACCGTTTCGTCTATACGATTGAGGAATTCGGGCTTGAAGGCGGTCTTGAGCACCTCCGAGATACGGAAGCGCAGTTCGGCCATGTCCTTGGCCTCCAGGATCAGTTCTGATCCAAGATTGCTGGTCATGATGACGATGGCGTTCTTGAAGTCCACCGTGCGGCCCTGTCCATCGGTGAGGCGTCCGTCATCGAGGAGCTGCAGGAGCACGTTGAATACATCGGGATGCGCCTTCTCCACTTCGTCGAACAACACTACGGAGTACGGCCTGCGCCTGACGGCCTCGGTGAGCTGGCCACCCTCATCGTAGCCTACATAGCCCGGAGGTGCACCGATGAGGCGGCTGACCGTGTGCTTCTCCATGTACTCGCTCATGTCGATACGGGTGAGCGATTTTTCGTCACTGAACAGGAACTCGGCCAGGGTCTTGGCCAGCTCGGTCTTGCCCACGCCGGTAGGTCCGACGAAGAGGAAGCTGCCCAGCGGCTTGTTGGGATCGGACAGGCCTGCGCGGTTGCGGCGTATCGCATCGGAGACGGCGACGATAGCCTGGTTCTGGCCTACGACACGCTTCTCGAGCGTCTGTTCAAGATCAAGATACTTCTGCACCTCGCTGGAGAGCATCTTGGTAACAGGTATGCCGGTCCAGGTGGATACGACGCGGGCTATGTCCTCCTCGGAGACCTCCTCACGTAGGAGGCGGCCACCGGGAGACTTGCTGCGGGCGTCGGAGGCGGAATCGTCGAGCTGTTTCTGAGCTTCAAGGAGCTTGCTGTACTTTATTTCCGCAGCCTTGGCGAGGTTGCCTTCGCGCTCGTAGCGCTGTTCCTCCACCTTGAGTCGCTCGATGTCTTCCTTGAGCTTGCGCACCACGTCGATGCGGGCCTTCTCGTTCTGCCACTGCAGGCGCATGGCGTCGGCGTCGGTTTCCCGGGTCAGCGCCTGCTTCTCTATGGTCAGCTGGAGTATGCGGCGCTCTATCTGGTCCAGGTCGGTGGGCTGGCTCTCTATCTCCATCTTGATGCGGCTGGCAGCCTCGTCAACGAGGTCTATGGCCTTGTCCGGCAGGAAACGGCTGGTGATATAGCGCGAGGACAGCGTCGCTGCGGCAATGAGGGCCTCATCCATGATGCGCACGCCATGGTGCACCTCGTAGCGCTCCTTCAAGCCCCGCAGGATGGCTATCGTGTCCTCGACTGACGGTTCAGGGCACAGCACCGGCTGGAAGCGGCGTTCCAGGGCTGCATCCTTTTCTATGTGCTTGCGGTACTCGTCCAGCGTGGTAGCGCCTATGCACTTGAGCTCGCCACGGGCAAGGGCTGGCTTGAGCAGGTTGGAGGCATCCATGGAGCCCTCGGCGGCACCTGCGCCTACCAGCGTATGCAGTTCGTCTATGAACAGGATCACCGAGCCGTCTGATTTCTGCACTTCCTCGATGACGGCCTTGAGCCGTTCCTCGAACTCGCCGCGGAACTTGGCGCCGGCTATCAGGGCTCCCAGGTCGAGGGCCAGAAGCTTTTTATGCTTCAGCGAATCGGGCACGTCGCCGGAGACGATGCGGCGTGCGAGGCCCTCGACGATGGCGGTCTTGCCGACGCCGGGTTCGCCTATCAGTACAGGATTGTTCTTGGTCCGGCGCGACAGCACCTGCATGACGCGGCGGATCTCCTCGTCGCGGCCGATGACGGGGTCGAGTTTTTCACGCTTGGCCAGGGCGGTCAGGTCGCGGCAGTACTTCTCGAGTACGCGGTATTTTTCCTCGGCGGCCTGGTCCTTGACGCTGCGGTTGCCGCGGACAGATTTGAGCGCTTCCAGTATGCCGGTTTTGGATACGCCGGATTCCTTGAGCAGCGGCCCCACCGAGCCGTCGTCCTCAAGCATGGCAAGGAGTATATGCTCGCCTGCCACATAGTCGTCCTTGAGCGCGGCAGCCTCGGCTTCAGCCTTGGAGATGGCCTTGCCGGCAGCGGGTGACAGATAGACCTGCGCCGCATGCCCGAAAACCTTGGGCTTCTTCGCCAGCGCCTCGTCGAGCCTGTTCCTGAGCTTGTCCACCGGAGCTCCGAGCCTCTCCAGGAGCGGGCGGACCGCTGATCCTTCTGAATCTATGAGGGCCGCGAGCAGATGCTCCAGTTCTATCTGGGAATGGTCTGATTTCTGTGCGGCAGCATGAGCCGCCTGAATGGCTTCCTGGGCCTTGAGCGTGAATCTCTCGTAATCCATGGGTTATACTCCGTGTGCATAGAACATACCCACGGGCTTGCCCAACGGCAAGCACACGTATACATTTGTATGATGTCACAGAACACAGGAAAAGTCGTCGTGATGCACGGGTTCACCCAGGAAGAAGCCGTTGCAGCGATGCGGGCCATCAAGGCCGCGCTCCAGGTCCAGAACGAGGTTGCCTTTGCAATGAGCACAGAAACGAATCTTGCATGGAAGCTTTCTGACCTCGTGGAACACGTGCTCGAGGAACATGAGTTCATGACCCAGCCCAAATAGAAAACGCCGGAGCGCTCAGTTCTCGTCGAGTTCAGGTATCCTTGACTTGAGGTCACGGAGGAAGTCCTCACCCGAGTAACCGGTGCGGAGGGCCGCGAACACGACGTTGTCCTGGCCGGCTATGGTGCCGAGCACTCCTTCGAGCCCGAGGTTGTCCAGCGCGAGGGCTACCGGAGCTGAATGCCCGGAGAAGGTCTTGATGACGACGAACTGCTCGTTCCAGTCTATCGACACGTAACCACGGACGAAATCCTGGCCATGGATTTCTTCGCGGCGGCGCACCTCGTCGTCGGATGGAACCGCGTAGAAGTAGCCTTCAGAACCCGCACCGACCTTGCTGACCTTGAGCAACTTGAGGTCGCGGGAAAGTGTTGCCTGGGTGATGAAGATACCCTGGGCTTCAAGGATGACAAGCATCTCTTCCTGGGATTCAACGCGGTTTTCGCGTAGCAGTTTCAATATGACCCTGAGTCGTTCACGCCGGTTGGCGATGGATGAAGCGTCGCGCATATGCGCAGAGTATGGCGGCGCAAGCGTTTTTTGGCAAGCTAAAGGGCCGAGCGTCCGATACTCTATTGAGGGAGGAACGCCATCGTGACTCGCGTACAGCAGAGCCCCGTTGATACGGGTGGAGATTCATCCGGACTCTCCTATTCAGCCGACGTCCGGAAAAACGACGGCAACCTTGAAGTAAGCGTGGCGGCGGATGCCATGCTCGCAACAGCAACGCTCTACCCTCCCATTGGCGATGGCGCTCCCCTGACCCCGGATTACGCGGCGGAACTGCTTACCAGGCTTGGAGTGACAGCGGGACTTCTCTGGGACGAGTTCGTAGAACACATCCTCGACGTCAACACGGACCGGCATATACAGCGCGACGTGCCCGTAGCCCGCGGAGTGCTGCCTGTCGCGGAGCATCCCGAACACATCGTCGTGGACGAGCGTTTTTTACCGGGCTTCAGGCCGGTATCCGACGATGAACTCTCCGTAGACTGGAAATCCATCAGCCCCGTCCTTGTCGTCAAAAAGGGCGACATCATAGGTACCGTCATCGCACAGCAGGACGGCATCAACGGAACCGATGTCTGCGGACGCGCCATTCCGTTTTCAAAAGATGCCATCAAAGGCTATACCCTGGGCAAGAACGTTGAACGGTTAGAAGACAGGATACAGGCGACCAGCGACGGCAGGGTGATACTGGACGCGCAAAAAATAAGCGTTGAAGATGTCCTCATCATCAAGGGCGACGTTGACTACCGCGTTGGCCACATACTGTTCCCCGGAGATGTCGTCATAGAAGGCGGCGTGGGCTCTGGTTTCAAGGTGTACTCGGGCGGTTCAATATCAATCAAGGAAACGATGGATGCCTTTGATGTAAGCGCCAAGAAGGATCTGATCTGCGCCCAGGGCATCATTGGCAAGGACCAGGGGCAGGTGCGGGTAGGTGGAAGCCTCAAGGCCAAGTTCATAGAGAATGCCCGCGTCGCGGTCCGGGGTGATGTGGAGGTTCCGGGTTCCATCGTTGGTTCGAAGATCTATGCGCTGGGACGGGTGGCCATGGGCGACAAGGGCCGGATCGTAGGCGGAGAAGTGTTTGCTACCCATGGCGTAGCCTGCGGTTTTTTAGGTGGTGGCACCAAACCCGTAACGATAATCAATGTGGGCGTCGATTTTACCGTGCAACAGAAACTGGACCAGGCGGGAGCAGTGCTCCGGGAACTATCCATCAGGCTGGCAAGGCTGCAGAACATGTTCAAGACCCGTCCGGAAGAGTCGATACGAAAGGCCCGTGACGATACCGACGCAAAGCTCCGCGCACTTGCGACCAACATCGCGGAACTCTCGAAGCGTGTCGACATAGACGAAGGAGCCTCCGTTGAGGTCAAGAACGTCGTCTACCCCGGCGTCATCATCACCATCTGCCACATCCGCGTGAGCATCGACGAGCCCATGAAGAAGGCCCGTTTTCACCTGGACCGCGTGGCCAACAGGATCATTGTAGAGCACTAGGCATTTGCCAGGATGGAATCCAGTTCCGCGAGTATGTCTTCTATGTCCTCTATCCCGACAGAAATCCGTATCATGCTCTCGGTAAGCCCGAACTCCGCGAGGCGTGCGTGGTCGTAACCGCGGTGCGTCATGGCGGCGGGCAACTGGACGAGGGTCTCGCAGTCGCCCAGGCTCACGGCCAGCTGGAACAGGTGCATGTTGTTGACCACCCGCTTGGCCGCCTCCAGCCCGCCTCGTACCTCGAAGCTGACGATGGCACCGAAGCCACTCATCTGGGATGCTGCTATGTCGTGCCCGGGAAAGCCCGCAAGGCCGGGATAGAACACCTGTGTCACCTTGGGGTGCTTCTGGAGGTGCAGGGCTACCGCCATGGCATTGGCGGCATGCTGGCGCATGCGCACGCCCAGGGTCTTGAGCCCGCGCAGGAGCAGCCAGGCATTGAACGGCGACATGACGCCGCCGAATTCCGCCATGTATTCGAACTTGAGGCTCATGATGTAGTCGGGATCATTGGCTACCGCAATGCCAGCAACAACGTCACCGTGACCGCAGATGTACTTCGTGGCACTGTGCACGACGACATCGACGCCGAGTTCCAGTGGCCGCTGGAAATACGGCGAGGCGAACGTGTTGTCTATGACGACCTTGATGCCGCGGGTTTTGGCAAACGCGCAGACGCGCCTGATGTCTATGATGTCGAGGTTGGGATTGCTGGGCGTCTCGAAATAGATGACCCGGGTACGATCGTCGACCATGGACGCGATGTCGCCTGGTCTGGTCAGATCGCCGATGCGGAAACCCATGCCAAACCGGGGCAGGGTCTCGGTAACAACGCTGTGCGAAGAGCCGTACAGCGTGCGGTGCACGAGCACGTTGTCGCCGGGGCGCAGGAGCGAGAACAGCACCGAACTGATGGCGGCCATGCCCGAGGCAAAGGCCACCGCGCCCTTGCCGTTCTCCAGGGCGGCCATGCGCTGCTCGAGCAGGCGCAAGGTGGGGTTGTTGCCACGGGTGTAGACATAGTCGTCGCTCTTGAAGCTCATCACATCATCTACCTTGTCGGTGTTGTCAAAGGTAAATGTTGACGTCATGAATATGGGCGGGTTGAGCGCGTGCTCCGGATTGGTATGCTTGCCGCCGGCGTGGATTGCTTGCGTGTCGAACTTCATCTATATGCTCCTTGTCGCGCTGTACAGCGGGGAATCTAGTGGCTGAGTCTGGAAATCGCGCCTGAGAACGGCGGGTACAGTATACCCTGCTCGGTGACGATGGCGGTGATGTTTTCAGCGGGCGTGACATCGAAGGCGGGGTTGTATACCCGGATGCCCTCCGGCGCTACGCGGACACCTTCAATGCACGTGACTTCATCAGCGTTGCGTTCTTCGATGACTATGGCCCCACCACCAGGGCAGGCAAAGTCTATCGTAGAAACCGGAGCCGCAACGTAGAACGGCACCTTATAGCGTTGCGCCACAACCGAAAGCATGAAGGTGCCTATCTTGTTGGCGCTGTCGCCATTGGCCGCGATGCGGTCCGCACCGACCACCACCAGTGAAATCTTGCCGTCACGCATCAGGGTAGCGGCGACGCTGTCTGCTATGAGCGTGGCGGGAATGCCTTCCTGCAGCAATTCCCAGGCGGTCAGCCTGGCGCCCTGCAAGCGGGGCCGTGTTTCGTCGGCGTAGACAGAGATGTTCTTGCCGACGCGGTGGGCGGCCTTGACTATGCCGAGCGCAGTGCCGAGGCCGGGCACCGCCAGCGAACCGGTGTTGCAGTGCGTCAGTATCGTCGCCCCTTGCGGCACCAGGCCATTGCCGAAGGCCGAGAGTTTTTCACTCTTGGCTATGTCTTCCGCCAGGATTGCGTCAGCTTCCTGCTTCAAAACTTGATAGGCGCTGGGGATTGCCGAGTCGTTTACGAAGGCCAGCTTTGCCCTCATGCGCTTGATGGCCCACATCAGGTTGACGGCAGTGGGACGGGCATCATTGAGGGTAGTCAGAGCCGTCTCCAGCTTCTGGCGGAATGCAGTGGCTTCAAGTTCCCGGTACGTCCTGGCTGCCAGTGCGACACCATAGGCAGCGGCAGCGCCTATAGCAGGAGCGCCGCGAACTACCATGTCCTTGATGGCGAACTCTACATCTTCGTAGGTGAGGCATTCATAAAAAACATAGGTTCCGGGAAGCTTACGTTGGTCTATGAGCCGCAGGCGGTCTGCTGCGAACTCCATGGCTATGATCGTTTCCATGGTGGCAGGATAGAATAGAAGCCAATTGTTGTCCAATACCAAAAGCGTGGCCAAAACCCGTGTTTTGCGCCGTCAAACTAGGCATTTCATGAAAATCGCGCTATACCTATAGTTCTATGGGAGCATACATTGAAAAACGGCACGTTCCATACTTTGATAAACGTGGCTCTCCTTATAGCGGTGGCCATTCTGGTATCTTCCTGCCCCAATCCACTCGATAATCAAACTGACGATATCATAGACATAGATACCATCCCCAATAGTCCGGAGGAAGCACCTGTAGTTGACCCAGCTGATGATGCCGGCACAACGAGCAGAGTCAGCTCGTATGCGGTGTACTACGGGCAGCTGGATTCGACCTCGGTAGCTGCGCTCAAGGCCTATGACCTTGTCATAGTGCACCCAGACCAAGCCATGAACAGCACTCCCGGAATATCGGTTGCTTTGTTGCGGGCCAGCGTCCAGGAACTCAAAGCCGCAGGCGTTACCGTCATAGCCTATGTCTCGGTTGGCGAGGACCTGCGGGTACGAACGTACTTCCATCCCTATGATGCAACGTACTATCCGGACCTGCCTGACGATGGATGGCTGCATCCAGACTGGAGCTCTCTTCAAACTGACGGCAGATTTTACAAGAGCTGGCCGACAGATCTCAACTTTGTAGGGCCGGTCGTGGATCCACGCGGCCCGCTGGATGGCGGTGGTGCACTAGAAAGTTATTACCGCTGGCCGTATCAAACAGACAAAGGCTGGGCTTCCTACTATCTTGACGATGCAGACCGCAACTGGGCCACGCCATTAAATCCCGAATTACCCGACTACAACCGCTACTTTGGCGCCTTCTTCGTCAATGTAGGCGATCGCCTCTGGTACGAGACTCTCAGGGACCAGACTCGGAGTTTTGACGGGCTCTTTGGTATGGACGAACTTTTGTCTTCAGACGGACTCGGCTTTGATGGCTTGTTCCTCGATACCATAGACACGATGGGGCCAAATACCTATACAGTAAGCGGCGATCCTGTACCATCAGAATACGAGTGGACTGCTCCCGGATTGCTCTACTTCATCCAGAACGTCAAGCGGGATTACCCCGACACCCTCATAGTCCAGAACCGCGGTTTGTTTTTCTTCGATCCGCGGCTGGCTCACTATAAACATTCGGCCAGGGGGCTCATCGACTTTGTCATGTTTGAAAGCTACCGGCTGGACAGCAGTGCTGATACCGATGTCGATACCAGCGCGTATTACCGTGAAAACCAGAAACGCATCCGACAGGCATTGATGGTAGAGGCTTCCCGCCCGGACGGATTTCAGGTGCTCTCCCTGGGATACGTCGCCGAGGCTGCCGACGAAAACGAAGTCCAGGCCGACATAGCCGAGGCAACCTCGTCCGGTTTTGTCCACTACATAACCAACCCCGATATAACTGAAATACGAACCGATGCCCTTACCGCCCGTACCGTGCTTGATACCATAGCGCCCGTCTGGAGCAGTACCGGGTATGTAAACAATGATGCTTGGCCCAATGCTTACACCGATGATCTGGTAGCTCGCGAAGGCATC
>JAIFMD010000029.1 GCA_020048755.1 Spirochaetota bacterium
CCATCCTGTTCTATCAGGATGCGCCCGGCTCCAACCAGACCCAGCGCCTGGGGTTGTACTTTCCACGTGATTATCTGCCCCTGACGACGGATCTTTCCTCCCGCGCAGCGGATGTAGACTCTGGCAGTCCGGACGAGTCTGGATACTCTGAAGAACCGCGTCCTCAGTGGCGGGACGCTCCGCTCGTGGCCCTCGTTGTCTTTGCGCTGGTGATAGCCATATCCCTGCTGTTGTACCGCAAGCGCGTGCAGGCGCATGCCAAGCGCTCCGCAATCGTTGAAGGCATCGCGTGGGCAGGCGACGCCTGGACTCCACCAAAGCTGTTTGCCGGTACCTACCAGGTGCCAGGCAAGGTACCTGAAGACCTGCACCCCGTGGAGGCTGCGCTGCTCCTGGAACTGGCCCTGCCGCGCATAGCGGCCATCATGGTGGACGGTCTGGCGGCCCAGGGGCTCGTGGCCGTGGAGCGCGAGGATCCGCTGCGGCTCAGGTTCCTTTCGGAACGCAAGGCCAGCGACGATATCGAGGAGCGTTTCCTTGCAGCCTTCGACGCCGACGGCAACGTGCTTCCGGGCTTGCTGGCCGATTTCTTCGAGGAATCGATAAAGCGCCTGCAGGAGAAGATCTGGGACTGCGACCTCGAAGCAACCAAGGCTTTTTATAGAAAGAAGATCCTGGAGGCACAAGTCAAGGCCGAGGAAGTTGATTCCTGGGATGAAACGAGACGCCTTGACTATTACCGCCACAACCACGCCTGGATGTACTGGCGCAGCTATGGCATCGTCTATGGTCGACCCTCGTACATGGCCGGTATCAGGCTCCCCGAAGGTATGTCTGCCGGTTATGCTGATTTCATGCGCTCTGCAGTGTGCTATTCCGGCTGTTTTACGCCGGCCAATGTCGGCACGGTTGACGCTTGCCATTCAGCCTGCCACAACGCATGCCATGACGCCTGCCATTCAGCCTGTCACAGCGCCTGCCACTCCGCGTGCCACAGCGCCTGCCATAGTGCCTGCGTCTCGGGGAGTTCGCATTGACGAGTACCCTGGAACGCCTGGAGTGGGTGTACGGTTTCTGGAAGAGCCTCTCGCCGTATGCCTATGCGCGGGTGGAAGACGAGGTGGTCATCCTGCCGCCCAACCTGGTGTTCAAGACAAACCGCACCGGCGCACAGTTGCTCGACCACATCGGCTCGGGCGGCCGCCTCGAGGGCATACCCGGCTTCTCCGACGAGCGCGCTGCCGAGGTGGAGGCGTTCTTCCTGTCGCTCAAGGCCGCTTACGAGGGGCGGCCTGATCTGGAACGGGTGCCGTACGGGTTCGACTTTACGAAGCTGCCCGTACTCGGCGAGATAGCCATAACCTACCGTTGCAACAACCTGTGCCGCTTCTGCTACGCGGGCTGTGGCGACGCCTCCGGCCTCGCGCTGGCGCAATCCTCCGGCGCGTCGGAACTGGACACCGCCGGCTGGAAGCGCATCATAGACATCTTCAGGGACGAGGCAAAAATTCCGTTCTTCTCGTTCACCGGCGGTGAGCCATTGGTCCGCCCCGATGTGGAGGACCTTGCTGCCTATGCCGTCTCGCGCGGGCTCCGGGTAAACCTGGTGACGAACG
The DNA here is from genome assembly GCA_020048755.1 of Spirochaetota bacterium. Classification (GTDB taxonomy): domain Bacteria; phylum Spirochaetota; class Spirochaetia; order Treponematales; family UBA12059; genus SZUA-370. The sequence goes on from JAIFMD010000029.1 coordinate 1,617, forward strand.
GCAGGCTCGCCACTCCGGAGCGCGCCGCCAGCCTGTTTGCGTCTGGCCTGCACACCGCCCAGGTCAGCCTGGAGGCTCCAGGTGCGGCCCTGCACGACGAGCTCTGCGGTGCGGCTGGCGCCTTTGACGAAACCGTGGCTGGCATAAGGGCGATGCTAGCAGCCGGCATTTCGGTGCAGACAAACTCCACGCTTACCCGCGCCAACCGCGAAGCCCTGCTGGAATTGCCAGCTTTCGTGGCTTCTCTTGGCGTCAGGCGCATGTCAATGAACCTGTTCCTGCCTACCGGCTCGGGCAGGGCCGCCTCTGACTTGTTCTTTCCGTATGCCGAGACAGGCGCCTTTGTGGACGAGGTTCGCAGGCGGGCCCTTGAGGCCGGCGTCGACTTCTACTGGTACTCGCCGGTTCCGATGTGCCTCTATAACCCGATAGCCCGAGGGCTGGGTAACAAAAGCTGCGCAGCCTGCGACGGGCTGCTTTCAGTTTCGCCGTCGGGTGACGTGTTGCCCTGTTCTTCCTGGCCGGAGCCGGTAGGCAACCTGCTGGCCGACGGGTTCAAGGCGGTGTGGTTCTCCGATGCCGCCGCCTGGTTCAAGGAAAAGAAGTTTGCCCCCGAATCGTGCAGGACCTGCTCTTCATTCACGGCCTGCCAGTCGGCTTGCCCGCTGTACTGGCGCTATGCCGGCTATTCAGAGATACAGAATTGCAAGGAGGCTCGACGATGGAACATCGTTTCAAGTACCTGAAACTCGGCCTGCGCTCAAGGCTGGTCGCCGCTGCCGCCCTCTACGCGGGGGCCGTAGCCTTGCAGGTAGCACTTGGTTCCTCTTTCGCGGGCCTTTTCCCCGTTTTCGTGGCGTGGTTCCTCCTCGCGCTCAAGCCGGCCACCAACAAGCCCAAAGACAAGGGCCTGGAAGAGTGGCGGGCCGTCTCCGACGGCGAGGTTGCCCGCATCGCCGACAACCTTTCACGGTCAAAGAAGCTGCGTGCTTCCATAGCCGGGCCTGCCGTGCTCAAGGTGCTGCTGCTGGCCGGCCTGCTGTTCGCGTCGCTCGTTGTTTCATTTGATTCGCCCCGTGCCGGTCTTGTCCTCTTTGACCTGGGGCTGTTCTGCCTGCCGGGCCTGTTTTTCGGCAGCGTCAGAACCCATGTGCCGTTTGAATTCGACCTCAAGCTGGCCAGGTTCGTGGCCGCGATGAACGTGGCCCGGCCAGAAGGCTTCGTGCTTACTCCGTATCTTCGCTTTGACAAGGACGACCAGGGCCGCGACGTACCGGAGGACCTCCGCCTGATGCTCGAGCCCCGCCGCAAACCGGAGGATCTGGTCGGCATACAGTTCCAGGCGTCAATAAACAAGGGCGCCAACGGCAATGTGCCGTACATGTACGCCGTCGTCCTGACCAAGGGCCGCAACGGCCCGGCCTACACCCGCTTCAGGACGATGAGCGCCCGTGGCTTTGAGGTGGAGGCTGGTGGCGACGACAACTATGGCACCGTGGTGGTGCGCCAGGATACCGGCAACGGCGGTTACCACACCACCGACGATGACTGCGAGCAGCTGATGGGCCTGATGCTCAAGGCGCTGCAGAAAGTCGAGGCTACGGCCTGAGTCAGAGGCGTTTCAGTAATCTGCGGGCTCTATACCCAGATATGCAAGGTAAGCCCGGGTAAGTTCCGTTATGAGCTGTCCGGTATCGCAGGCCTGGCCGGTGCGAAGAGGTTCCCACAACAGGAATTCGCGCATTGCAAAGAACATCTGCTGAAAGCCGAACAGGACAGCACGCCTGGGATGCTGGTGCCGAATCAAGTGCTCATGTACCAGCAGGAACTTCTCCAGTGCCGGGTAAAGCTCATCCCAGGCCCTGCGTTCACGTTCCTTGAAGCGATCATCCCCATGGATGCGGGCCTTCATGTTGAGGGATCTCAGGAGCCCGTGATCCCTGCCGTAAATATCAACCATAAAACCAATCGCATCCCTTGCGATATAGGCAATAGTCCCGTGTTCCCAGTCTTTCGATGCGATCCTCTCACTCAGCCGCTTCTTGAAACCTGCAAGAAAACGTTCGTCAAGCGCGTGGAGCAGGGCATCCTTGTCGGCAAAGCGCCCATAGAAGGCCCCAACGGATGTATCAGCCTTGATGACTATCTCGGCAATAGTCAGTTCCTCAAAGTTCTTGTATTCTAGTATCTCTGTAGCAGAGTCAAGAATCCGCGTCAGGGTTTCCCTGCTTCGATCCTGCTGAGGCTGCCTGAAAGATTCAGTAATCGCACTATTGTTGAACATGTATCCACCCTGTGCTAAAATAGAATGTCTGTTCTATATTTATATTGTATGGTACCAGAGATACGCAATATCAATGCGCCGGGGGAAACAGTTGACTCTGAAAATATTGAAACATCCCATGATTGGCTGTCGTGCTCCTAGCGTCCCACGGGTTTCAAGCGCATTGTTTTTTTCATTCTGTGCTGCAATGTTCCTGCCGTCTACGGTATGCGCGGATGATTTAGCGATCAGTGTGTATGGAAACGCCATGATACCCCTCGCGGCTTCCGCACCCTTTTTCAATGCGGGGGTCATGACCGAGGCTGGAGCTTCGTACACCTTGGCCAATGGTTTTGGAGCTGAAATCGATGCCGTCTATTCCCGATCACCACTGGAATCAGGCCCGACCCTTGCCCTGATCGGGGCCTCGCTCGGTGGTCGCTATGTACGGTCCCTGGGAACAGCATTTTCCTTGGGAGCAACAGCCGGTATCGGCGTATACACATCCAGCATAGATGGTGCGTTGCCCGGATCGATCCTGGAGGATGCTGGTGGTTTGGGCATGTCAGCGGATGCCGGGCTGTTTTTTGCCTTCAGGGTTGTTCCTGCCTTTGAACTCTCCGTAGAAGCACGGTACCTGAAGTTGTTCAACCTCTATGACGGCCTTACCGCAGGGCTTCGTGTTTCCTACGTTATCGATGCCACAAAATCCACCAGGCCACGCGTTGAAAAAACCGTGCGCTCTGGTCTGGAGGAAGCCACGGGAGTGACCCTGGCCAGGGTGGAGCTGGAGTCTATTTTTCCTGTATTCTACTCATATTACAACGGTAATCACTTTGGCGAACTGACCCTGCATAATAATGAAAAGAAACCGGTATCAAACCTGCGGGTGTCATATTTCATGCAGCGCTACATGGACTCTCCAGCCATACTGCTCGACGGCGCGCAGCTTGGAGCCGGCCAGGATACGACTATCCCGGTAACGGGCCTGTTCAACGATTCGATACTCAACATAACAGAAGGCACGCTGGTCGTTACCGAGTTTACGCTCTCGTACACGCTTGACGGCAAGCCGCATTCCACGACCATTGCCAAGCCGCTCAGGATACTTGACCGCAATTCCATGAGCTGGTTCGATGACCGCTGTGCCGCAGCCTACGTTACCGCGAAAGACCCGGCCGTACTTAATTTCTCCAAGAATGTAGTCGGGGCGGTTGCGGGCCGCGACGCGTTTACCCTTGACCGCGGCTTGCAGGCCGCTGTAGCCATCCACGCGTCACTTGAACTGTACGGCATGAATTACCTTGTGGACCCCAAGTCATCCTATGCGGCCATATCGGGCAGCAAGGGCGCTATAGATTTCCTGCAATTCCCTCGGCAGACGCTCGAGTACCGTTCCGGTGATTGTGACGACCTTTCAATCCTCTATGCTGCCTTGCTGGAGGCTGCTGGCGTGGAGACGGCCTTTATTACCACACCGGGCCACATCTTCATCGCCATTGCCATGGACGGCGACGAGGCAACGATCAGGCGGCTGTTCAGCAGTGCGGCTGACTTCATCTACTCCAACGGAAAGGCCTGGCTGCCGCTTGAGATAACGGAACGGCACGGGGGCTTCCTGAAAGCCTGGAAACTCGGTGCCAGCGGATGGCGTGAGAATCTGGCTGCCGGAGAGGCCAGGCTGCATCCCGTCAGGGAAGCCTGGACCGTGTTCGAACCAGTAGCCATGCCAGGCAGCTCGTCCACCGTCGTTCCCCCGAGAGGCGCAGCCTTGGATACCCGCTACGACGAGACCATGAAGGCCATCGTCGAGCGTGAACTCGCTCCGCAAGAGTCGCGCCTCAAGCTGGAAATCGAGAAGTCACAAGGCTCGGTCAAGCTCCGCAATTCGCTCGGCATCCTGTATACCAGATATGGCCTCTATGCCAGGGCCGGTGAACAATTCCTTGCCATCCTCAAGGAGAAAAAATACCTGCCGGCCCTGATAAACATGGGCAACGTGGAATTCGTTGGCCGTGACTATGCGGCAGCCCGGGCTTACTTTGCCGAGGCGTACGGCTTGCATGAAAGCAATACCGGTGCCCTCGTGGGCCTGCTCCTGACCAGCTATGAACTCGGCGACCAGGCTGGAGTCGCCCGGTATTTCCAGGAAATAAAGAAACTCGACGCGGCCCTGTCAGAGCGCTTTGCCTATGCGCTCCGGGCGGGATCCGGCGAGGGTAGAGCTTCGGCAACGACCGACACAAGGGAGACAGTGCTATGGACAGAATGATTTTTAGGAAGCAACCAGCCTGTGCTGTTGCCCTCATCGTTGCGGCCGCATTTCTGTTCTCTGGATGCGACGACGGACTGCTCGACGACATACAGAGCGAGACCAGACCGGCCGCCGAGACCAGACCGGCCGCACCGGGAGCTTTGACGGTGACTCCGGGTGATACTACGCTTTCAGTATCCTGGGTCGCAGTGAGTGGAGCTGCAAGTTATGATGTGTACACAAATATCAATACGAATGACAGTGGCACTGCGTCTTTGTACAGCACTGTAACTGACAAAACAGTATTAATTGCAGGACTCAACAATGGTGATACGTGTTATGTCTGGATCAAGGCTAAAAACAGTTCTGGATCGAGTGGGTTTAGTACTGTAGGCTATGCGCGCGTGAATTCGCCATTTACAAGCCAGAACCTTGAATCTACTGCTACTTCGATGGTTGGTAGTAGCTATACCGATTCTTATAATGCCGGTGTTGGTCAAAGTATAACTCTCCCCATAGCCTATGTACCAACTTCGTACTCTGTATATGTACATTCGGCTAATTATTTTAAGAAGATCATTTCTGGGAGTTCCAATGCAGCAGCGGTTGATCTGCAGCTGGCTATCTGGCATCAGAACGATAAAGAACTGCTTGCGACAGCTACTGCCCACGTCAACGCTAGGACAGCCAGTGGCGAAGAAGAAGTCATTTTCAACATAGCCGGGTGCCCAGCGATTACTATCAATACACCAATTCTATTTGCCGTGTATCTACCTGGTTCATTGGCGTCTGATATTAGGGGTGAACTGCTGTGCTACCAGTCGGGTACTGAACAATACAGCGAAGGAATTTATTGGAAATCAAACCAAGCTATTGATACAAATATAACAGAATTTGATACTAAATGGGCGGTCGGTGTAACTGCGACATGGGATCTTAAATTCAAACTAGTTGGTGTCGAGCAGTGATCTAATTTCGTGACGATACATTTGGAATCCCGGCCAGCCCTGATAGTCTGGCCTGGATTTCAATAATCGCATCGCATCCATAGAATAATTTTCCATTAGTCTACAAAATCGAGATCTTCGCAGAAACGTGCGGTCGAACGATGAAGGTTGCCAGTATGAAAACCAGCAGGTTACACATGAAATTGTTCAGCCTTCTTTTGCTTCTCTTCTGCGTCCCCGAGGAGGCCTTCGTGAGTCAGGTGCATTACCAGGGCATTCCTCATGATTGGGAGCATAGTCTGGAACACGCCCCGGTTATAGTTGTGGCCCGCCGGAAGGGGGGGCCAAAAATATACAAAGAATGGATATTCCCCCGTGAGGCTCACTACACCAGAAGTGAAGAGACTATAGCACGTGAGTGGGTTCAGGCGTATGAAATACTGGAGGTCGTCAGGTCAGCTTCGGGGCGGCCAATGGTCCTGGGGCAGGAAATCCTTGTCTGGCAGCAACCGGAGTATGGCAGGGAAGAACTGGAATACTATCACCGTACTGGTATCATCCATTCACCCATGATACTGGTCAAAGAGGCGGCGGCTGAAATCCGTGACGGGCGGGTACTGTTGTTCCTGCAACCCCACGAGGAACTCTGGCGGTTCTACAATGACGCTCCGGAAGAGGGTGAATCACTTCTAAAGCAGCGTACCACAACAGGCTTTTTAGAGAGTGACCATGTGCCAGGAACGCAATAGCTCTCAGGCAACAAGACTCTTAAGCGTTTCGTAGATGATCCTTGTTCCCAGCACCAGGTTGTCTATCGATATCCTCTCGTCTATGCCGTGGAAACGGGCTAGCTCGCCGGGGGTAATTACCGCCGGAAAGAGGCCGTAGCACTGGACGCCCCTGCGGCGGAAGTGGCAGGAGTCGGTGGTGCCCGGAGTAAGCATGGGCACGGTTGCGGAATCGGGTACGAGCCTTGCAAGTGTTGCGGCCAGGGCGTTGTAGAATTCCGAGGTACTGTCTGATGGCTGGGCAGGGTGCGGCGTCTGCACGGTGTCTATCGAGATTTTCTCGTCGTTGATCAGTTTTGTCAGAAGGGCAACGAAGGCTTCAGGGCTATGTCCAGGCAGCAGGCGTGCGTCGATGATGGCCTCGGCCTGGTCGGGGATGACGTTTTCCTTGCCGCCAGCCGACAGTACCGTGACGCTCAGGGTGTCGCGCAGCATGGCTGACAACATGGGTGAGGCTGCAAGGAATGGCCGTGCCAGCCTGAAAGCCAGCGGGTTGCCAAGCTGGGCCATCACCAATGATTTGGGAAAAGCCATCGTGCGTGCGATGCCAGAAAACATGGTGCGGACTATGGGGTGCAGTACATGCCTCGCGTTGATGCGCATGACCCGCCCGAGGGCGCGCACCAGGGTTTCTGCGGCGTTGTCTCCATGGGGCATGCCTGAATGGCCGGGCGTGCCCCGGGCTGATATCCGTAGCCACAGGTCAAGTTTTTCTGCAACCGCCACGGCAAACACCGGTTTGGGTCCAAAAAAATCCTGCATGCCAAAGCCGCCTTCGTCCCATACGAATTCGGCATCCAGTTCCTGCCAGCGGTTCTCGATCATCCAGCTGGTACCCAGTTTTCCGCCCTTTTCTTCGTCGGCCGCGGCAAAGAAAATGACGTCCCTCGAGCGCGCCGGGTGGTTGCGCTGCAGCAGGTCCATGGCCAGGAGTTGCATGATGGCCATGCCCTTCATGTCGATGGCTCCACGGCCCCAGACGTACCCGTCGCGTATGTCTCCCGAGAAGGGTTCATGCGACCATTGCCTTGCGTCTGCCTCCACAACGTCCATGTGGTTGTAGAGGAGTACGGGGCGCTTGCGACCGTCCCCGGTGAGCCTTGCCGTCAGGTTGACGCGATCCGGGCCGGATTGATGCAAAGCCGGCGAAAACCCGCGCTTGACCAGTTCGTCTTTCAGGAAGGCGGCGGTTCCGCTTTCGTTACCAGGCGGATTGACTGACTTGATCTTCAGGTAGGCGCCGAGCAGGCGTGGTGCTTCTTTTGCGACCTCATTCCAGTCGATCATGCAAGGGCCACGCCGAGTCCCGGTTCATTCGTGGCTGTAGCCTGGAATGTGGACCTGTCTACGGGGTAACCGCGTGCCGGGTCATTGGTGATGAAGAGGGGGCCGATGAGTTCGCAGGCTTCTATTCCGCCCTTGGCGGTCATAAAATGCAGGCCTGCCGCGCTGCCTATGGAACTTTCACCCATGGAACCGAGTATGCAGCGGATGCCGGCGGCTTCTGCTATGGCAAGGATTTTGGTCGCTTGCCTCAGGCCACCGCACTTCATCAGCTTTATGTTTATCATGTCTGCCGCGCCGAGTCGCGCGATGTGCAGGGCATCGGCAGGCGCATGACAGGATTCGTCAGCCATCACCGGGGTGTCTATGGCTGCGCTTACCTCCGCGAGTCCTTCCAGGTCGGCTGCAGCGACTGGCTGTTCTATCCAGTCCAGGTCGGACCTGTCCATGGCCTTGATCGTCCTGAGCGCCGTGGCCGCATCCTTCCAGCCCTGGTTTACGTCGAGCCTGAGCCTGACACCGCTCGCGCCGGCATTCTGAATCGCTGCCCGGATCGCGGCGAGCCTGGCAAGGTCGGTATCGGGTTCAGACCCAAGTTTTATCTTGAGCGTCCGCAAGCCCATGCCCAGGAAGGTGCTGGCCATGTGGGCCATTGTTGCAGGCGATTCCAGGGGTATCACCGGATACAGGTTGATGGCTGCCCGGGAGCGGCCACCAAGCAGGCTGAAGGCGGGCAACCCTGTGGACTTGCCCATCAGGTCAAAAAGTGCCATGTCGATCGCGGCTATGGCCGCGGGGTACAATCCTATGGCTTCCAGGCAACGATCGATGATTGAATCGAGGTTGAACGGATCCTGCCCCATAAGGAACTCTCCTGCGAGCCTGAGCGCTGCCAGGACTCCTTCCCGGGTTTCTCCCGTCACTTCAGGGTCTGGTGAGGCTTCTCCGAGGCCCATGTATCCTTCATCGGTATGGATCCTGAGCAAAGCGTAGGAGAGTTCGGGATAACTGCCGTAGGCCACGGTCAGCGGCGTTTGCAGCCTGAGGTCGAGCGGCGTGGCTTCTATACCGGTGATGCGCATGTCTAGGCTGCTTCCAAGGCTGGTTTGCGGTAACGGAAAATCAGTATCACCACAGGCAAGGCAAGTATGTGCACTCCGGCAAAAATACCGAACATGGGCTTGAAGCCCACCGCATCGACAAGCATTCCGGCCAGGGGTTGCCCGAGTCCTATGCCTATGTTGCCGACTGCCATTATGAAGGCGAACGTAAAGGCTGCTATACGCGGATCAGAGAAATCCATGCCCATCGCAAAGTACACGGTTTCATAGTATCCAAAGGCAATTCCGAACAGGAATACCAGTATCCACATGAGGCCAGCAGAAGGTGCCACCGCCAGGGCCAGGGTAACCGCCGAGGTCAGTACCAAGGCTGAGAGGATGCTGGTGCGCTCGCCCAGTTTCCTCATGAGCGGACCGCCTCCGAGTCCACCGGCTATGGTTCCAATCCCGAATACCGATGTGTAGAGCCCTACCGTGCCGAGCGACACGCCAAAGCCTTCATTGAGGAAGGCCCCGACCATACCCTGCGCGCTGTACAGGGCCAGGGGGTAGACTATCCCGAGTACCAGGAACAGGAGGAACGGTGCACTCCTCCAGGATCTGAACGCATCCCTGGAGAATTGCAGGTCAGGGGCGCGCTCCTTTTTCTCGGAGACAAGCAATGCGGGAATCAACGCCAGAAAACCGAGCCCGGCTATCATGAGAAACGAGATAGACCACCTTCCCTGTTCAGAAAAGGCGCCCATCAACACCGCCATCACCACGGCGCTCAGAGCCCGGCCTCCGACCATGAGGCCCTGCACCAGCCCGCGGTCTTCAGGTGGTGTGCTGTCTATGGACAGGCCGTCTGTCGTGGTGTCGTAGGTCGACATGCCCAGGGATGCCAGGATCATGGCCGCCAGATACAATGGAAAGGCAGTGCCAGGCGAAATGAAGGGCAGGGCGAGGAACGCCGATGACTGCAGGAGCAATCCCATGATGATGAACGGTTTTCTGTGTCCCTTGTTGAACAGGCTGACCCGGTCTGACAGCAGGCCTATGAAAATCTTGAGGACAAACGGGATGAGGGTGATGCCACCCACCAGGCCGATCAGGGAAAACGACAGGTTAAACGACCTGAGGTACAGCACATTGAAGGCCGAGAAGTAGGTCAGTACCGCTCCTTCGACGAAGTACACCGTCGCAAAAAGCGTGAGTCGAAGAATGCGGGCCTTGCGGTCGTCCATCTGAATGCTCCTTGCCCTGACTGTGAGCGCCCCGTAATTGCGCAGCTTAAATTCGATTCCATTAAATAGAATGTTGATTCTGATTTAGTATATACCGGATTACGGTCAATGCAAGTGCGTGTGAATACTGTTTTTTTGTATTTTCGTCAAGGAACAACCCATCTGTAGTATCGGTAGATGCTGAACCTGTCGTATCATGGCAATACAGAATCAAGGAGGCTCCACGGCATGTCTGATGACTCGAGCGACCCCGCCGGGCCGCACAAGCGCCGTCCCCGCTACAAGGGCACACACCCCCGCGCGTTCTCTGAAAAGTACAAGGAACTCGATCCCGAACGCTACACAGCCGATGTCGAAAAGGTGATCGCCCGGGGCGCGACCCCGGCTGGCAGCCACCGCAGCATCTGCGTCCGGGAAGTGCTCGACGTACTTGCCCCCAGACCGGGAGAACTGGCTGTAGACGCCACCCTCGGACATGGCGGCCACGCTCTGGAGTTGCTCAAGGCCATCATGCCCGGTGGCACCCTCTACGGTCTGGACCGGGACCCGCTTGAAATTGCAAAGACAGAAGCGCGCCTCAGGGAAGCAGGCTTTGGTGAGCAGTCCTTTGTCGCTGTACGGATCAACTTTGCTGAGACCGGCAAGCTGTTTTCTGAAGACAGTCCGTTGGCAGCACCATTGGCCGGGGTAGACATGGTACTCGCCGACCTAGGCGTCTCGTCGATGCAGATAGACAATCCCGACCGGGGCTTTACCTTCAAGTTCGAGCGCCGCAGAGCTTATCCGCAGCCTCTCTGAATCAAAAATGCGTGAGCTCATCGACGAGTACTCAGACGAGCCTGAGGCGGCCATCATAGCCCGGGTCCTGACCCAGCGCCGCGGCACAATCGATACAACCAAGGCCCTGCGCGATGCCATCCGCTATGCGCTTGAAGGCCGCGTTGAGTCAGACGACGTCATCAAGAAGGCCATAAAGCGCACCTTCCAGGCCTTCCGCATAGCCGTGAACGGCGAACTGTCTGCCCTGGACGCCCTGCTCGCGGCGTTGCCAGATTGCCTGAATCCTGGTGGCCGCGCTGCCATACTGTGCTTCCATTCAGGCGAGGAGGGGCGGGTAGCGCGCGCCTTCCAGACCGGGCTGGACAGCGGCGTGTACGCATCGATATCCCCAGAAGGCCTACGGGCCAGCGCCGAAGAGCGCTACCAGAATCCCCGCTCTACCTCGGCACGGCTGTGGTGGGCGATCAGGGCGGGAACGTGACTGTTTTAACGAACAGCAGATACACTGAACAGTTAAAAAAGGCCGAAGCCAGCTGGCTTCGGCCTTCGTCGTCCACAGGAACGTCTTATTTCTTGAACTTTACCTTGCCTTCAGCCAGGGCCATCTTGTAGGCGGCCTGGAGTTCGAGGGCGTAGTGGGGGAAGTCGGAATAGGTGGCACCGGTAACGGCGTCAGCGACGAAGAATACATCGTCGGTGGCAGCAGTGTAACCGGCTACCTTGGCGGCGGCGTCAACAGCCTTGTCTTCGACCAGGGTCACCTTTACCTTCTTCAGCGTGGCTGCCGCAAAGTTGGCGGTAGGGTTGGCTACGAAGAAGTTGATGAGGGCTTTGTAGTTGTAGCGGTAGCCGATGCTGCCGGCATTCAGGGCCATGTAGTTGGCGGCGGGATTGGACTTGTCCATGTGACCATAGTGTACGGTCTCGGACGCCTTCTTGCCGACGGTGACCTTGAGGCCTTCGATCGTCACGGAGACGATCTTGTCTTCACGGGCAGCCTTGGCGTAGGCGGCGGCGCGGATGGGGTTGCCCATGAGGCCTTCAAAGTCACGCTCGAACTGGCGGGTAGGACGGGCGAAAGCATCTTTACCGGGGGTGAACTGTGACCAGACGCTGACACCGTTCTGCACATTGTAGATGTAGAACATGTAACCCTTGATCTCGGGATCGGCGTTCATGGCGTTGGCGAGGGGGTCGGGTACACGAACCACATAGCCATCCATAGTCGTCTTTCCGTCTGGGGAATTGAACTCGGCAAAGCCGCCCGGACCCTGCCACTCGGCGAGTGACGCGGACACAACCTTGGTGCCCTTGATGGTGACGGTGGCTTCACCGATGTAGCCACCCTGGTGAGCGACAAAGTACTTGGTCGCGGTCTGCGCAAATACAGCCGACGCGCTGAGTATCAACGCGAGAGCGATGAACGTGATCTTCTTCATAAAACTACCTCCACTGGTGAACGTACGCCCCGCCCGCTGTTTGCGAATCGTGGGCGCTGTATGCGGAGTATACTTGGCGATATTAGAAAATAAGTCAATATCTATATATAATACATTGAAAGAATGATATATAGGACGGGTTCAATGAGTCCAGGGGAAGAATAGTTGCTTGAGTGTACGTTCGCCGAGTGCTTCTACGTCCGTGGCAAGAAGCTCGGCCCACGGTACGCGTCCCTTGGCCGAACCCGTCTTGGTCATCCAGTCCAGCTTGTAGCTGCGTAGTCTGACTGCCTCGCAGCCTGCCAGGACTGCCGCCGCCGGACCCGGCAGCAGGAATGCCACCAGCGGTGAGATGGCGATGCAGAACAGTCCGTCAATCGCGAGTATCAGCGAGAACAACGGTGCATCCACAAAGAGCACGAACGAAGACCGCAAGGCCATACTGAAGGTTCCCCCATTGGCGGCACGCCATGGCAGGAAATACTGCAGGGTCAGAACGAGGCACAGGAACAGCCAGAAGGCCAGGCTGGTCGCAAAAAGACCAAAAAAGCTGCCAATCGAAGAATAGAACGGAAAAACTACCAAGGCCAGCAGCGCGGCTATTGAAACCATCGCTCCGAACTGGAGCCCCGGCACCCACCCGGCTGAAAATGCCGCGCGCAGCTCTCCAGCCCTGAACGTTCCCGAGCCGGCCACAGCCGTCATTGCATGTGCTGCGACAGAACACCACAGCGAGCCTGCCATCAGGAGGAACAGCAGACCGGCACTACGTACCAACGAGTTGTCAATGGTCGCGGGAAGCCAGATGCCCAGGGCTGCGAGGGCCAGGAACGCGGCATTGAAGCCCGAGAGTGCAAGCAGGTTGTCCCAGCCATCATAGAAGCTTTTCTTGAAGAAGAAGGTGATCATATAAAAAGATATAGCAGTGTAATGCAGGCTTTGCAAGCAGATCGCCTGTAGCTGATGCCGCCATTGCCAACAAAAAGCCGGTTTCGCGGCATTGCGTGCTGGCCGGAACACCCCGAATATGATCAGTGAATAATTCCAGAGCAAGCAATCCATAGGAGGATGCCATGAAACGTTTTACAGCGATGGTACTCGCACTCACCGTGGCCGCGTCTGTTTTCGCGCAGGCCCCGACCGTTTCCGCCCTCAAGGGCAAGAAGGTTGAAGTCGTCATCTGGACGCATGAGGACGCGGCCAGGACTGCCCTCGAGAAGCGCCTGATAGATGAGTTCATCAAGGCCAACCCCACTGTCACCGTAAACTATGTGACCTATCCGTCAGGCAAGATCAAGGACATCGTGGTAGCCGGTTTCGCGGCCAATGCCGGTCCGGACATATTCAACCTGGAGATTTTTGACGAGTATCAGTTCATATCCAACGGGCGCGTCGCGCCGGTTGATTATAAGGCCGCGGGCTTCAAGAGCCTCAAGGACATGCAGGCCAAGTACATGGCAGGCATGCTCGACCCGGTAACCGAGGATGGCAAGATCTACGGCATGCCCCTGGAACTGACCAACTGGGCCATATACCTGAACAAGAAGATTTTCAGGGATGCCGGCCTCGATCCGATGAAGGACTATCCCAAAACCTGGGAAGACGTGATGGCGGTTTCAGAGAAGATAGTCAAGCGCGACGGCCAGATCATAACGCGCCGCGGCTTTGACTTTCGCTATCCGTACTACCTCACTTCGGTCGTGCCGATGGTGGAACAGCTCGGTGGCGTCCTTGTTGCCAAGGATGGAAAAAGCGTAATCACCGGCGACGCAGCCTGGCTCAAGGTGCTCAGCTATTTCAAGGATTTCGGACCCAACGGCAAGAACCTCGGGTCGCCCACCTACACGGCTGCGCGCAAGGTTTTCGACAACGACAAGAACGAGATAGCCATGTCGCTGTCCGGACTCTATCAGGAAGCACGCATGCGTGATGTCAACAAGGCCTTTTATGATTCAGGCGAATGGATGGTCATTCCGTATCCCCAGTGGAAAGACGCCGTCAATAAGGTGCCGAACAACTACTACGGCCACTACTACATGGTCAACGCACAGAAGTCAAAGCTCAACCAGCAGGCAGCCTGGGCGCTCCTGGGCTACATGCTCGGCCATGGTCAGGAATACCTCGAGAAGGTAGCCATCGTGCAGCCGACCAAGGCTCTGATGGAGTCAGCCACCTTCAAGAACATGCCGTACTCCGACGTGTTTGCCAAGGACATGGCCGCCGGCCACATCGTGTATTACGGTGCCGCCAGCTCCAAGATCGAATCGTTGCTCAAGGAAGCCTTTGAGTCAGTGATGCTCTCCGGTGTGGAGCCCGCCAAGGCTTTGGAGAAACTCCGCAAAGACGTCACCGCCGCCCTGGCAGATATTTAGACCAAGAATTTGAACCACAGAGGCACAGAGACACAGAGAGGATGAGGAATTAAGAGTAGGAAATTTGGCACAGAGACACAGAGAAGATGAGAAGAGGGATAAAGATAGGAAGTTTGGGCACAGAGACACGGAGTGCGGCGCGAGACTCGTAGCGCCGCAAGGGGGTTTGGGGGATCTGCCCCCAATGGCTACCGTTAGGGGGGATACCCCCCTAAAACCCCCTGTGATCCTGCGCATTGCTCGGATCTTATCTCCGTGTCTCCGTGTGAAAATTGTGTACCAGGCAGTATGTCAGGCATCGTGGAGGTGGTGATGAAGAGGCGGGAAATTGTCGGGGCTCTGGAACGGAACCGATCGAAGTGGGGCTGGGCCTTCGTGGCTCCGGGGCTTGTGTTCTTCTCCGTGTTTTCGTTCTATCCGATGCTCAACGCAATCTGGACGAGCTTCTTCAACAAGAGGCTGCTGTCGCTCAAGAAACCCGTGTTCATCGGGTTGCAGAATTACCAGAAAGTACTGGGCTCGGAGGATTTCTGGAACTCCGCAAGGGCTACCGCAACCTTCACCGTTGGAGTCTTCGTGCCACTGTTCATCATGAGCCTCCTGTTTGCCGCCCTCATAACCAACATGAAACGAGGCAAGCGCTTTGCCCAGGCGGCTTTGTATTCGCCCGCGGTGCTGTCTTCAGTCGTGGCCGCCCTGATATGGCTTCTGATGCTTGATCCACGCGGGCTTGCAAACCAGTTTGTCAACTGGATCTCCATGACTCCTGGCATAGATCACCAGTGGCTCTCCAGCGCCACGATGGTTCAGGTTTCAACGATGATTGTGTATGTCTGGAAATACCTTGGATATTTTACCATCCTGTTCGTCACCGGCATTGGCAAGATACCGGATTCAGTCAATGAAGCTGCTCTGATGGACGGAGCGGGGCCAATCCGCCGTTTCTTTTCAATAACACTTCCACTGCTCAGGCCAACGACGGTGCTCGTATCGGTGATGATACTGATTCAGTGCATGAAGACCTTCAGCACCCAGTACCTGTTCACCCAGAGCGGGGCGCCCCTTGCTCCGATCAACGTGATTACGCTGAATATCTACAATACTGCGATGCGCGACCTCAACATCGGCAGGGCCAGCGTCATGAGCACGCTGCTGTTCCTCCTGATGCTGGGGTTGACCTGGATACAGCTCCGCACCTCCAGGAACAGCGAGGCTGATCTATGATGCGCAAATACCGTGAAACAGTTGGTTCGATTTCAGGAACCATCGTGCTTGCCATCGCCTGTGCTCTGGTGCTGGTGCCGCTTGTGTTCATGCTCGGTTCTTCGTTCATGCCGGCTATAGACATCATGAAGATGCCCTACCGCTGGATTCCCGAGGTATGGAAACCCGGTAACTACCTGAGGGCACTGGCTGGCAACGACGGATCCTGGATGTATCTGCGCAACATCCTCAACTCGGTGCTGGTGTCGACGAGCATTGCCGTATCAACGGTACTGCTGTCTTCTCTTGTAGGCTACGGTCTCGCAAAATTCAGGTTCAGGGGACGCAATGCCGTGTTCATGGCAATCATGGGTACGATGATGATTCCCTTCGAGACCATAATGATTCCGCTGTATCTGATCGCCGTCAAGGCGGGGATGCAGAACTCGTACGCCGGACTCATCGTGCCGTTTCTGATGAACGCGTTTGGTGTGTTCATTATGCGGCAATATCTTATAACATTTCCCGACGAAATGCTGGATGCTGCAAGGATAGACGGCTGCTCGGAACCGAGGATATTCTGGGACATCGTATTCAGGAACGCTGGTCCCGCTGCCGCGACTCTTGCGGTGCTCTCGTTCAGGCAACAGTGGGACAACCTTCTGTGGCCGCTCCTCATCGCCCAGGACGAGCAGATGAAAACGATACCCGCGTACATAGTCAAATTCGCGGCCGAGAAACACGCCGACGAAGGGGCGATGATGGCCGTAGCTGTCATCGCGTCTGTGCCTGTATTCGTGTTATTCTTCTCGCTGTCCAAATACTTTCTGGGAGGTTCTGCCGTCTATCAGGCCGGCAAGGAATGATGCTGTTTATTTTTGATATGGGTGGCGTGCTCGTGCAGTCGTTTGATGTGCTCCCAGAAGCCGCACGCCGGCTGGGGCTCTCCGAGACTGCGGCCAGGCAATTCGCGCGGGCCGACATGGACGCGCTGATGACCGGCGCCATGAGCGCGCGGGAATACTGGACCCGGTTTGAAGCGGCTTCTGGCGTGCTCGTTGCGGAGGATTACTGGTCGACCCTGTTCTCTCCGACGCTGGATTCCCTTATGGAACGTCTGGTAAGCAAACTCCATGCCAGAGGCCGCGTGGTATGCGGTACAAATACCGTAGGATCACATTATGACCATCTGCAGCAGCGTGGCCTGTACGGGTGCTTCGACGCTGTCTACGCATCGCACCTCATGGGTGTGTGCAAGCCTGATGCCGCATTCTGGCATGCGATTCTGCAAGCCGAGGGCATAGATGCCGGCAATGCTTTCTTTATCGATGATTACCCTGAAAATGTTGAAGCTGCAGAATCGCTCGGCATACGGTCCCACCTGTTCAACGGGATCGAGGGGCTTCAGGACGCGCTTGATTCAATGTTAGCTGAACCGGAGTTGAAGGCTTGAAACTGTTGAACCGCGTTCTGACTGTGGTTGTCGTGTCGTTGCTGGTACTCGTAGCACTGGCTTCTTGCTCGCGCAAGCAAAGCCCGAGGATCGATACCGACCTTGTTGTCTATACATCGCATCCCGACGAACTTTTTAAATTCATACTCGATGAATTCAGGGAACGGACTGGTCTGCGTGTCCGCGTCGTCCCGGACGGCACCGGCGCCTTGCTGGCCCGCCTCGGGCGCGGTGAGGGCAAGGATGCTGACGTGTTGTGGGGGGGCGGAGCTGAAAGCCTCGTCGCGAACCTTGCACTGTTCGAGGCCTACGAATCTCCAGAGCGTGCGGCGATCCCTGCAAGCCTTCGTGACGAGGATGGTTTCTGGACAGGATTTACTGTATTGCCGATGGTCATCATCGTAAACTCGCGCCTGGTACCGGCCGTGGACTTGCCGGCCCGCTGGTCAGACCTGCTACAGCCCCGGTTTGCAGACAGTGTCGCTTTCGCGAATCCAGCATCTTCAGGCAGCGCGTACACCATACTCCGCACGATGCTCGTCGCTGGAAGCGCCGCCGTCGCCGGTAGCGATATAGATCACGATGGAGCGGCCTGGAGGCTCATAGAAGGCTTTGTGGCCGCAATCGGCGGTACCCCGGTGGAGGAATCAGCGCTGGTGTATTCCGGCGTGGCCGCAGGAGAATACCTTGCGGGCGTGACCTACGAGAATGCCGGTGCGGAGGCACGGCGTCTCGGTTCCGATGTCACGATAGTCTATCCAGAAGACGGCACGTCAGCGGTACCGGATGGAGTAGCCATACTCAAAGGGGCTCCCCATCGCGATGCGGCCCGACTCTTCGTCGATTTTGTTCTTGGCAACGATGTCGCGCGGGTCGTGACTGCCCGTTTCAAGCGACGCTCTGCGCGCTCGGACGCGCCGGTACCTGAAGGCCTGCCACCCCTGGAATCAATACGGCTCCTGGACTACGATTTTGATGCGTCTGTATCCCAGCGGGAAGCCACCATCGAGCGTTTCAGGCTCCTGACCGGGCGCTACTGACGCCCGTGCCTGAACTCGCTGGGTGTCATGCCGACGATGCGCCTGAACAGTGTGCTGAAGTATCGCGCATCCTTGTAACCAGACAAATCGGCTACTTCACCGATCCGGACGACCGGATCGCGCAGCAGTTCCATGGCGCGCTTCATGCGGAGCCTGGTCAGATACTCGTTGAATGTCAGGCCGGTAGCCTTCTTGAAGAGCCTCGACAGGTGGTCTCCGGAGATGCCCATGCGTTCTGCTACTGAATCCGCGGACAGGTCCACGACAAACCGTTCACGTAGATCCAGTATCGCAGCCTCGACATAGGCATCCCCTGAATCGGTGCTCCGTTCCTGCGTCAGGTCGCGCAGCAATCCAAAGGCACGATCGGACGAGGCTACCCGCTCGAGTGTGAACATATGCTCCCGCTCATCGACCCGCAGCAGCGCACTCCGCATTGTCTCTTCGAGTTCCGCATCGACCATAGGCTTGATCAGGTAGGCAAACGCGCCCAGCCTTACGGCCTCCCGTGCATACTCGAAGTCGGCATGGCCCGACAGGATGATGAACAAGGGGCGGTCCGGCGGTTCCAGTTCGGCTTCGGCTTTTCGCATCAGGGCCATGCCATCCAGGCCAGGCATCCGGATGTCTGTAACCACCACTTCGGCACGGCGTTCGATGATGAGGTCCCAGGCCTGGGTACCGTCCTCGGCCGCCCCTGCGAGCATGTAGCCCCATAGCTCCCAGGGAATGGTCGTCTCCAGTTCCCTGCGCGCGAGTTCTTCGTCTTCGGCTATCAGGAGTCGCCTCATCCCATGCCTCCCGTATGTGATCCAGCAGTCGTCATCCTTGTACCGGTATCCTCAGTGTCGCCTTGAATCCACCATCAGGAACCGAGCCCCGGCCTATCCGGATACCGTATTCATGCCCGTACTCCAGCACAATCCGCCGGTTTGTGCCCAATAGGCCTATGCCGTGGCTGCCTGAAGGTGGAAGCGCTGCTTCAAGAGATTCTGAAAGTTCTTCAAGCGCCTTGGCCTCCATACCCGGGCCGTCATCCTCGAATTCAAGAATGGCAAGTGTGCCTTCCATCCTGCCGGAGACGCGAAGCATGCCCGGTCCTCGCTTGCGTTCAAGGCCATGAGTCAAGGCGTTTTCGGCGAGTGGTTCCAGGGTCAAAGGAGGAATCCGGACTGCTTCAAGCGCGGGATCCACGTCGACCTTGTAGCTGAATCTATCGCCAAACCGTACTTTTTCTATGCTCAGGTAATCCCGCACCGAAGCCAGGCTTACTCCGATGGTAGACATCCCGTCGCGGCGGCCGGCTCCGGCACGGAGTATCTTGCCGAGTCTGGAAACGACCTCAGCTATTTCCGCGGAGCGGCCGAGCTTGGCCAGGGATTTTATTGAAGCAAGGGTGTTGTGGAGGAAGTGGGGATTCATCTGTGCGGCCAGTGCGCGGAGTTCCGCCGCACGCAACAGTTCCTGGCGTTCTACCTCCCGTTTCAGCAGCGCGTCAACCTCCGCCGTCATCGCATTGAAAGACCGGGCCAGGTCGCCCAGTTCGTCGTCGCCGGAGGGTTCGATGCGTATCGTCAGGTCTCCCGCCTCCACGAGCTTCATCGAACGGGCCATCTTCAGGACGGGTCTGGTAACCGAACCGGAAGCACTCAGGGCGAGCGCCGCTGCAAGACCGGCTGCGCCTGCGAGTCCGGCGAGCGCGATGGTCCTGGCTGAGCGGCCGAATCCGGCGTACAGTCCGCTGGGTGCTTCCAGAAAAACGGTGAATTGATTGCCTGCGCCAGTCGCACTGGCTATGGAGACGCTCCCGGAGTCCAGAGGCCTTGGAATTTCATCATTGAAGTGGCCTTCCCTGGATGGGTCAGACTGGTCGAACACTATCTTGCCGGAGGGGAACACCAGCGATGCGCCGCCTTGCAGTCCGCTTGCCAGAGCCGCGGCTGCTATGGCCGAGCGGCGTATGTCGGCCAGTGCATACCCCAGGTTGTTCCCCGTGTCGTTTTTTATCGGTATTCCTATGGTAAAGGAACCCGCCGAACCGTCGGACAGTGGCGTTACCCTGGGTGTTACTGCCAGTTGTGTTACAGAAAGGGCCCTGAAAATTCCCCACGAGCCGTACATCGATATGTCCCTGTCTGCCGGAATATCGCCAAGCAGCAACGAGACCGACCCGTCCGATGCATACGCGCTGGCTTCAGCCAGTTCCCCCGACCGCGGAAACACTGAAAGGATGCGCCTGAATGCCCGCGCCTTGATAGCGGAATCAGCGTGGCTGGGCGGCTCGAGTGCCAACAGTACCGCGGGGTCTGTCGCGACGAGGGCCAGGTCCCTGGCGCAGGAATCGGCAATCGAGGCAACAGACCGGGCAAAGGCCCGGGCCTGGGAGTCTAGCCGTGACTCTGCCTCGTTGCGGAGCGCCGAACCCGCCAGCGAGGTGTACAGCACGGAAATTGCCGCTGCCGGTGCCATGGCCGCCGCGAGGAACAGCGTGAAAATCCGCCTGAAATACCGTGGCCGTCCCAAGGGGTCAATGTTCCCCGAGCAGGCTCTTGAGTTCCTGTATATCCTTGACGAGGCGAGACCGGTCCAGGTTCTGGAAGCGGCGGGGCACCATTTCCTTGCTCGTGCATTCCACGACGGCCACGAGGTTCTGCAGTTCTATCTCGTGCGGATACGCCGGAGGTACAAAATCACCCATCGTCTCCTCGAGGTCTTCCTTGGTAACGAAGGATCGCCCGTCCATTGTTGCCCTGAGTTTTGCGCGTATCAGCACCGCCTCGAGATCGGCTCCCGAAAACTCGTGCTTGAATCGCTTGAACAGCTCTGATATGGGGAATTTTCGTATCGACAGGTCGAGTTTGCGCACAAGCACGTCGTACAGCGCTTCCTTGTCGGGGTCGTTGTCGGGGTAGAAGAGGGCCAGGTGCTCCTCTGCGCGGCCCTGGCGCTTAAGGTCTATGGGCAGCAGGTCCGGGCGGCAGGTTATCAGAAACCAGATGATCCTGCCGCGATATTCGGTGTTGCCCATAAAGCTGGCCAGCTGGGCAAAGATGCGGTTGGAAGTGCCTGAATCTCCGTCCTGGTCACGGTTGCCCAGGAATGCATCGGCCTCGTCTATCATTACCGCGACCGGCGACATGGCCTTGAGGATGGTCAGCACCTTTTCCAGGTTCGATTCCGTGACGCCTTGCCATTTTGAACGGAAATTCTTGAACTTGACCATGGGGACGCCAATCTCGCCGGCGAAAGCGCTGACCATGAAGCTTTTACCCGTGCCAACAGGCCCGGCAATCAGGTAACCCATGGGCAACACGTCGAGCCGCCCCTGTTTCAGTGCCCTTGCCGCATGTTTGAAACGCTTCTTGACGAAATCGTGGCCCGAGACGAAGGACAGGTCATGCTCGGTATCCAGGAACTCGAGGAGCCCGCCCGCTTCGCTTTCTATGATTTCACGCTTCTTTGTCTTGAGGTAGTCCATGGAGATGGGCTTGTCTTCCTGCCAGCTTTCTGCCGCCAGCCGGTTCAGGTTGACGAGGTTGAGGCCCGAGGTAATCGAGCCTACGGCAGAAGGCGTCAGACCCTTGTCCAGCAACAACGTTCCTTTGTCTTCAAGGAACTGGAGGAACGATGATCGTACGGTCTCGTCTGGAATGGGTATTTCAACTTTGATGGTTGAGGGGCTCGCTATGATGCGCGGATTGAGGTCTGAAAGGTTTTCAGACAGGAGCAGTATTGATACATCGCCTTTGGTGAACACCGGATCGTGCGACCAGCGGTTGAGCGTCACGAAGCAGTACCGGTCAGATTCGTCGAGCTTGGCCAGGTCTGATGCCGGCAGTATGGTCTCCGCGTAGTCGATTATCATCACGATGCGTTTTTTTTGAGGTATGTTGAGCAGGAAATAGCGCTCCAGCGTCCTGAATGCCACGGCAGGGTCGGCAGATAGCAGTTCGTCATCGCTCGTGTCCGGGAATCGCTCGCGCATGGCCCTGATATAGTCGCGCTGCATCTCCGGGGTACAGAAGCTTACACCGCTCGAGCGGTCCCAGAACACGATGATGTCCCTGTTGCCGAACAGCACCTCCGAGACATAGTCCTGAATTTTGACGAAATTGAATTCTCCCTCGTTCATCTTGTGCGGAAGGTAGTCGCGGATGTTGCCATGGATTATGTAGAGGTTGGCGGTCTTGGAGCAGTACTTGTACGAAAGTTCCTGAGCCCAGGACGGCAGTATCTTTATGAAAGGAAGGTTTTTGACAATCAGTTGTTCCTTCATGACCCCTCCTTGCAGAATCGAATATGGCAGAAAGCAGACTTTGGGGGCAGTATCGGCATCCGTATCTGCACTGCCTCGCTGATGACCTTTTTCAGCGGGGTGCCAGCTTGCGTGTCAGTATGAATCTTCGTATGCGCCTGAGGAAGTGCCGTGACCTTAATTTGTGGAGCGCTATGACCTCTCCATAGGTTTCCTCCAGTTTCAGTCCAAACGTCTCGGCTGAATACTGGAGAGCCTTCTCCCGCGCAGCGCTGATGATGCTGGCCGTCTTTTCATGATCCGACAGCACCTGGAACAACGCCTCTGGTAGCTCATCTTTACCCGCAAAGAGCAGGCCATCCACGCCATCCGTTATCATCGCGGCAAAGCTCGGGTCCTGCCTGGCCACAACAGGAACCTCCGCAGCCATGGCCTCGAGTATCGTAAGACCCTGTGTTTCCGTAACTGAGGCGCTTACGAAGACGTCTCCGGCCCTGTAGTACGAGGGAATGTCCACCCAGGGCCGTGATCCCGCAAAAATGACGCTCCCTGCCGTGCAGCGTTCAGAAGCCATTTTTTCAAGAATGGCCTTTTCGGGGCCATCACCTACAATAAGCAAGCGAGCTTCAGGCAGCTTTTCATGGAGCACTGACAAGGCATTGACGAGCATGTCGATACTTTTTTCTTTGGCAATCCTGCCTATGAATACAATGAGGGGTGTCGATTCTGCAATCCCGAGTTCCTTGCGGACGGTATTCCGCGCTTCTGGATCAGCCGCAGCAATTTGAAAACGGCCTAGATCTACCCCGGATGGCACGATCCGAATGGGGCGCTTGACTCCATAAGACAACAATACGTTCCTGACCTTGTCGGTCGGAGCAATTATCATGTCGTCTGCATTGCAGAATTTTCGGCTCAGAACACGAACCATATCCTCGGTCAGTTGTACCAGTTTGCCCTTTGCGATGTAGTGTACATAGTCCTTGTACATGGTGTGGTAGGTATGGATGATTGGTAGATCGAGTATTCTGGCCACGGCTTTGGCAAAAAAACCAAGGGTAAATTCTGTCTGCGTGTGGATTACGTCAAGCTTGATCTGGCTGATGGCGGTAAGCGCTTCGGGTGTTACGCTGACCGCGAGCCTGAGTGATTTCTGGAATATCACCGGGACGCTCGGGAGGCGATACACATCATCTTCTGGCTGGGCTTCAGGATTGTCCGGCGCGAATATGAACACGCGGTGGCCACGGGCCATCAATGCTTTTTTAAGTGTTTGTACTGAAACTACGACGCCGCTTATCTCCGGCCGGTATGAATCGGTGAAAATGCCTATGTTCATGACATTCTCCTTTTACCTGTGAATAATGTTATATGCATCATACAAAGTACCATCAAGGACCGGCTCTAAGCAATGACAGCATCTGTCCATACATCGTCCCATGATCTTGCACCCCATACCGTCATATGATAATATCCGGGTACATCAACATTCCAAGGAGATCATACCATGGCATACAAGATTACAGATGCGTGCGTAAATTGCGGCGCTTGCGAGTCAGAGTGTCCCGTCCAGGCTATCAGTGAGAAG
This sequence comes from Spirochaetota bacterium, assembly GCA_020048755.1. Taxonomy (GTDB): domain Bacteria; phylum Spirochaetota; class Spirochaetia; order Treponematales; family UBA12059; genus SZUA-370. The sequence continues at coordinate 25,570 of JAIFMD010000029.1, forward strand.
AACGGCCTGCGCTGGATCGATCCCGCCAAGTGCACCGACTGTGGTTCCTGCGCTTCCGTCTGCCCCACTGAAGCCATTATCCAAGGTTAAATTTCTTCGACCCCCGGTTTAAAAAAGCCCCTCGGCGTGCTTGGCGCACGCGGAGGGGTTTTTTTATTGTGCGCGGTTCGGAGTCAGTCTTCGCGTTCTATGGGGCAGGTCATACAGCGGGCGCCGCCACCGCCGCGGGCGAGTTCCACGCCGTCAAAGCCTACGGCGAGGCGGTTGAAAGAGAGGGGATCCTGGCCGCCGATCAGGAAATCGTTGGCGGAGCGGATCTCGAACCCGGCCTTTGAGAGCGCTTCGAGGGTGTGGACGTTGCATGAGTACATGATTATCTTGCCTGGAGCAAAGCTGAACGAGTTGGCACCGGAGAGCCATTGTTCGCGTTCCTGCCGGAGTGGATCGGCTCCACCGGTCAGGACTGGTTTCAGGTCGACTCCGACGGCTTTGAGGCCGGCCAGCAGTGATGCAACTTCAGTCAGGCGGGCAGGTTTGCCCGGTACCGCGTCGATCCGTATGGCCTGGGCCCTGCGATGGCCGAGTATGACTGGCTCGTATACGAGGCACGCATCCTTGTCGATGACGGTGAAGGCCATGTCGAGGTGGATGGTAGCTCGGGCTACAGGCAGGACGACGGCGAAGATCGTGACCGGTTCGCCATAGCTCTCCACGATTGCCTGGGCCGCAAAATCAATGGCGTCTGCACTTGTCCGCTCCGAGACTCCTATGACGACTACGTTTTTGCTTATAACCTGGAAATCGCCGCCTTCTATTGAAAATCCATCCTTGACCAGTGCCGGACCGTCTATGAGGCGTCCTCCACCCTTGAAATCGGGATGATACTCGAACACAAAGCGGTTGATCATCGCCTCCGCCCGGCGAACCGGGAACCGCATTGCTGAAGATATGGATTTGTTCCTGTAGACCATGGCTGCGTCGCGCATGAAGTACATGTTCGGCAGGGGGGGAATGTCAAAATCAGCACCCTTTATAAAGGACGAGAGCCTGGCGTGCCGTGACCGCAAGCCTGAAATGGCCGTTCTGGCAAGGGTTACAGCATCCATGGCCAGGATTTCTTCGCTCCGGTGGTCGACATGATAGTACGAGCGCAAAAGTTCAGCAAAGGTTTTTCGCGGTCCGTTTGCTGCCAGGGTTTCTGTGAGGAGGTCCCTGAGTTCGCTGACCTCAGCTACTTTGGACAAGAATCCCTTGAGCTGTGAATGTTCGCGTTTTACGACCTCGAGCGGGATGATGTCGTTATAGAGTTCTTCTTCGGCTCGGCTCGGGCGCATGGCTTCGACTTCTTCACCGGGTGTGTGCACTATCACCCTGCGAAGACGACCGGTCTCCGAGAGTATGTTCAGGCTCTTGTCCATGAAAGCCCCCCTTTTGCCGAGCAGGATACCGCTATCCCGGACAGTCCACAAGCTCGGCCCGCATTACGCTAAAAATACATTGAGGGCACTCAGACTGCATAAATATACAGAACCGGCCTGGCTACTACACGTCAAAAATTTGACAGGATGTACATGATGAAGTCCAAGAGATAGACAGGATAAAGGAGCGGAGAAAACAAGACGAGAGCTTTGGAATTTTCTCACCCTGTACATCTCTTTTTTATCCTGTAAATCCTGTCTGATTTTGGATTTTCACCAAGAAAAAACAGGATTTACAGGATGAAATCGAAGAGATGTACATGATCAAGGAGCGGAGAATACAAGATTAAAGCTTTAAGGCTTTCTTATCCTGTTCATCTCCCTTTCTTATCCTGTAAATCCTGTAAAATCTTGAATAAAAACCAAGACTGCAGGCTCAGCTGCAGCCTGTAGTGCTGCCGCAGGTTTCGGCGCGGGAGTACCCGCGATGCAGGTTCGCCGGAGTACCGGCGCACCTGCTCATTATTGGTACCTGAAATGCGAAACACATCTCTGGGCACAGCCTTTCAACAGGCTCAGCTGCAGCCCGTAGTGCTCCCACATGTTTCGGCGCGGGAGTACCCGCGATGCAGGTCCGCCGGAGCGGACCTGCTCATTCATGACGCCTCAAGTGTGAGACGCTTATTGCAAATTCAGCAAGAATGACTCAACTACAACCAGTTGTACTTCCACAAGTCTCACACTTGAGGCAGGTGCCGTTGCGGACTAATGTCAGGTGGCCGCAGACGGGGCAGGGGTCGCCTTCGTAGCCTTTCATCTTGGCTTTCTTGGAATCGTCCTTGGGGCGGGCGGCCTGCGGCGTGGAGATCGAGCGCTCGGCTGTTTCCTGGGCCCGCTGTTCGGACTCACGCTTGGCTTTGCCGTTCTGGGTGCTGGTGGCGTTCAGGTCTTCGGGCTTAATCTGGCCAAGGTCGTAGCGGTCCTGGTAGCTTATGGCAAGGTCGCGGAACACGTAGTCGAGCACGCTCGTGGCCATCTTGATGTACTCGTGGCCCTGGACCATGCCGTTGGGTTCAAAGCGGCTGAAGGTAAAGGCATCTACGTATTCTTCCAGCGGCACGCCGTACTGGAGGCCCAGAGAGACGGCTATGGCAAACGAGTTGAGGAGGCTCCTGAAGGCGGCTCCTTCCTTGTGCATGTCAAGGAAGATTTCGCCCAGGCGGCCGTCATCGTATTCGCCGGTACGCACGAAGACTGAATGGCCGCCTATTTTGGCTTTCTGGGTGTAGCCGTCGCGCCGGTTGGGTAGTGAATGGCGGACGCTGGCAAAGGCTACCTGTTGCTCCGGTGCCGCGGCAGGCTGCGAGGTTGCGGGAGGAGCGGCCTGGAGCGCGATGAGGCCTTCAGCCAGCGGGTTTGCACCGGCTGCGATTGAAGACAGTGGCTGGGAGAGCTTGGATCCGTCCCTGTAGAGTGCGATTGACTTGAGCATGCTCTTCCATGCGGTCATGTAGGCGCCCTTGACGTCATCGAAGCTCGCGGAATCGGGCATGTTGATTGTCTTTGATATGGCGCCAGAGACGAAGGGCTGGGTGGCGGCCATCATTGCTATGTGCGCCTGCCAGGCTATTGACCGGGTGGCGTTCCTGCCTGAGGGGGTCGCGGTGTCGAATACCGCGTAGTGCGACTTCTTGATGTGCGGCGCGCCTTCTATGCCCATGGTTCCGCAGGCCCACGCCTCGGCTGTTGCAATTTCTGCCTCGGAAAAGCCCAGGTAGGTGAGGATGTCAAAACCGGGTTCGCTCCGTACGTCCGCCACAGCGCCGACAGCATCGTAGGCTTCAGAGCCGAGCGTATAGGGGTTGAAGGCTGCATCGAGTCCCATTGCGTCCTTGAGCACCTTGTCGGCTTTGGAAATCGCAGCTTCCGGCAAGCCTTTTTCAAGCAACATCGACACCGAGATGCCCGGAGCGCCGTCGAGTGAGCCACGGCCCACCATGTAGAGCCGGACATCTTCGATCTGCTCGTCGGTATAACCAAGCGCGTGCAGGGCGGGTGGAATGGAATTGTTGACTATCTTGAAGTAGCCACCGCCGGCCAGTTTCTTGAACTTGACCAGGGCAAAGTCGGGTTCGATGCCTGTGGTGTCGCAGTCCATGAGGAGTCCGATGGTACCCGTTGGGGCAATGGCCGTGGTCTGGGCGTTGCGGAATCCGTGGGCTTCACCGATGGAAAGCGCATCATCCCAGGACGCTTTTGCCGCCGCGACAAGATTGGCCGGAGCCTTTTTCGGATCCAGCGCCAGGGGTGGTACTGACAGCTCTTCGTATTCCGAAGAGGCAGCGCCCATGGCAGCGCGGCGATGATTCCTGATGACCCTGAGCATTGCGTCGGTATTGGCGCCGTAGCGGGCAAAGGGGCCGAACTGGGCAGCCATGCGGGCTGAATGCGCATAGGACTCGCCGGTGAGTATGGCGCTGAGGGCGGCCGCGGTGGCACGACCCTCGTCGGAATCGTAGGGTTGGCCCATCAGCATGAGCAGGGTGCCCAGATTGGCATATCCGAGTCCAAGCGTGCGGTAGTCGTAGCTCTTGCGGGCAATTTCCTTTGACGGGAACTGGGCCATTGCAACGGAAATCTCCAGGGTCATCGTCCAGAGCCTCACCGCATGGCGATACGAGTCCGCATCGAAGGCGCGGGTCTTGTGGTTGTAGAACGACGTGAGGTTGAGCGAGGCGAGGTTGCAGGCCGTGTCGTCAAGGAACATGTACTCGGAGCAGGGGTTGGAGCCGCGGATGGCACCATCAGCAGGGCAGGTGTGCCAGTCGTTTACCGTAGTGTGGAACTGCAGTCCGGGATCGGCGCACTGCCAGGCCGACTTGGCGATGCGGTCCCATAGCGAACGCGCCTTGACCGTCTTCATGGTCTTGCCACCGCGGCGCATGGTCAGAGCCCAGTCCTTGTTCTTGGCAACAGCCTCCATGAACTCGTTGGTGACGCGGACGGAGTTGTTGGAGGACTGGCCTGAAACGGTGTTGTAGGCTTCACCTTCCCAGTTGGCGTCGAAGACGGGGCCGTCAATGTCCGGATCGCCGTCTTCTATGCGCCGCAGGAGCTGGTACACGTACGCGCCGGGAACGCCTGCGTCCAGCGCTTCCTTGGCGGCGGTGCGGAGCCAGGGGTTGGCATCGAACGACAGCCGGTCCGCGGCTGCCACATCCGCCCTGGAAGCGGCGTCGCGCATGGCGGTGGAATAGCGCTTGAGCGCCTTGCTGCCGGTCACGAGGCTGGCGACCTTGTACTCCTCACCCGCTTTCCAGTCCACGAAGCTCTCGATGTCGGGGTGGTCAGCGTCCAGGATGACCATCTTGGCGGCCCGTCTGGTGGTGCCGCCCGACTTGATGGCCGCGGCTGAACGGTCGGCTATCTTGAGGAACGAGAGCAACCCGCTCGAGACTCCGCCGCCCGACAGGGTTTCGTTGGCACCGCGGATTTTTGAAAAGTTGGAGCCGGTACCCGATCCATACTTGAACAGCCGGGCCTCGCGTTCGACGAGGTCCATGATGCCGCCCTCGTTGACAAGGTCATCTTCGACATTGAGGATGAAGCAGGCGTGGGGCTGTGGGCGCTCGTAGGCGCTGGTGGATGCGACTACCTCTCCCGTAGCCGGGTCGACATAATAATGGCCTTGGGCGGGGCCTTCGAGGCCATAGACTGCATGGAGGCCAGTGTTGAACCATTGGGGGCTGTTGGGAGCGCCCATCTGCCTGGCGAGCATGTGGCAGATTTCATCGTAGTAGGCCTTTTCGTCGGCTTCACTGTCAAAATAGCCGGATTCCTTGCCCCAGAGGAGCCAGGTATAGGCAAGACGGTGTATGACCTGCCGTGCGTCGTGCTCTGAGCCCGGGGTAGGAGAGGCTCCGGCCAGAGCCTGCTGGGTTTCTGGAACAAAGGCACGCCAGGCATCGGCCTTGTCCGCGGGGACGCCAGCCTTGCGGAAATATTTCTGGGCTATGATATCGGTAGCTATCTGGCTCCAGGTGGACGGTACGATGACGCTGTCCATCCTGAAAACCGACCTGCCGTCGGGATTCCGTATCTCGGAGACGCGCCTTTCCCACTGTATTCCTTCATAGGGACCCTTGCCGGCGGTCGTGAATTTTCTATCGATCTTCATAATTTCCTCCAAATCATCCAAACCGCCATACCAGTACTGGTATGGTTTGGTAATTATATGTCGATATGCTGTACCTGTCTAGTATCGCAAGAGCGGCTAACGGCAAGGCTCTACCGGGCCGATACTGATATTGAATATGGAAACACTTGTTGTCATCAACGCAACCCGCGTCAACGAATTTGCCGGCATGCCGCTGGCTGGCGGACAAAGCGCTCTGGACCGCGTTCTGGCTTTTGCCCGTAGCCTCACTGGTGGCTCACCGGACCTCCTGGTCCTGGCCTCGCAATCGGTACCCGAACTCGGGGTTGAGATGGTCAGAAAGCCCGCCTGGAGCATGCATGATGTCCTCACCGAAGCCGCCACCTTTGCGGCGTCCCGCCCCGATGCAGACGCCGTTCTGTACCTGCATGCCGACGCGCCGTTCGTAGATGCCGAACTGACGGCTACGCTCCTGGAGCTGCACCGGAGGTACCGCGCGGAGTACACCTTTGCAGACGGATACCCGCCCGGTTTCGCGCCTGAACTGCTTGCAATAAAATCGTTGCCCAACCTCATCGAACTTGCGGCTAAAAATGATGCGCCTGTAGAACGCGATGGCCTGTTCTCGGTCATACAGAAGGATATCAATTCGTACGACATCGAGACTCACCTTTCTCCGGTAGACTTGCGTGCGTACCGTTTTTCGCCCGTATGCGATTCAAAGCGCAACTTCATCGCTGCCGAACGCCTGTGGAATCTGGGAGCTCGTTCCGCTGAAGACGTGACGAAATTACTGCCCGTCCATCCGGAACTCCTGCGCACCCTGCCCGCGTTCATGTGGGTGCAGATTGCCGAGGCCTGTCCCCAGTCCTGTTCATACTGTCCGTATCCTCTCATGAAAGGCGACCCACGCAAACTGACCGGTTTCATGCCGACAGAACGCTTCGGGCGGCTCATGCTGGACGCCGAAGTGCTGTGTGATGATCTGGTCGTCGATGTGTCGCTGTGGGGCGAGCCGTCGCTGCATCCGGATTTTTCCGGCATAGCCGAAGCGGTGCTGGCAAGGCCTCGTTTCACCCTGATAGTCGAGACGAGCGGCATAGGCTGGACCCAGGGACTGGCCGAATCATTGGCAGCAAAGGCAGGCCCGCGCATCCAGTGGATCGTTTCACTGGATGATGCGGACGACGAAGGCTATCTGGCAATCCGTGGCGAGGGCAAGGATGAGGCTACGGCATTTGCCGAACGGCTCCTGCGGGTATCGCCTGGCAACGTGCATGCCCAGGCCGTGCGCATGAAAGACAACGAACCCCGGCTTGAGGCGTTCTATCGTGGCTGGAAGAAGCGTGGAGACAAGGTAATAGTGCAGAAGTACGACTCCTTCGCGGGGTGCCTGCCGGACAGGACGGTTGCCGAACTCGTTCCTCTGGACCGTCTGCCGTGCAGGCACCTGGCCCGTGACCTTGCGGTCCTTGTCGATGGCAGCGTGCCACCCTGCAAACATTGCCTGGTATCGCGTGATGATGGCCGGCTCGGGTATGCGGAAATTTCCGGAAACGCCTTCGACGATGGACTCGAATCGATATGGAACCGGACTGGCGCGTGGTATGACCGGCACCTGGCCTCGGATTATCCCCTCCCGTGTGGACGTTGCGATGAATACCATACCTTTAACGCTTGACGCCTACCGCCCAACGTATACCGTACTTGGCGGCGTCCGGGGTAGTGGTTCCAGGGACAGGTTTCCTGTTTCGGTGCTGCTGCTCAACCGGGGCCCGCGACTCTATCGTGCGGCGATGATCCAGGAACTGGTCAAGGTCGGCTTCGATTCGATAGTCTCCATGGAGGGGATAAGCGATTCACCCGAGCTCGAGGGGCTTGCCTCGAAACATCCGCAGGTGCGGTTCATCTGCATGCATGACGACTGCAATCTCGGCGCAAAGATGAACATAGGCATGCGGGAGTCAACTGCCCCGTTCGTGTTCGTATTGTGGAATGACCTGCGCCTCGCGACGAGTACCCTGTCCAGCCGTTTTTTCGACAAGGTGCTTGACCTCGATGTTGCCTGCCTCGTGCCCACGCTCAGCGATGCTGCCGGATCACTTGTTCCATCCATCAGCAATCCGGCCCAGTCTGGCAAGGCCTTCAGGGTTGTACCGCTGCCCCCCAGTGCCGATGGCGAGAAGAGCCTGTATCCATTCGATGCCTGCGGAATCTATTCCAGAGAAAAATTCACCATGCTTGGCGGATACGACTGGACCATCGACAATCCGTACTGGCAGAAGCTTGATTTTGGGATGCGTACCTGGCTTTGGGGAGAGAAAATACAATACGCCCAGGCACTCAGGCTCAAATACGAGTCTAATCCACCTGCCGACGACACAACCCCCAATATCGATTATGGCCGGTTCTGGCTCAAGAACCTCGCTCCCATGTATCGCGGCGATGCGGCGACGCTTCCCCGGTCCCGCCTGTGGAGTTACATGCTTCGATCGCGCAGGAATCCTTCGGCCGCCCTCGATGAGTTCAAGGCAGCCCGGGAATGGGTGGATGCGTGTGCCTATCGATTCAAGGCAGACGCAACACGGCTTGCAGACCTATGGGATCCACTCTCGTGATACCTGCCATGAAAACCGGTGTTGTCGTGCAGATGCGGCTGGATTCCAGGAGGTTGCCGGGCAAGGCCTTGCTTCCTCTGGGCGGTACAAACCTCGCCGGCATGGTGCTGCGCAGGTTGCGCGCCCTGGCCGTGGACGAGTATGTGCTGGCAACCGACCCTGACGGGGCCAAAGCATTCGCGGATGTAGCCAGTGAATCTGGCTTTTCTGTTTTTGCAGGACCAAAAGACGACGTGCTCGCACGCTACACAATGGCGGCCGAGGCTTTTGGGCTCACACGGCTCATCCGGGCAACCGGTGACAATCCCTTCGTGTCGGTAACCCTGGCAGTCCTGGCGATGGATGCCGCGGATGAATCCGGCGCCGACTATGTGGGGCTAGTCGGGATGCCTGTGGGGATGGGGGTAGAAGTGGTCAGCGTTGCTGCCCTCTGCAAGGCAGCGGGAGCAGCAACGAGCACTTTCGACCGGGAGCACGTATGCCCGTATCTCTACACAAACCCTTCTGTTTTTTCCATCCTCAGACCCGAGTGCCCCATTGCATACCGGTTGCCCGGAGCCCGGATTACCGTGGATACGCCCGCTGATTTCAAACAGGCGGAGGCACTAGTGGCTGCTCTCGGCCCCCTGCCTTCTGACAATGCGATACTTGCCTGGCTCAAGGGCCCGCAGAAAGGCACTTGAACACCATGGTCAGCATACTGTTCGTTCCCTCCGTCCGCCGCGGCAATGGTTCCGGGCACCTCGTACGCTGTTTCGGGCTTGCCTCTGCATTGGGCACCAAGGCCGCGGTCTTCCTCTCCAATGATCCCGGTCCTGTTTCGTGGAGTTCTGATGAACTCAGGCTTGCCTACCCACGGGAAATGAGTTCTGTGCGCATTATTGGCGAACTACGGTCAGAGGCCAGGTTCACGCTTGTCGTGCTCGACAACCGGGAAACCCCGGCAGCCGAACTGGAGCACTGGGCCCGGTGGGGCACCGTCGTCGCCATTGACGAAGGGGGTGAGGCAAGGAGCTCCGCAGCATACCTTGTAGACATACTGCCCCGGCCCTGGCGGCAGGCCCGGTTGGGATTACCGCCCAACCTCTCGTCTCTCGGGTATCTCGCCTTGCCTACGGCACGCAGGTTGCCTCCCGCTTCAATCAAGCGGGTCCTCGTCAGTTTTGGAGGAGAGGATCCCGCTGGACTGGCGGATGCCTTCCTCAAGGCAGCGGTAGGAAACGGTTTTGTTTCAGCCGAACAGATAACCGTCGTTACAGGCGCGCTTTCCAGATCAGCGATCCGGTTTCCTGGCGTCACGGCCATAGGTCCGGTACAGGACCTCAAGGAGAAACTTCGCTCGTACGACCTGGTCGTTACCCAGTTTGGCCTCACTGCCTTCGAGGCAGCCTGGGCCGGTTGTGCCGTGCTCCTCCTCAATCCTTCTGCCATACATGAAGAACTCACCCGTGCCGCCGGTTTTATGAGTCTTGGAATAAGAAAACCTGAGCTCAAGGTAATCCGCAAGGTTTTTCAGGATCCTGCGGAACTTATACAGGCTTCCCTCGGGGCTGCGCCAGAACAGCGGCTGGATCTGGCTGCCCGGCTTGAGTTGCTCTCTCCGAAGCATGCGGGTGACTGTCCCGTGTGTGGTCTCCGCAACGGCCAGGCCATTTTTAGGTCGGAACGCAAGACCTACCACGTGTGCCCGGCCTGCGGCCTCGTCCGCATGGCCTATTTCGAGGCACGAGAGTATCCGTACGCCGAACGCTCGTACTTTTTCGAAGAATACAAGGCGCAGTACGGCAGGACCTACATAGAAGATATTCCTTCGATCAGGGCGGCCGGAGCAAAACGTCTGGGTGTCATAGAGTCACTGCTCTCCAGGTCCTCACCACCTGGACACATGGGACAAAGCCTTCTGGATGTAGGCTGTGCGTATGGAGCCTTTGTCGCGGAAGCCCAGAGCCGCGGCTGGAACGCCGTTGGCTCCGATGTGGCTCCCGATGCCGTAGAGTATGTAAAAGCTACTTATGGCGTGCCGGCTTTCATAGCCGACTTCGCGGCACCCGGAGCGGATGGACTCTATCCCCGCAACCTGTCCTGCCTGTCCATGTGGTATGTCATAGAACACTTCGATGAACTGGCCCGTGTCCTCCGGCGTGTTGCTTCATTGATGCAGCCTGGTGGTGTTTTTGCGTTCTCCACGCCTTCGGGATCCGGAATATCGGCCCGCAGGAATCCGGCTGATTTTTACGAACGATCACCGGATGATCACTTCACCATCTGGAGTCCGGCAACTGCTCCCGGGATTCTCAAACGGTTCGGTTTCGATGTACAACAGATAGTCGTGACGGGTCACCATCCTGAGCGTTTTGCCGGCGTACCAGCAGATGCGAGGTCGCTGCGGTACAAGGTGGTCATGGCAATTTCCAGGCTCCTGGGGCTCGGCGACACCTTCGAGTGCTACGCCGTCTACCGCGGCCTGGCTGATGGCGGCGCTGCATGAGGCCCGCGGAGCACACATGAAAGCACTACTGATACTGGGCGCCGGCGTCATGCAGGGGCCAGCCATACGGATAGCCAAGGCCAAGGGGTACCGCGTGTACGCCGCCGACGGCAATCCAGCAGCCCCCGAAGCCCGGTCCGCCGACCATTTCCTTCATATTGACCTCAAGGACAAGGACGCGCTGGCCCAGGCCGCAGCGGCGATAGACGGCCTGGCGGGGGTTATGACCGCCGGCACCGATTTTTCTGCCTCTGTTGCCTGGGTAGCCGGGCAGCTCGGGTTGCCCGGCCTGCCGTACGAGGTCGCCCTCGACGCGTCTGACAAGGCCAGGATGCGGTCCAGGCTTGCCGCGGGTGGAGTTCCCGTGCCGGCCTACGCCTATGGCACAGCCGGGGACGACCCCACGGTGCTTGCAGGCCAGGTTGCTCCGTTGCCCCTGGTCGTAAAGCCGGTGGACAACATGGGTTCGCGCGGTTGTCGCCTTGCGCGTACCCTGCCAGAGTTGCGCGAGGCCTGGGCCGATGCTGTCAGACATTCCCGGTCAGGCACTGCCATCATCGAAGCCTACCTGCAAGGGCCGGAATTCAGTCTTGACGCCATCGTGCACGAGGGGCGCGTCGTATTGCGCGGGATAGCGGACCGCGTTGTCGTTTTTGAACCATTTTTCGTCGAGATGGGGCATACCATACCCAGTTCTTATGGTAAGGACATCCTTGACGAGGTCGTGGCGGTGTTCGAGGCAGGCATCAAGGCCCTCGGCATCAGGAACGGGGCGGCCAAGGGTGATATAAAATATACCCGGGGCGGTGCCTTCGTCGGAGAAATAGCCGCAAGGCTCTCTGGCGGATACATGTCCGGCTGGACCTACCCGTATTCCAGCGGGGTAGAGGCGACCGCGGAGGCCATAGATCTGGCCTGCGGCGTCATACCCGATTTTCCGGGGCACGCCCATGACCTTGTGTGTTCAGAGCGGGCCTGGATTTCCATACCGGGCAAGGTTGCCACTATTTTCGGCCTCGAAGAAGCAACCCACATGGGCAGCGTCCGCGATATTTTTTCACGTGCGGCTCCGGGTGACCGTGTTGTCTTTCCATGCAACAACGTTGAAAAATGCGGCAACATTCTCGCTGTCGCGCCTACCTCCATCGAGGCGGATGCCGCGGCAGAAAAAGCGGCCAGGTCAGTATTGCTCAGGCTCGAGCCAGAAAATTCTGAAACAGCAGCTTTTTTGCGTGGCGACGGGCACATGACGGGCCCTGACGGTTCAATCTGGCCACCCGAGGCGTATGATGGCCTGTCCGCCATGACCCTCGCGTCACTGGACAAGATGCCCGACATGATCCGCCTGTCGCCGACCGTTGGTTCGTGTTCCATAGCACCGCTGCACGGTGCGGAGCTGGAAACAGGTGTAGACTGGCAGGGAAGATCGATCGCCGAGTCCCTGGAGGCCGTTTCCCTGTTGACCGGGGCTTCGGTAGGCCTGCACGGGGACCTGGTCTTCGGTGCTTCCTTCTGGCGTGCCTTGTTCAAAGGCGGCTATCAAGCCGGATCCTGGCTGATAGACTCTGCCCGTACTCGTCTGGTAGCCCCGCTTCGATGACCAGACGCCTCCGCCTGTCCGCCATTCTGCTTCTCGCAAGCTTCAGCGTCGTTTTCCCGCAGGGAACACCGGCTGGCTGGACCGATGTGATGGCCGTGGCGTCAGTATGGAAGGCAACGGTTGCGTACGACGCCCTGACCGGTACGGGACATTTCCTGCGCGGAGCTGACCTCGTTCGCTTCAAGCGCGACTATCCGGTGTATTCTGTCGGCTCGGGTCTGTCCTTGCGGGCACCCGCGGTACGTGACACCGGTGCGCGGCTCGAGATGTCGTCAGAGGCGGTCGCCGCCATCACCCGCTGGTTTACTGAACGGGATGCCGAACGTGCTTCTAGGTTCAGCATTGCTGCCATTCTCATAGACCCTGGCCATGGAGGCAAGGATTCGGGAGCCATAGGTGAGTTCGGCACCGGAAAGGACCGCCTGAGGATACTGGAGAAGGATGTCGTGCTCGCTGTCGGGGCGGATGTCTATGCCAGGCTCCAGGCGCGATGGCCAGATAAAAGAATACTGATGACCAGGACCGGAGACACCTTCCCGACGCTCGATGCCAGGGTAGACAAGGCCAACGAAGTCCCACTCGAAGCCAATGAGGCAATCATCTACGTTTCCATCCACGCAAACGCTTCCTTCAACAAGGCCGCATCGGGGTTTGAGGTCTGGTACCTGAATCCGGAGTATCGGCGCACGGTGGTGGATTCAAAAAAAGCCGAAGGTGTCGACAAGAACGTGCTGCCCATCCTCAATGCCATGCTCGAGGAAGAATACACGACCGAGAGTGTGTTTCTGGCCAGGAGCATCCTGGGCAGCATGAAAAAAAACATCGGAGCTGTTTCAATCGACCGCGGTATCAGGGAAGAAGAGTGGTTCGTAGTACGGAATGCCAAGATGCCCAGTGTGCTCGTCGAAGTTGGTTTCGTAACAAACGAGGCTGAAGCCAGATTGCTTTCCGACCGGGAACACTTGCGCAAGCTCGGTGACGGCATCTATAATGGCGTAGTCGATTTTGTAGACTATTTTGAACACAGGAAGGGTCCCACCGCACCGTGAAGCGTAGCCTCAAGCAGACAGTTGCAGCATTTGCAGGCTTCATCAATAACAACCTCAAGCCGGAAACCATCTGGCCAGGCTTGTTACTGATTGTTTTTATGGCAAGTGCACTTGCTTCCCTGGCTTTGCCAGACCGTCGCGCCATCGTGCTCTGGTTTCCAGATTCACGTATGATTTCACCTTCCAGTGCAAAGTCCGAACTCAGGTATGTCGGTTCGAACCGGGATGTTGCGGTCCTGGCTGCTTCTGTTGTTGAAGAGTTGCTGCTTGGCCCGCTCTCTCCGGGTTTGCGGTCCCTGACCGTTTCCGATGCCAGGCTCCAGTCTTCCATACGCTCCGGGAAAACACTATACGTTGATGTATCAAATGATATACTCTTTGGCAGGTTGTCGGCTTCTGGCGTATATGATGCGCCTGCAGTGCAACCTGAGGTCGTGCTTGCTTATATAGAGCGTTGCCTGCAATGGAATTTCCCTTTTTTCAGGATTGTACTCACCGTAGACGGCCAGGAACCAGTCTGGACGCAATCAGAGGTAGCCGAAGGGATATAAATCAAATAAAATAATTGACAAAGGCATAGGCTTGGCTATAATCAAGTCAAATTGGGTAAACTGTACGCGCACTATGGAAAGGAGCGCGGTAGTTTTCGCGGATGAAGCCGTCCTGATAGATTTTTCCCTCCTCGGAGCGGATATCATCGAGGACCCCATCCAGAAGGGTATGATGACGCAGAACAAGGCAACCATGATGGATTTCTCCACGGTTGTCGGGGCGAGCTATACCGAAGAGCAGAAAAAGCAGATGGCAATTTCACTCGCCATCGAAAACTGGGACGTAGTCCTTGCTTCGTCTTCACGGACCGGTGAGCGCCAGGCGTATTCCTACACCCGCGAAGCCAGCATCGCCCAGGATGCCAAGCAGTACCCGGGAGCCAAGGCTCTTGGCGTCCGCGTGAACTTCCCCCTCGAGTCTTTCAACTCCTGGGCCAGGGTCCAGCCTCCTTTTGATGTCCCCGCTTTTGAGCCCAAGGCTGACATTGATGATACCGGCAAGATCACCCCAAAAACCGATCAGCAGGGTTCGGATCCGGTCAATGCCCGCTTGTCCCGTTTCGAGGGCACCTACAACGCCGAGACCAAGATCACGACAGCTTTGGGTGTAGTCAAGAACGTTGGCGTCATCAAGTCCATCGCGATCAATGTCAAGGGTCTTAACTTTCCCCATGGCCTGTCGCTCATAATCAAGGACAACAATGCTGAAGAGCATGTGATGTTCATGGGTTACCTGAACTTCGATGGCTGGAGAGAGCTTCGCTGGGACAACCCTGAGTACATCTCCGATGTGCGCAACCGCGAACTCAGGATTGATCCGCTCTATCCGCGCTCGACTCCCTTTGTCAAGTTCGGTGGATTCATCATCAACCGTGATGCTGCTGCTATCGGTGGTGATTTCGTTGCCTATGTCAAGGATGTCAAGATCCTCTATGACAAGGCCGTTCTTGAACCCGTTCGCGACATCGACGACGAAGCCATCTGGGGCATCGTTGGCCAGAAAGAAGACGATCGCAAGCGTCTTGAGAGCCAGCGCTTTGGAGCCTCGCAGGTCATGCGCTACATAGAGCGCATGAAGCAGGAAACAAAGACTGATTTCTCTGCCGACAAATAATACATAGCGCGTGATTGATATATGAAGCCGCCCGGCGACGGGCGGCTTTTATTTCCGTAATAGCTTGCCCGTCATGCCTTTACATCGTATTCTTTGCCCATGGATATAACTGAACCCATACCGAGCAGGGCTACGCTTGAAAAAGCATACAAGTCCAACCAGAAAGTCCTTGAGGGTATCCTTGGAGAGATGGTTTCAAGAATTCAGGGTGCTCTTGATAGTGCGGGCCTGTTCCCTGCTTACAAGCACCGGATCAAGTCGTTCCAGAGTTATTTTTCCAAGAAAATAAAATTCATACGGGAATCATCGACAAATGGAACAACGTGCCTTCCCATAACAGACCTCATAGCCCTGAGGATAATCTGTCCTTTCATTGGTGACCTCGACAGAGTTGAGAAGGCCCTCTCATCACATTTCATTGTACGTGAAGTAGAGCGCAAGGGTGCTGAGCGGTCATTCAAGGAATTTGGCTATGAATCAACCCATATGCTGCTGGAGGTTCCACCCGATCTGCTCAATGGCTCTACGTTCCTGGATCCTCCGGTATGTGAGGTACAGATACGGACCATACTCCAGGATGCCTGGGCCGAGGTCGAGCATGAACTGGTGTACAAGGCAGAGTTTACTCCCTTTGATGATCCGATGAAACGAAAACTGGCAGCCTTGAACGCCAACCTTACACTCTCGGACATGCTCTTCCAGGAAATACGGGATTATCAGCATCAGTTGACCAATGAACTTGCCAAGAGGCGGGTAGCCTTTTTCAAGAAAATAGAAGACGCCATAGACAAGGATCTGTATACCAATTTCAAGGAGACCCCACGTTCCGGTGGAGAAGAGCCGAAACAGCCTTCCTGGCTCGGACCCTGGAAATCCCTCGATGATCTGCTCCTTGAAGCACTCAATGCGCACAACCGTGCGGATTATATCAGGGCTATAGATATCTATTCACATCTGCTTGCCATGGATCCAAAGCCAGATATACGGGCCTTGATCTACAAACACCGCGGCATGGCTTTTTTCGCGGAAAGCCGCTATGACGAGTCCATGGAAGATTTTTCAGCGACCATGGAGATTGATCCAGCATGCTACAAGGCTGCGTACTATCGGGGAGTAGTGCATAGCGTCAAACAGAACTACTCTGCGGCGATAGATGACTTCAACAGCGCACTGGCTATCCATCCTTACCATTTCTATTCAACGTATCGTCGTGCCCAGGCGCACTACCATTTTGAGGACTATCCCAAAGCCCTTGCTGATTGTGATGCCGCTCTTGAACTTGAACCTGATAACGATTCGCTAAAAAAACTGAGGGGCATGGTTCTTAAAAAGCTCAAAATGTAAAATCTGTATGTGATTGACACGCTACCCGGATTTTTGGTATTGTTCGCTCGGTTCGTTACCACTGTCCCCTTCGTCTAGTGGTTAGGACACCGGGTTTTCATCCCGGCAACGGGGGTTCAATTCCCCCAGGGGATGTAGGCCTTCTGTAACTCAATGTTGCAGAAGGTTTTTTATTAGATCAGGGAGGAAACATGCAAAGAAAGATCGTGCTCGTTGCGGTGGTGCTTCTTGTTGCCATAGCTGTACCCATGTCCTTTGCTACTGGAGTCGGTGCCGCTTTCGGACTGCCCATAGGCGGTGGATTGCCAGGATCAAATGTCATGCTGTCGCTCAAGGTACCGCAGCTTCCTTTTCTGATGGGAATCGGCTTCAGCATCGGAGAGGACAATTCGTCATTTGGCTTTACCGGTGATTGGTGGGTGGCCAATGCGAATCTTTTTTCGTTCATCAATTACTACCTGGGGCCAGGCTTCTATGTCGGCTATGCGAATTCGTTGCTCCTTGGCGGTCGTTTCCCAGTCGGAATCAATGCGTTTCCGATCAAGAATCTCGAACTATTCGCGGAAATCGCTCCTACACTGGCAGTAGGGATCGGTGAAGACATTAATTTCCCGGTATGGGGACTTCAGAGCGCATTCGGTCTTCGATTCTGGTTCTGAGTTTAGTTCAGCACCCAAAAAGGACTACCTGTTGACGGGTAGTCTTTTTTTTAGATTGACAACTAGACTAAACATAGTAAAATCACTATATTAGCTATATCGATACAATACCTGCAAACAGATTGATCGCAGGCTACATCAACCGTGGAGGTTTTTATGACTGAACAATTGACTCTTGGCGCATTCAAAAACAAGGTTTTTGATTACGAGAACGAAAAGGAATGGAAGTATATTGGTGAACTTCCTGCCATCATAGATTTTTATGCAGACTGGTGTGGACCATGCAAGATGGTAGCTCCGGTACTCGAGAAACTTTCAACGAAATACGCTGAAAAGCTTTCAGTCTACAAGGTAGATACCGAGGCGGAACAGGAACTCGCTGGCATGTTCGGCGTTCAGAGCATACCTACGCTGCTGTTCATTCCCAAAGATGGCCAGCCCAGAGTCTCCATGGGTGCGTTGCCGGAAAAGGAATTCGAGCGCATCATCGCTGAACTGCTGTTGCCTGTGGAGGCGTGAACGTAAACGGCAATTCCACGGTTTCCATTGTAGAGACGGCCTGGGCAACCGCTTCCCGGAAGCCCAGCCCGTCAAATTCTGCCCGTTCTTCGTCATACTTAGCCTTGAGTACTGGATGCTTTGGTGAAAAGAGGACGCAGCAGTCTTCATAGGGCAGAATTGAAATATCGAACGTGCCTATGCTCCTGGCAAGCCGTATCGTATCTTCCTTGTCGGTTCCGACAAGTGGCCTCAGGATGGGGTAGTCTGTATAGGACCCGGTGAATCGCATGTTCTCCGCTGTCTGGCTGGCAACTTGTCCAAGGCTTTCACCGCTGACTATTGCGTTGAGTCCCCGTCCTTTGGCAACCATGTCTGCCGCCATCATCATGCATGCGCGCAGGTACAAGGTAGATTTTTCCGGTAGTGCGTCTTTCTTTATCTTGAGTTGCACGTCGGTGAAGCTGGCCGTGTGCAGCGTCATTCCACCGGAATAGGTGGCCAGGTTGGACGCGAGATCACGGACCTTCTCCCAGGCTTCCTTGGAAGTGTAGGGGTAGGAATGAAAGTATAATGATTCCAGAGCCAGCCCCCGGCTGAGCATCTTGTAGCCTGCCACCGGTGAATCTATGCCACCGGAAAGGAGCAGCAAGCCTCGTCCCCCGGAACCAATGGGCAAGCCCCGCATTCCATACGAGGGATCGCTGAAGACATATGCTTTTTCGCGAACTTCTACATAGATGATGGCATCAGGATTGTGCACGTCGACACGGATCGTCGGGAAGCGTTCCAGTATTGTTCCGCCCAGTTCCCGTGCTATGCCATAAGAATCCAGTACAAAACCCTTGTCTGACCTTCGGGCTTCGATCTTGAAGGTTTTGGCTCCCTGTGCTACGAGCGGTTCCATCGCTGCGATAGCCGCGGCCCGCATGCGGGTCATGTCTTTTGGCATCTTGTGAGCCCTGGCCCAGCCATTGATACCAGGGATTCTGGATAATGCAAATTCTGCCTTGAGGGCATGTTCCTCGTCCACTTTGAGATAGTAACGCCCTTCTCTGGACGATACTTCGCTGTGGAACGATGAGAGCCTGCGCTTGATATCCCGCTTGAGGCGGTTTTCGAACTCTGCCCTGTTGCCGTCTTTAAGCCGGATCTCGCCTATCTTGATGAGGTACAACGCTTCCATGGCGGCTAGATCTCCCTTGGTCATACCCGGTATTGCGCGTGCAATGATGCCGCGTGGCCCAGGAATTCATTGATGTCGGCGACGGTCGTATCCCGCCCTGTCGATATGCGGATAGAAGAAAATGAAAACGCTCTGTCCACACCCATCGCATCCAGTATCCGGCGTTCCTTCCTGGTACTGGAGCAGGCGGCTCCGGTGGAAACAGCGATACCCTGCATGTCGAGCAGCCTGCACAGCACCTCGCCACCAAGACCCGGGAACGCCGCGTGCACAATGTTGGGACTATACCGCTCGTCACCCGCCATCCTTGAAACGGGGATGGGGGTGGCTCCCGGAATTCTCCTGAGTCCATCGATCAGTGCTTTTTCCAATTCCCGTGCCCGCGCCATGGCCGGTACTCGTGTTTCTGCCGACCTGGCTGCGGCTTTGGCAAAGGCCCAGGCTCCTGGCGTATTGTGGGTGCCAGGCCTGATGCCGCCCTCCTGGCCGCCACCGATGGCGAGGGGCCTCAGGGGCTTGCGTAGATACAGAGCTCCTATGCCACGAGGCCCGCCAAGTTTGTGTGCGCTGAAACCGGCTCCGTCAACACCAGTCGCAACCGCGTCAAACCCTATAGGGCCGAGAGCCTGGACTGCATCGCAGTAGAAGAACGGCTGTCGGCCAGCATTGCCCGCGGCGGTGCGGACTGAATCCACAATACGTTTGATTGGCTGGATGGCACCTGTTTCATTGTTTACGGACATGATGGCAACCATCGCTGTATCAGGTCTCACAGCATTGGCAACAGCTTCTGGAGTGATAAACCCATCATGGTCAGGTGCTATCCTTATGACGGTAATGCCAAGTTCTTCCAGAATGCGGGCCTGTTCGAATATGGCAGCATGCTCGATGGAGCTAATGATGACAGATCGCTGACTCTTGCCAGTCAGTGTTGAAAGCATTGCTATCGAATCAGCTTCAGTACCGCCAGACGTGAATATGATGTGCTCGGCAGTTGTACCGATAACGGTGGCCAGACCAGCCCGTGAGTTTTCCAGTTCTGTCCTGGCTGATTTCCCCGCGGAATGCATGCTTGACGGATTGCCGTAACAGCGCGTGGCAAGATCTGCTGCCTCGGTTATTAAATCCCTGTACGGTGGAGCCCCGGCGGCCCAGTCGAGGTAGCATGGTGACATGGTTCGTATGATAGCGCGCTGGGCAGGGGGTAGGCAAGCGACCCGCAGACCATATGGTGTCTGGGGTCGCTGTCTCCAGGTTGCTGCTTGCCGATGCTGGTTGTCCGGTCAGTGTCAGGAGGAACGTTTGTCTGGAATGCCTCCAGGTACGCCCCCGGCGGCCGTGAATCCTGCACGGAGATACAAAGCACAATAACAGTGGCCATGTTCGTCTATGTCGGGCCTTGCGAATACGCAAGGGCAGATTACATCCGCGTCCGTCTCCCGCGAGCCGTCAGAGTCCCGGCAGGGGCAGAGGTAGTAAGCGTACCGGTTCCAGTTTGTAGTCAATCCTGACAGCAGGATATCAGTAAACTCGGTGTCGGGGTTGAGTTCCCAGCCCTGTTTGGCGGCAACCATGGTTGCGAACCGCCTTGTATCGTCGATGGTTTTTTCTGACACGTTCAGAGCCCCAGCGTCCGTTTCCAGTCAGCCTCTATGAAACCTACAAGGTGTTCGCTTTCTCCTATGGTGGCAAACGGGAAGGCAATGTCGACCTTGAATTTTTCCTTGAGCGTGCGTTTGGCTTCATTTTTTATTTCTATCGGGATGGCATCCATGTAGATGAAACGGTAGGCAAACTTGTTTTTTTCAAGATAGGTCATGGCGCGCTTGCAGAATCCACAGGTGGACAGGGCATAGACAGTTATGGGCGGCGTAGTATGTTCGCCATGGACAGGTGTGTAGGTTAAGGTGTCAAGCATCGTTTATTCTCCTTGCCGTATATAGTAAACGCGATGATGGCTTTTGGCAAATACCCTTCACGACGGGTTTTGCCCGGGGGCCCAGGCGCACGCATATGCATCGGCGTCGAATTTCCGCCTGAGGCCGGCTGCAACCATGCTGCGCACCGTGCTGTAGACCGGACGCGCCGGCCAGGGGCGGTCGTGAAGGCCGAAACACCAGGCAACACCTGCCCATCCGTTGGGATCGCGGCCGTCGAGGGCATAGCGGTCGTTCAGGTACAGGGCCGTGGCAAAGGCTTCCCGCGGCGTAGCGCTCCACGCGAGTATCATCTTGCCCCAGTACATGCGCATGTAGTTGTGGATGGTTCCTGAACGCACGAGTTGCTCCTGCGCAGCGTTCCAGTACGGATCATGGGTTGTGGCCGCTTCAAACTGCAACCGGGTGTACAGGTACGCCCGGCGATCGGAGACGGCGGAATCCAGGGCGGTGCGGGACCAGGCGGGCAGGCCTTCCCAGGCGTCATAATCGAGCGGCCGGTACCGGACGTAGTTGCGGCAGAGTTCACGCCGTACGACGAGTTGCTCGGCGAAGGCCGGATATCCCGGTCCTCCTTGTGCCCGTGCCGCCGAAATGACGACCAGCGGAGAAACCTGCCCGAAGTGCAGATACGGGGAGAGACCGCTGCTGCCATCCTTCAGCGGGTCATTGCGGTCACCGTCGTAGCGGTCAAGCCTGTCCTGCACAAAGGCCTCCAGCCTGGTGCGCCCGGCAGCCTCGCCCGGTGAGCACGGGAACGCCTGCTCCGGGCTCCGGTCGCCGGGATATGCGGGGCCGGGAGCAGCGTCATACGCCGCGAACAAGGCGGCTTCGTCCGGCCCGGTGCGTCCGGGGAGGCCATCACCGGGAATCTGGATCCTGGTCGCCGGATGGCGGGGAGAGGGTACCGGAGGCAGCGGTCGCGAGGCGTAGGAGGCCACCGCGCCTTCTATCTTGAGGCGCAACGTACGGGCCGACCATTCCTGTTTGGGGCTGGCCACGGCCTCGGGAATCACTGATTCGCCGTCCACCTCTACGACGGCCACACCGGATTGCACCGCGAGCGCGGCTTTCGCTGTTACCGACCACCGTGCCGGAGTGCGGTCGACGACCACGAGCGCGGCGCTTTCTGCGACTTCAAGTACTGTTTTAAGTGGCTCGCCGCGCCGCAACCTGAAGCCTATCCCGGCATCACGCAGGACGGCGGCGGTTTTCTGGAGCCCGGAAAGCATCCAGCGGTAGTGAGGCGCGGTGGCTGAAGGGTAGTCAGCGAGGACGAAAACTACAACGAGAGGCAGTGCCAGCCGGTCTGCCTCCGCGGCAGCGAACCAGAGGGCGTGATTGCAGTCAGCGCGCTGGGCCGCCTGCATCCAGTAGAGGACGAAGGCCGCGCCGCTGCGCACGGGCAGGCGGTTCAGCGCTGTAATTCTCTCGGGGTCAATCATGGTGGCAAGTATAACGGTGCCGGCATCGTTGCGCCATGTAGGCGCACGCCACGTAGGCGATCCCTGTGCGTCATTGAACAACGGTGCTGTTCCGGGGTACATTCGATCCATGCATGACATCGCCCGAACCCGCAATTTTTGTATCATTGCGCACATAGACCATGGCAAGTCCACACTGGCCGACCGCTTCATAGAGCGGGCCAAAATAGTCGACCAGCGCAAGATCCAGAACCAGATGCTGGACAACATGGACATAGAACGGGAGCGCGGCATAACGATAAAAAGTCAGGCCGTGACGCTTTCCTATACCGCAAAAGATGGCCAGGAATATACGCTCAATCTGGTCGATACGCCCGGTCATGTCGACTTTTCCTATGAAGTTTCCAGAGCCATCAGTTCCTGTGAAGGCGCCATCCTGCTCGTCGATGCTACCCAGGGTGTCGAAGCACAGACCCTGTCAAACATGTACATGGCGCTGGAACACGACCTCGAGATATTGCCGGTCATAAACAAGATAGACATGCCTGCAGCCAACATAGACGACGCCCGGCACCAGATATCCCACGACCTCGGGCTGGACGGCGACGAAGCCCTCTGTGTATCGGGCAAGATGGGCCTGGGCATAGAGGAACTGTTCGAGGCCATCGTCGAGAGGGTGCCTTGCCCCAGCGGCGATCCTACAAAGCCGCTCCTTGCGCTCATCTTCGACAGTCACTACGACCCGTACCGCGGCGTCATCGTGCACCTGCGGATTTTTGACGGCACCATCAAGCCCGGCATGAAGATCCGGCTCATGTACAACGACTCCGAGTACGAAGTAGAAGAAACCGGGTACTTCAAGCTGGCGCTGTCCAAGTCCGACGAGCTGATAGCCGGCGACGTGGGCTACCTCATTGCTGGCATCAAGACCGTTTCAGATATCCGGGTGGGCGATACCATCACCGGTGCTGTAAACCCCGCCACCGAGCCGCTCCCCGGATTTCGCGAGGTCAAACCGGTAGTCTACAGCTCCATCTACCCGATGGACACGGTGGACTACCCCGAACTCAAGGTGGCGATGGAAAAGCTAAAGCTCAACGACGCCTCGCTCATCTACGACAAGGACAGCTCCCTGGCCCTCGGTTTCGGCTTCCGCTGCGGATTCCTGGGCATGCTGCACCTTGAAGTGGTGCAGGAACGCCTTGAGCGCGAGTACGATCAGGCCATCATCATGACGGCACCAAGCGTGCGTTACCGCCTCACGATGAACCACACCGGCGATGTCGTCATCATAGACAATCCGTCTGATTACCCCGATCCGTCACGCATCGCGTCAGCCGAAGAGCCCTACATCAAGGCGCAGATCATCACGCCGCTTGCCTACATCGGCAATCTCATAACGCTTTGCATCAACAAGCGCGGTTCGCAAACCGGTTTTACGCACCTGGACGAGAAACGGGTGGAGATGATTTTCGAGATGCCGCTTGCCGAGGTTCTCTTCGACTTCTACGACAAGCTCAAGAGTACCAGCCGGGGTTATGCCAGCTTTGACTACGAAATAATCGACTACCGGCCTACTGAATTGTCGAAGCTGGACATCCTGATCAATTCCAAACCTGTGGACGCTCTTGCCCAGCTGGTGTTCAGGCCCTCGGCGATGGAACGCGGACGCAAGGTCTGCGAGCGGCTCAAGGACTCCATGAGCCGGCACCAGTTCAAGATTGCCATCCAGGCCGCGATCGGCGGATCCATAGTCGCCCGCGAAACGGTCAATCCTGTCCGCAAGGACGTGCTTGCCAAGTGCTACGGCGGCGACATCAGCCGCAAGCGCAAGCTGCTCGAGAAGCAGAAGGAAGGCAAGAAGCGCATGAAGATGGTAGGCGATGTGGAGCTGACCCAGGAATCCTTCATGGCCGTACTGCGCGAAAACGAGAACGACGACAAGAAGAATTGAGTCTGGAACCCGCCGGACTCATGGTTTCTGCAGTGCGTCGGCGAGTCGCCCGCGCCAGTAGGCGGCTTCAGCGGCTACGCGCCTGAGGGCGTCGTCTTCCAGTTCCAGTACCCGTTCCGGATCTGGAAAATGGAAGTACAGGAAGTCTGCGTCGGCCAGCAGCGCTTTCAACCGTTCCGGGGTTGTTCCGGTGCGCAGCGCAGCCGCCACGTTTTCCGCGCGTTCGAGTTCCACCGCCAGAAAGTTACGGGCAAGCTCCCTGCAATGCTCAGGGTCCATATGCGAACCCAGTTGCCCTGCTTCACCCCGCACGTATTTTCCTTCAGCCAACAGTTCCATGTCTCTGGGTGTTGTTGCACGCAATGGTAGACCCGCACCGAAACCACCCCTCAGGTCCCATGCATCCAGACCTCTCAATTCGCCAGCCGCCAGCGCCGCGTACATGGCCAGTGCCGGATCTGTCAGCGAGCCGTCTTGCCTGCGCGTGCAGCCATCCCGGAAGGAGCTCGCCCACGCCGCACTCCGCTTCTCGGTGCGGCTCTCCGTACGTCGTGCCCGCAGGTCGGCCGGGCTGCCGGAACAATGTGTCCTGCCCTGGTTGAAGGCAAAATCAAGCCCCGCAACGAGAACCGGGCCGCCGAGGAGCCTGGCTATCCTGATGGCCAGTACACCGACAGATCCCAGTGGTGGAACAAGCGTGAGAGGCAACCCCGAGGCCGCAAGGCGCTTCAGGAATGCGCTGTCTGTGTATTCACTCAGGGTCAGGCTCAAAGAGCCTGGCAAGGCCCTGAACGAGGCGGGGTGGGCAGTCAGATCCGCTACCAGCGCTGCGGGCCTGCCTTCAAGGGGCAGGAAATCTTCAACATTGTAGACTTGCCCCTCCAGGCAGACGACGGCATCAGGAATGATGCCAGCCCTTGCCAGAGCGCCCGAGGCAGTGTCGCAGGCCAGCACGAACAGGCCTTCACGGTGCCGGTCCAGCACTGGCAGGGCGCCATCAAGCGAGGGCCCCGCGCCACAGACGACTATCGGCTTGCCACCCGCACCGATCGGCACGAGTGCCTCCCAGCGCATCGAACCCAGGTTTGCGATTATGTTCTTAGTCCACAGACGGCCCATCCTGACCAGCGCCAGCCGGTTGCGGAACCGTATCTGTATGTCGGCATCGATGGCAGCCAGTACACGGTCATACTCGGCCTCGTGCAGTGCCCTCCCGCCAGAGACCCGAACCTCGATGGCACGCCTGAAACGGGCGGGTGCGATGCGTTGCTCCACGGAGCGGTATGCAGCGATGGCTTCGTGTGGTGAGGCCAGGACGACGCCAGGTAAACCTTCCGCGATAGACTTCTCGGCAATTGAGCGCAACGTGGCCTCGGCCTCGATGCAGAGAATTGCACTGGAAGCCGGCAACCGTTCCAGCAGTTCCCGGAGTCCATAGCAGAGGCAGGGTGAGGGTACTATGTACAGAGTGTCTGGTCTGAAAGGAGTGGCCAGGACTGCGGCCAGAATTGAAAAGCCCCTGCCCGTATCGACGAGCAGGGGCCTTGCATCATCCATGACAGCCTGTTTTCAGTTAGACTGGATGAAGAACTGCGTGAAAGCCGCGATGAAATTGTCTTCGAGCGCAGGATCCTTCAGTACGGCTGCCGCCAGTTCGTCGGAAATGCTCTGCTGCACGACTGTGGGATAGTACGCTTCGAGCAGGCCGAGTTCGCCTTCGTCGGCAGTCTTGATTTCCTTGACCCTTACTACGATGGCATTGTCGTTGAGGACCAGTGGCGCAGAAACCTTGCCGGCTTCAAGGGAGAATACAGCCGTCAGGAAACTATCGCTGGAGTCCGCTCCGTTGAGTTCCGGAAGATCGGTGGTATCGAGGGCACCGAGCAGGGAGAAATAACCAACGTCCAGGGCCTTGCCGTAATTGAGCGGGAAAGGCTTGGTTTCCTTGACCGTATACCCGTTGGCGAGGGCGGTTGCGTTGAAATCGCTTCTCGCCGCGGCAGCAAACTTGTCGGCCATTGAAACTACCCAATCTTCGATACGTCCCTTTTCATTCCTGTTCAGGTAATCGGAAACGGATTTGATTAGGTCTGCGGATGCGTAATCCGGATCTACGGCCAGTTCTTCTATGCGGTAGAACGACCAGGATCCGGTGAAGGTTTCGTAGACGGGAGAAATGGCACCCTTGGCGAGGCTTAGCACGGCATCCAGATCGGTTGCGTTTTTAAGTTCGCCCTTGAGTTCCCAGACAAAGCGTGAACCCATGTCGCCACCTTTCGTGGCAAATTCATCCTTGGAATGGTTCTTGGCTGATTCTTCAAAGGACAATGAACCAGAGTTAACCTTTGCCAGTACCTGCTCGGCTTCCTTCAGGGAGGCCGAGATGGTAACCTTTGACAGCCTGACTCGCTTGAACGAGGCTGGATTGGCCCTGGCGTATGCAATTCGTTCTTCGTCTGGGTAGACAGAGAACGGAATGGCTACATATTCAATGATGCGCTGGGACTGCGCCATGGCCTTGAGAAAGGCTGTTTCAGCCTTGCTCGGGGTAAAGGCAACGGCGTCGGCAATGTAACGGTTTTTCAACGTTGTTGCTTCAATCTCCTTGCGGAGAGAGAGCTTGAACGTATTGGTCGCATCCCGGTATTTGCGCCTGGAGAAGGCCCCGTTTTCCTGAAAGGCCGCACTCAGCGTGATCTGCTTGTCGATGTACGATTCACTGACCGCGATGCCGGCTTTCTGGGCGTAATCAAGCAAGGCATAATGGACAGCCGTATTCTCGAAGGCCCGTCGCCACACCTGATAGGCAAAGAACTGGTCGCCGGTATCCCTGTAGCCCTGTTGTTCAAGCTGGGCCTTGATCTGCTGTACCTGTGTTGAAAAATATCCACCCTGTACAAATGCGATAGGCTTTCCGTTCCATGATCCAAACGTCATGTCGGTACCGGAACTGGCGCTGCCAGCGGCCGGTACGAAAACGAAGGCCACTATCGTAATGACGAGCAAGACTATGGTGCCGATATAGATGAATGGGTTGCCTTTTCGGCGTTTCTCGCCTGATTCGGGCTTTGCGTGCTTGTCGTTGGTGGTTGCCATCGAAACCTTCCTGGATTTGTGAGAGATGCTGGATCTATCGTTTTACCGAACAAGACGATACGTTGTATGTAGAAATCCTGTGATCCAAAACGCGCAAAAACATAACACGGTGGCATGGTCATGTCAATCGAGTGGGCTCCCCGGTGTCATTCCTCAGGTTCTGAAGAGAATGCGTAGGCGTTCTTGGCAATGTGCTTTACGCCATACATTGCGGCGTCGGCCTTGTTGACGAGTTCCTCTATGGCATCGCCATCGTCCGGGAATACCGATATCCCCATGGACATGCCGAGTGTGCGAGATGTTCCCGAGAACGAGAGCGGTACGGAGCACTCGCTTATGATTTTTTTGGCTACCCGTTCAATATCGTCCCGGCTTTTTACATTGGTCACGACAGCGACGAACTCATCGCCTCCAATTCTCGCCACGATATCCGAGGCCCTGACCAGTCCCCGCAGGCGTTCTGAAATGGCGACCAGCGCACTGTCGCCGGCAGCGTGTCCGTGGATGTCGTTGATAGGCTTGAAATCGTCCAGGTCGATGAATACCACGCCGACTTTTCCATTGGTCCGCCGTGCCGTTTCAACCGTCTTGACCATCAGTTCGAACAGGAGCCTGCGATTGGGCAAGCCCGTAAGTGAATCGTGATTGGCCAGATGGCTTATCTTCAGCGTCGCCCGTTCAAGCCTGCGCTTCTCGTCAGACAAGGCACTGTTCAGGTCTTCGAGCCTGTCATGGATTATGGCATTTTCCACGGCTATGCCGACATAGGGTGCGAGTGCTTCGAGGAAGGACAGGTGATTGGGTGCGTAGGCCCGGGGCTTGTAGTTCTGGATAGTCATGACACCAATCGCACGGTCTTCTATGGCCAGAGGCATGCACACAACAGATTGGGACGAGCGGCCAAACGTCGCAGAGGGTTTTGACAGGTATTTGCCGTATTCAAGGTCTTTTTCCGCAATCAGTACCGGCTTGCGGTTTTTGAAGGCCCATACGGCAAAACTGCTGTCAGAATCCAGATTGATCCTGTATTCGTTTTTCCTTGCATCATCTTCGTAGAAGCGCTTGTACACGAGTTGGCCATGATCCGGATCGTGGAGGGCTATACCGAACATGTCCATGTCCAGGAATGGCTTGAGGCAGTCGTAGACGGTCTGGACTACCATGTTGAAGTCCAGGCTTGCCGTTATGCGCCGGCCTATCGTCGAGATCGAGGTGATCTGGCGATTGATATCGACGAGCGCATCTGTTTTTTCCTTGAGGTCGATATTGCGCAACCGGTATATCTCGGCTTCCTGCCGGGCTCGCTCCATCTCTGATTGTGTCTGGATGCTGCGGAGCTTGTTGGCGGTTTCTTCTCGCTGGGCCTGGGCCTTGAAGTCGGCAAATCTCTTGAAGTACACAAGGGCCTGTTCGTACTCTCCGAGAGCCTCATACGACTTTGAGATCTGTTCGTGCGCCTTGAAAAGTTTGCTTTTAAGGTTGATACCCTGGCAAAGCCGCTCGGCCTCCAGCAGGATGCCGAGTGCTTCCCGCGCATTGCCCGTATCGTTGAGCACGGATGCCTGTACGATGAGGATGCTTGCCCGCTGGCTCAGGTTGCCGGTTTTTGCCGCAAGCTCGAGTCCTTTGATGACGAGCGTTTCAGCCTCTGTGGGATTGTTGCTGGCTATGGCAATGTTGGCCAGGGTCTCGAGGCCATCGGTTGCCATGATGGTCTCATCCGCAGCCAGGGCCATTTCGTAGGATTTCCTGGTGAATTCGGCTGCCATGACCAGGTTGTCCATCTCGAGGAAGGCCACTCCGATGTTTCTGAGGCAATCGGCAACGACCTCGGTATCCATCCCGGCAGTCATCCTTCCGTAGGCCTGGATGAGGTAGTCCAGCGCCTGCTGCGGATTGCCCAGCTCCAGACACACTTCGCCGATGTTGGCCATGGCTATGAGTTCCCGGTCAACCAGGCCGTTGGCCCTGGCGACATTCAGGCTTCTGGTATAGAAATCTATTGATTTGTCCAGCCTGAAGACGAATTGATGGTATACGCCAAACGCATTGAGGGTTCTGCAGGTACCCATGATATCGCCAAGCGCCTCATACAGGCGGTTGGCCTCGTTGAACGATCCAAAGGCTTCCGGCATGCGGGAGAGGTAGTAATTGGCCCAGCCAATGTTCAGGTGCGCATCAGCCTGACCTTTGGTGTATCCGATGCTCAGGGCCGAGGACAAGGCTCGCTCGGCTTCTTCAAGCGATGATTGAGGATTCTCTATTGTCGAATTCCACGCCCGTTCATTTGCAGCATCAACTGCCAGGACGCTATCGTCGTTCATCGCAGCCTCTGGAATCATAATTGAGTAAAATTGTTCCTGATCCTCTCGATCAACTATATTCTAGCATAGTATTCATGGTACAAGGAGCCAAGTTGCGCACTATGATCATACGAAGCTCCATTCGATGCAAGGGGTAGGCTCATGGGTATCGTTACAAAAACTGGTGATGATGGACTGACGGGGCTCTGGTCAGGCGAGCGCGTACGCAAGGACGATCTCCGGGTCGAGGCGTATGGTACCATCGATGAACTGGACTCGGTGCTCGGTGAAGCCAAACACTGGCTCAAGCGAGACGATTGCCGGAACATAGTAGAGGAGATACAGAAAGACCTGTACCGGCTTGCCGGGCAGCTTGCCACACGTACCGGTGCGTTTGCGCTGCCTATAACTGAACAGGATGAACAGCGACTCGGCGCTTATGTAGACCGCTACGAAGCCGAAATACCGCTTGCCGGTTTTGTCATACCCGGCTCCAATGTGCAGTCGGCCAAGCTCGACATTGCCAGGACGGTCTGCAGGCGGGCAGAGCGCAGGATAGTGGCGCTGGCCTGGGATGCCGACGTGCCAGCCCCCCTGCGCCGCTACGTCAACCGGCTCTCTGACCTGCTGTTCATGCTGGCGCGTGCCGAAGAAAGCTCGGATGGCGGTATCGTGTACGCGAAGGGCTGAGAGGGGCTGTCCTCAATCGATCAGGTCGTCGTCGCCTTCCAAAACCAGATCCCCGGCCTCCCAGCGCTTCTTGTAGAAGTCTATGAACGACTTGGTTGCCTTGTCCGCCTCGTCCCGCCTGACCGTACCCATGATTTCATACTCCTCAAGTACCATGGTCCGCTTTCCCTGGGATACATTCGACAGGATCTTGTCCCTGAATGCCTGGCTCTTGCCCTTGAGCACGAGCGCAATATCCCGTTCTGACAGGTCCCGCAGGCCTTTCTGCATGTCGCGGTTTGCGACCCGCAGGACGTCATCCGCGGTGAACAAGCGCTCGCGGATATCCTGCGACAGGGTTGGATTGTCTTCTTCTATACCGGACAGGATGGTGCCTTCAAGCCCTCCGTCGACATGCTTGAGGATGCCGGCAAGTACCGCCGCCCCATCGATACGCTCGCCCGAGTCGACCCGGCCTATCTTTGCGGCCTTGTCCCGCAGTACCGCTTCTACGCGCTCTATGACGTCCGGTGAACTGCGGTCGAGTCTGGCGATACGCTGTATGACGTCCGAGCGGGTAGGCTTTGATAGTTCTGAAATGACGCCTGAAGCCAGCTTTGCGTCTATGTAGGGCAGGATCATGGCAATCATCTGCGGTGATTCGTCCTTGAACAGTACCAGGAGCTGGCGCGCATCAAAGTCGTTGAGGAACGAGAATGGTTTTCTGGATTCAGGTACGGCCTTGCGGAATACTTCCCGGGCCCGTTCCGCGCCAAAGGCGGCGGCGAGCATGCTCTCGGCAATCTCAGGCCCGCCTTCGAGACTGGCAGCCTGCGTTTTGGCCAGCCAGCCAAATTCGGTGAGTATTTCGTTGGCTTCGACGGTGTCTATGCGGTCAATGCGCGCTATTTCACGCGAGACTTTCTCGATTTCATCCGGTTTCAGGTGGCGGATGACATTTGCGGCTTCGTCCCGGCCCAGGAGGAGCAGGAATTTGGCCGCCTTCTCTATGCCCGGCTTGCCTGTCTTGAGGTAGTTTTCAGAGGCTGCGACCGCCCTGGCGTCAAGGTTCCGCGGTTTCAGCGATGACGGGCGGGCTTCCGTCTTTGCCGGAGCTGTACCACGGGATTCCGGGTTCCGCGGCGCAATGGGTCTTCCGGGCGTGGCTGGCTTGGTATCGTCCTTGGGTTCGTCTTTGGTGCCGACGCCATAGGCTTGGCCGAGTCTTCGCTTTATATCCATGGGCAATTATAGTATCCGGCGTTGGCCCCGCGGTCAATGTGATACATAAACAACACGCAGACATTGGCGTTTTATCATCAGCCCTGTATATTTGTGGTGTTGCTTACAAATCATTGAATCGAGTGGAGGCATGAACCTTCACCGGAGGATGCATATGCGGCTTTATTCCCGTAGACAGCTGATCGTATCAATCATCACGTCCCTTGCCATCGGCCTGCTTGCCGCGGTCGGCTTCGGCTTCCTGCCTCTTGCCGGCCAGCAACCGCCTGCCGGGGAAAACGCCCGGACCATAGCCGATGCGCCTTCCGCAGTACCTGCTGCGAACACAGTACGGACGGTTGAGGCCGTACAGGTGCTGTCTGATGCCAGCGGAGGGTATTCACAGGATGAGAACGAGAACATCTCCGTCTACGAGCGGCTGAATTCCGGTGTCGTCAACATCACTACCGAGGTCGTGGCCATCAACTGGTTCCTCGAGCCGGTGCCCCAGCAGGGCGGTTCGGGCTCGGGTTCCATCATTGATGCACGAGGCTATGTCCTGACCAACCACCATGTCATCAAGGATGCCTACAAGGTCTTCGTCAATCTGGCCGACGGCACGCGCATGGAAGGTAAAGTCATAGGTTCTGACCCCGAAAACGACCTCGCGGTCATCAAATTCGACCCTCCCAAGGGCATGGCACTTACCGTAGTGCCATATGGCGACAGTACCAACCTCAAGGTAGGCCAGAAGGTGCTGGCCATCGGCAATCCCTTTGGCCTGGAGCGCACGCTGACACGCGGCATCGTCTCCGGGTTGGGACGGCCCGTGCAGCAGGATGCCAAGACCATCATCCGTGACATGATACAGACCGACGCGTCCATCAACCCCGGCAATTCAGGCGGCCCGCTCCTGAACGCGCAGGGCGAGATAATCGGGGTCAATACGATGATCTATTCTCCCTCTGGCGGCTCTGTCGGCGTTGGTTTCGCGGTACCCGTGAATACAGCCAAACGCATCGTGCCGGACCTGATAAAGTTCGGCATGGTCAAGCGTGGCTGGATAGATGCGGAATACGTACAGCTTTTTCCCGCGCTCATAGAATATATGAAGGAGAAGGGTGACTCGTTGCCCATAGACAAGGGGCTGCTTGTTTCTTCAACCAAAAAGGGAGGCAACGCAGACCGTTCCGGTGTCCGTGGGGGCACCACTCCCGTGCGCTACTATCAGAGTGTGTTCAACGTCGGTGGAGATGTGCTCGTTTCAGTCGATGGCATGGAAACAAGCTCACTGGCCGATCTGTATTCGGCGCTTGAGGACAACAAGCCCGGCAGCACCGTAAAGATCCAGTACTACCGCGGCTCCAGGAAGCTTTCAGCGGATGTCGTGCTGTCCGACCGGGCTGAATACCTGGGCACCAAGTAAGGCTGTGGTTCAGGGCTTCCATCTCTTCAAGGACGATGAGACGCCTCTGTATATCCAGGCCGCGGATGCCGTGCGTGCAAGAATCGCGGGCGGAGAATTCCGCCCGGGCGACAGGTTGCCTTCTGTGCGCGGCCTTTCAGACGAGCTGGGCGTCAATCCCGCCACCATTGTGGCGGCGTACCGCATCCTGACCAGGGAAGGCTACGTCGAGGCCAGGGCAGGTTCAGGCGCTTACGTTGCTGACGGCGCGCCGCTGGTTGATCTGCCCCTCACTACCGAGCCTGGCCGGGATCGTGGCGGTAGCCTGGCGCCTGAGTCAAAACGCCCGCTACCGGACAACAGTATTCCTGTCATCGACATGGCGGCAAATGCGCCGCCATTGGATCTGTTCCCGCTCGAGGACATGAAGCGCTTCATTGTAGAATCGATAGACGCCGATGGCGGCCGTGCCTTCGAGTACGAAGACACAGCCGGCTACCGGCCGCTTAAAACCGCCCTGGCGGCCCGCCTGGCCTACGGCCGCTCTGGTTCTTCAGCCGCCATCGACCCTGACGATGTGCACATCGTTTCGGGTGCCCAGCAGGGCATAGACCTGGCCGCCAGGGTGCTGCTCAGGCGTGGTGACGTGGCCGCCGTGGAATCTCCCGGCTACCGCGGCGCCAGGGATGCCTTCGTGGCAGCCGGCGCCAGGGTCGAAGCCGTGCCGCTCCTGTCTGACGGTCTCGACCTGCGGGCCCTCGAGCGCCTCGCCTCGTCCCGGCCGCTCAGGCTGGTACACATAAATCCAAGCTTCCAGAATCCCACCACGGTGGTCTACACCCAGGAACGGCGGGCAGAACTGGCGAATCTGGCCGATCGATATGGCTTCTACATCATAGAAGACGACCTGTTTTCAGACCTGGCCTGGGATGGTTCATTCATACCCCCTGTCAGGTCTTTTGATGGCTCGGGCAGGGTAATATTCGTCAAAAGCTTCTCCAAGTCACTGATGCCGGGACTGCGCATCGCCTGTCTTGAGGCACCTACGCAACTCCGGGAGCGCTTTGAGAGCGTCAAGCGTTCCATAGACATTTCGTCCAACGGCCTCATGCAGCGGGTGCTGGAACGATTCCTGTCCAGCGGCCGCTTTGACGAGCACGTAGCGGCCGCACGGAAGCGCTACCGCGGAGCCTGCGAGGATTTTTCGGCCGCGCTGGCAACCTGCCGGGCTGCGGGGCTTTCCTGGACGCAGCCGCAGGGGGGCATCAACCTGTGGCTGGCTTTGCCCGCCGGTGTCGTGGCACGGCAGTTTGTCGCTGAATGCCTGGCTGGAGGCTGTGTGCTGGTGCCGGAATCATCCTTCCGGTATGAGCCGGCCCTTGACCCCGTCGGCGATGCCCATGTCCGCGTCAGCTTTGGTTCGGTCCCCGCCAGATTGCTCGGGCCAGCCGCCAGCATCATCTGTGCCGCCGCCGGCAGGATCAGCGGCTAGAATCGTTTTATCACTTTCCGTGCACTGCGCGGGAGGCTATACTGGCTGTATGAAACCATTCAGAGTCGTAGCTCCCTTTGTGCCGGCCGGAGATCAACCGCAAGCCATAGCTGCCCTTGCTTCTGGAATCAGCTCTGGTGACAGGTTCCAGACCCTGAAGGGCGTTACTGGTTCAGGCAAGACGTTTACGATGGCCAAGGTGATAGAAGCTGTCCAGAAGCCCACCCTCATCGTCAGCCACAACAAGACCCTGTCCGCCCAGCTGTTCCGCGAGTTCAAGGATTTTTTCCCTGACAACGCCGTGGAGTACTTCGTCTCGTATTACGACTACTACCAGCCCGAAGCCTACGTGCCGACGCGTGACCTCTATATAGAAAAGGACGCTGACATCAACCAGGAAATTGAGCGGCACCGGCTCTCCGCGACGCGCAGCCTCATGGAACGGCGCGACGTCATCATCGTCGCGACCGTGTCCTGCATCTATGGCCTGGCCACGCCCGAGGTCTACCGTGAGATGAAGGTTGACGCCGTGGTGGGCGAGGAGCTCGATCCGGAGGCCTTCAAGCGTGAACTCATAACGCTGCAGTACGAGCGCAACGACGCGGTGCTCGACCGTGGCCGTTTCAGGGTTCGTGGCGATGTCATCGAGGTATACCCGGCTTACGCCAAGGAGGCGTACCGTCTGGAACTCGATTTTGACACGGTCAGGCGCATACGCCGCTTTGACCCGGTTTCTGGCAACATCCTTGAAGAACTTGATGCTGCCGTCATCTATCCGGCCAAACAGTTCGTCATGCCGGAAACGATGGTACAGCGTGCCCTTGCCGGCATCAAGGCCGAACTTGCGGAACGGTACGAGGAACTGCAGTCACAGAAGAAGATAGTAGAGGCACAACGCCTGAAGACCCGCGTCGAGTACGACATAGAACTGCTCGAGGAAATGGGGTACTGCCCCGGCATAGAGAATTATTCCGGCCCGTTGTCAGGCCGGGCCAGGGGACAGCGGCCTTCGGTGCTTCTTGACTACTTTCCAGACGACTTCCTCACGTTCATCGACGAGTCACATGTAAGCCTGCCCCAGATAGGTGCCATGTACGCAGGCGACCGCTCCCGCAAGCAGAACCTGGTTGATTACGGATTCCGCCTGCCCTGCGCCATGGACAACCGCCCGCTCAAGTTTGACGAATTCGAAACGCTGACCAAGCGGGTCGTCTACGTCTCGGCGACACCTGGTGTCACTGAAACAACAAAGAGCGCCCGCATTGTCGAACAGATGATACGGCCTACCGGCCTCGTCGATCCGATAATCGTCGTGCGGCCCAGCGAGGGGCAGATGGAAGACATCTACACGGAGATCAAGAAGCGCAACGCGCTTGGCGAGCGGAGCTTGATACTTACCCTTACCAAGCGCATGGCCGAAGAGTTGTCCGAATACCTGGCCTCGCTATCGCTGAAGGTGCGCTACATCCACAGCGAGGTTGAGACCATAGAGCGCGTGGAGATTCTTACGCAACTGCGCACTGGTGAATACGATGTGCTGGTCGGCATAAACCTGCTGCGCGAGGGTATCGACCTTCCTGAAGTTTCGTTCATAGCAATACTCGATGCCGACAAGATAGGCTTCCTGCGGTCAGCAACCAGCCTCGTGCAGATCATAGGACGAGCGGCCCGCAACGCTGCCGGTATCGTCGTCATGTACGCGGACAGGATGTCAGATGCCATGCGTATCGCGATAGACGAGACAAACCGCCGCCGCGCCATCCAGATGGCCTACAACACCGAACATGGCATAACGCCGACGACCATAAAGAAGGCCATCCACGACATCCTCGAGCGCCACAAGGAAGAAAAGCAGCAGGCCCTTGGCACGGAACTGGAGACTATCAAGAGCGCGTACAACCTGCTGGTGCCTGAACAGAAGTCCGCCCTTATAAAGCGGCTTGAGCGCGAAATGCTCGAGAAGGCCAAGAACCTTGAGTTTGAAGCGGCAGCCATACTCCGCGACGAGATAGAGCGCATAAAGACGGGTGAATCATGACCGTATGCCTGCCCATATGCTTTGAGGAGCGGGTGTCGCTGTCACAGGAAGAGCGGCTTGCCGTGGAGAAACTCATAGCGGAGTGCAGAACAGCTGACCACTTTGATCCCTGCATGGAATTCGACACGCACCTGAATGCCGACCATGACCTGCCGGCATGGCGCCTGGCCTGGGCTGTGCCATCCGGCACTCCGTCCTGTCAATCGATCAGCAACTCCACGATTGAACCCCGGGGCTGTCTCCGGATACTCGCAGGAGCAGCATGCGCGTTTGCTCCGCGCCGGTCAGAAGGTGAAATCAGTGCCTGCGTCCAGCCAGTTTTCAGGCATCAGGGCATCTTCAGGGAGCTGTACCACAGTCTCGCGGACGCTCTGTCCCGTTCGGGTGCAGAGTCAGCCTTGCTTGTCTGCGAAGGTGCGGCTCCATCAGGCTCTGCCATTGCTGAACGGCTGGGCGCGGTACTGGACCACGGCGAATACCTGATGTCGCTGCCGGGCGACCGGCTCGCGGAAATCCAGGCGCCCCGGGATTTGCGTCTGGTGCCTGTTACAATGGCAGACCTTGATGAATTTACAGCACTGTCATCTGGTACTTTCAGCGAGCGGCAAGACGATGCCAGGGAATTCGCCATCGCGATACTCTCCGATCCTGAACGTGAGCAATTCATGGCGCGCTCGGCCGAGGGAGCCGTCGGTCTGGTAGCCCTGGCCAGGGAAAATCAGGGTTACATGCTGCACGGCCTCGGTGTTGTTCCGGACTCGCGTGGCAAGGGGCTGGGAGGGGCCATCCTGGATGCTGCCCTCGTCGTACTCAGGAACCGCGGGGCAACCGATATTTCCCTCGAGGTGGATGTGGACAATCCCGCCGCGCTTGCCCTGTACCGCTCCCGTGGCTTCGTTGAAGTGAGCCGCGCCGATTACTGGCGTATACACAGTTCATAGAAACATTATGCGGGTAGGTTCAGAGTAGAACAAAGACTTAGTCTGCCATATTTACAGACTCACCAGGATACCCTATGGGTTGTCCATGCGTGCCGGATCTTGCGTCCGGCACCGCGGTGGACGGGATCAGGGAGCCTTGTAGACCACGTATGAGGTTGACCACTCGCCGTACTCGGTGGTGGTGATGCCGTTCTCCGTGCTTGCGTAGAATCCACTATCCGGGCCTCCGGTCTTGATATAGAAGACACC
>JAIFMD010000090.1 GCA_020048755.1 Spirochaetota bacterium
AGTGAATTGCGGTATTCGGCAGAGAAGATGCTGTAGTAGTCGTTGGTGTAATAGTGGCTGACATGGTATTGAAACTCAGCCTGCTTTCCTGAGCGGGCACTGTACCCCGGGTAGTGGTAGTAGATTGAAAATGGTAAATACCAGTTCTTGCCGATCAGTGGTCCCCTGGACCATTTTTCCTGCTGTTGCTCCACGGTCTGGCTGTACACACCAGTGCATACCGACGTCAGCATGACGAGCATGACAAGCCTATCGGCCTTCATTGCGCGCTCCTCATGTACAACTATATGGTAACCTTGGAAAGTTTGCCTGGGTGGTACATCGAACCTTGTACCTTTTTGTCATGTCGATGCATGATGCATTCAAGAAGCGGAGGTAGCCATGGCTTTGCAGATATTCGGTACCAGAAAGTGTGCCTTGACGCGGAGAGCCGAGCGGTTCTTCAAAGAACGGGGCGTTGACTACCACTTTGTCGACCTTGCCGAAAAAGGAATCAGTCCGGGAGAACTCAAGGCCGTGCTCAGGGGTGTCAAGGCTGAAGATTTGATCGATACCAGTTCCAGGCGCTACCTCGACCGCGGTCTTGCCTACATGGATTTTGATATCGAAGTGGAATTGCTGGCCGATCCACTACTGCTAAGGACACCCATCGTACGCGATGGGGGTGTAGTATTCGCGGGTGATGAGTTGAAAGCCTGGGCAGATATGGCAACAAACAAGAAGCAGTGCTGAGGAACTTCGATCAGCAGGCCGCGCTAGCTTGTATCCTTCTGGTCTGCCCCGGGTTGATCGGATTCGGGCTGGTCAGGCTGGTCGGGTTCTTTGGGTAAATCGCCCAGAGTTCCATCAAGCAGTTGCCTGAAGCCGTGCTCGAGTTTTTCGCGTACCTCGGACGCCGAGCTCATCCGGTCGAGGGTTGGAGTCTCTTCGGCAAACAACTCCGAGGGAGGAATCCCCAGCGATCTGGCTATCATGTTGATCTTTCCGGCTGACGGGAATCGTTTCAATGTCTCTATATTGGCAATCGAGGTAGGGGAGCAGCCGACCCGTTCTGCCAGGGCCATCTGTGAAATACCACAGATTTTACGATAACGCTTCATGTTTCGTGCCAAGAGCACGCGCACATCGGTATAAGGCACGGCATCTCCTTTGCGTGCCTGCGATTGTCATGCTTGCAGAAGACTGTCTCAATAATCCCAAGCGGATTTACCGCACTCTCTTATAGGTCAAACAGCTTGACAACCAGTGAATCTAGCGGTAATTCCGGGCCGGGAATTCGCCGATTACTCTAGGAGTGAGAACACAAGGCATCGTGTCGATGGTTCTGATCCTCCTCCTGCCGTTCACAGCGCTGGTTGCCGGCGCTGACGAATTGTCCATAGCCGCGTCAGACCTGCGAATCGAGCAGCGCAGCGACGGCGGATACCATCTGTTTGTCAGGGCCAGGCCCGGACTTGGCAGCGTCCTCCTGGTGGAAACGACCAAGGATCCGAGCGGTAAATCAGACAACTATGCATACAGGGCCGAGATCTGGAACCCCGTCAATGGCGACGAGAAGCGCCTGCTCGACGGTGCCTTCATCGATCCCAGGCGCGGTCTCTGGTCACTCATCGATTCTACCCCCGAACCGGATGCGGAGTTCGGCAGGGCCTACCACGTGTTCATCCCCTGGGTCGTCGCATTTGGTTACACATGGACCAGGAACGGCCAGGAATTCATAGCCGACGGTACCTTTATCAACATCAGGGCCTTCTCCAAGCCGTATGCCGACTATACGGGCAGCTTCCTGGACAATCCTTACCGCATCTCTGTTACCCAGAAACCGTTCCCCAGACCCGCACCCGTAGTCCGTCCGGCGCTGGAACCGCCTGCTGTGGTTGTTGCGGCTCCTGAACCCGAGCCTGCGCCTGTTCCCGAGCCGGAACCGGATACTTCCATATACATGCCCGAGACGCTGCGCTCGTTTGAATCCATAGCGAAATCAGGCAAGGGCTCGGTATCGTACTCGCTCGGCGAGGCCGATATCGTGCCAACTCTGGCCAGGATACTCGACCAGGTTGAAGGAGACACGCTCGATCTGGTCATCTGCCTGGATACCACCGATTCGATGGCAGATGACATCGAGGCCATAAAGCTGAGCCTGCCCGCAATGGTCAAGGAGAAGACAGCCAGGTTCTCGTCGTTCAGGCTGGGGCTCGTGCTGTACAAAGACTATTTTGAAGATTATGTCGTCAAGCGTATCGAGTTTACCACCGATGTCGGCGCATTCACCCAGGCAGTCACGAGGGTGCGCGTTGCCGGAGGCCGTGATATTCCAGAGGCTGTGTATGAGGCACTGTATGAATCGCTCGTTGGCTATCTCTGGTCCGCGGACGCAAGGCTGGTAGTGCTCATAGGCGACGCTCCAGCGCATCCCCTGCCTCGCGGCAAGATAGACCGGTCCATGGTCGAGCGCAAATCGGCCGAACTGGGTGTATCAATAGATGTTATAATCCTGCCACATTGATGCATGGAATTTTTTTTGGTTTACACGCGGTGCTCGCCGTATTATAATCGCGCCGAAACAAGATTGGAGCCGGGCTGAATGAAACATGGAAGAAAAAATACGGACCAGAAGGATATCCTCGAGAAGGTATCTCACTTCAGGGTTCTTGTCATTCTTGTAGGAACTCTTGCGTCCGGTTTTACGTTCATTGCTTCCAATGTCGACCAGACCGTTCCACCCCAGCCTGAATCCGTAGGCGCTGCCGATCTTGCGGATATCCATGGCTCTGGAGCAGAATATCTTCAGGAACAAGAGCCGGATATACCACCTCCGCCTGATCAGGGACTCTTCTATGTTGTTTACCGGGTCGTCAAGGGTGATACGATTTCAGAGATAGCCACACGGTATGGCATAACGACGGATTCAATAGTTACATTCAACAACATAACCAATGCCAGGACCCTCTCCATAGGCAAGTATCTCAAGATACCAACCCTGAACGGCATACTGTACTCCACCAAAAAGGGCGAGACAGCCGTGAGCCTCGCTGCGAGCTATGAAATCTCCGCTGACAGGATCAAGGAACTGAACGGAATCGGCGACGAGCCCCTGGAAGGTGGCCGGAACCTGTTCCTGCCCGATGCCAGGTTGTCCAGCTGGGCACTCCGTGAGATTTCAGGGGACCTGTTCAAGTGGCCGTTGCATGGCTGGATAACCAGCTGGTACGGCTGGCGCAAGGATCCCTTCTCCGGTGACAGAAGCTTCCACTCCGGCATCGACATCGGAGCGAACCGCGGTGTAGCGGTACGAGCAGCCATGGAGGGCGTAGTTTCCGCCACCGGCTATTCAACCGTCTCGGGTAACTATGTCGTCATCAGGCACCATTCCGGGTACACCAGCATGTATGGCCATCTTGACAGGATCGATGTAAAGCAAGGCAGGAGCGTTTCGCAGGGAACCATGATCGGCACTGTAGGGAGTACAGGCTACAGTACTGGTCCGCATCTGCATTTTACCATAAGCAAATACGGCCGGACCATGAACCCCATGACCGTGCTTCGCTAGCGGCCCCCCACTCTGATAGTTTGACAGTAGCAATCTTTTGGACTACGATGCGTTGAAGATGAGAACTATCCAGGGCATCCCGGCCTCACCGGGCATAGCCATAGGTGTTGCCTTTCAGTTTCTCGACGATGAGGAACCGACGATTCCACGATATGCCGTTACCGAGCGGGAACTCGACGGCGAGTGGGATCGTTTTGTCGTCGCCGTAGACAAGTCCAAAGACGATGTAACAGCACTCCGCGACCGTGCCGTCAGGGAAATGGGCCATGAGCATGGTGCTATTTTTGATGCGCATCTCTTGATGCTTGATGATCCCGAGGTACTCGAGGCTATCGAGTATTCATTGCGCGAGTCGCTGCTGAATATCGAGTGGATAGTCCATCAGTACGAACAGGCCATCATCAAGCGGCTTGAGGGTCTTTCCGACCCGGTCCTGCAGGAACGCACGGTAGACGTGCATGACATAACCCGGCGCATACTCAACCACCTGATGTTCCGTGAGCGTTTCTCGCTTGCCGACCTTAATACCGATGTCGTGCTCGTAGCCCGCAACCTGCTGCCGTCCGACATGATTGCCATGAATCGCACCAAAGTCAAAGCAATTGCCATGGATGCGGGCGGAAAGACCAGCCATACTGCCATCCTTGCCCGTGCTTTTGAGATTCCGGCGGTCCTCGGGCTCGGCGGTGTGGGGCGCACCATAAAGAATGGCGACGTTGTCGTTGTGGATGGCAATATTGGCGACATCAAGATCGATCCTGATACCCTGACCCTCGAACGCTATGAAAAAGTGCGTGCGCGTATGGCGGAACGCGATGTCAACCTGAGTTCTCTCGTTGGTCTGCCTGCCAGGACGCTGGACGGCAAGGATGTGCTCATCAAGGCCAACATCGAGGTTCCCGAAGAAACTGATTCAGTACTGCGCCACGGAGCCGAGGGCATAGGATTGTTCCGGTCTGAATTCCTGTTCCTGCAACCCGGACGGGCTCCCAGCGAGGAAGCCCAGTATTCCGCGTACCGCCGTGTCATAGAGTCAATGGGTGGGCGGCCTGTCACCATCAGGACACTGGACGTCGGAGGCGACAAAGTCGTTCCTGACCTCGCCATAGAAGAGGAGAAGAATCCCCTTCTGGGCTGGAGGGCCATACGGTATTGTCTCTCGGACTCCGAACTGTTTCAGAACCAGCTCCGGGCCATACTACGTGCCAGCGCTTACGGAGATGCGCGAATAATGTTCCCGATGATTTCCGGCCCCGTCGAGCTTGACGCGGCCTTGGCCGCACTCGAGGAAGCCAAGGAGGAGTGCCGCACGCGCGGGCAGGCCTTCAGGGCGGATATGCCGGTCGGCATCATGATAGAAGTGCCCAGTGCGGCCCTGATAGCGGACATCCTGGCCACCAAGGTAGATTTCTTCTCCATCGGTACGAACGACCTGATCCAGTATACGATAGCCGTAGACCGTGGCAACGAGAAGGTTGCGTACCTTCACGAACCATTCCACCCGGCTGTCCTCAGGCTGATAAAACGGGTGATAGACGATGGTCACGCGGCGGGCATCACCGTCTCCATGTGCGGTGAGATGGCCAGCGATCCCTTCGCCGCTGTCGTGCTCTTGGGGCTCGGCCTGGACGAATTCTCCATGTCCGCGGTATCTGTGCCCGATGTAAAGCGGACGATACGCTCAGTCAGCTTCGAAGAGGCTCAGGCTGTCGCCCTGGAAGCGCTTACCATGACCTCCCACCATGCTACCGAGACCTTCCTTGCCCAGCGCCTTTCCGGTCGCGTCTCCCGCGAATAGCCGCGCCTCCCTCTAATTGCCGCGATAGTTGCGGCTAGTGCAACGACCCCGTTCCGGTGTATCCTGAATAACCCATGAACGAAGAAACACGTATCGACACCCCCCGCATCCGCTGGAGCGGCCTTCCTACCATCGCCATAGCTGGACGCCCCAATGTAGGCAAGTCCACATTGTTCAACAGACTCCTGCACTCCCGAAGGGCCATCGTAGACCCGACGCCAGGCGTTACACGCGACCCCATAGAAGGTGAGTGGACTCCCGATGGCGCCGACATGCCTGTCATGATCGTCGACACCGGCGGACTCAAGATAGACCGCGATGACATGGACGAGCGAGTAGCCAAGAAGAGCTGGGAGCGCATATCCTCCGCCGACCTGGTCCTCTTCCTCGTAGACGCGGTGAATATTACCCCGGAAGACGAGGAATTTGCCTCGATGCTCAGGCGCTACTCCAACAAGACCATAGTCGTCGTCAACAAGGCAGACAGCCCCGAACGCGATGCCAGGGCCTGGGCCCACGCCTCGTGGGGCTACAAGGACATGGTGTTCGTATCCGCGGAGCATGGACGCAACATCGACGAACTTGAAGCGCTCATCGTGTCGAAGCTGGACTGGTCCAACACCATCCAGGAGAACGACGCGCACGAAGATGTCCGGGTCGCCATAATGGGCAAGCCAAACGTTGGCAAGTCTACATTGCTCAACAGGCTCATAGGATCGGATCGTTCCATCGTCAGCGACATGCCGGGCACTACCCGGGATGTAGTCGAGGCCCGCTTCGAATGGAAAGGCCGTGCTTTCACCATCCTGGATACCGCGGGCATGAGGCGCAAGGCCAAGGTTACAGAAGACGTGGAATACTACTCTGTAAACCGGTCCATCAAGACCCTCGACCGTGCCGATGTCGTCGTGCTGATGATAGATGCGACAGAAGGCCTGTCGGACCAGGACAAGAAGATAGTCAAACTGGCTACCGACAAGGGGCGTGGAGTCATATTCGCTCTCAACAAGTGGGATCAGATGCCCACAATCAAGAACACCTTCGAGGCGTCCAAAGACAAGCTTCAGTATTTTTTCATGCAGATGGCCTATGCGCCGGTGCTGCCTCTGTCTGCCAAGGATGGCGAGGGTGTGGACAAGCTGCTCAAGACCATAGTCGAGCTTTTTGACCAGCTGAACACCAAAATCGAGACGAGCAGGCTCAACAAGGCTGTGCATGACTGGATCGACTCCTCGCCGCCGCCAGCCAGCCCGCGGGCGCGCTTCAAGCTGCGCTACGCCGTTCAGACGGGCGTGAATCCCATCTCGTTTGCCATATTCGCCACGCGCCCCGAGCTTGTTGCCGAGTCATACAAATCATATCTTAAGAACAAGATACGCTCTGACCTTGGTTTCAAAAACGTGCCGATAGAGCTGGAGCTGCGCGCGTCCCGCAAACGTTTCGAGGACCTGGAAAAATAGGCTGTGGGCGGACCGTATCGTACCGGCGACGTGGAACGCCTCCTCGGTCTCGGAGAGCACGTGCTTCGCTACTGGGAACGCGAGCTCCCCATCCTGTCGCCGGCCCGGTCACCGTTCGGCCGCCGAGAATGGTCCGAGTCAGACATAGCGCTGCTCCTGCGCGTGCGTCACCTTGTAAAGCACCGCGGGCTCGGCCTGGCGGCAACCATGGATGTGCTGATAGCCGAGCGTTCCGGTGCCAGCGCCGGGGCAGCTGCAGCGCTCTCGGAAGTCCGAGCCGCACTCGTTTCTGCCTACTTCAAGTCGCGCGCCCTGACCGAACGGCTGGATTCGCAGATTTTAACGTTGTCTGTCCGCCATCCTACTGCCCATGCACCCGATATGACTACTTTGACGCCAACGGAGGTTCTCAATGCCAGCCCAGAACGCTAAAGCACTCTGCGATTTCATCGATGCTTCACCTACACCGTATCATGCCGTGGATTCAGCGGCGGCCATGCTCAACGCCATTGGCTGCATACGGCTCGACGAGCGGGATGCCTGGCGGCTGGAAGCCGGGCGATCATACTACGTCATCCGCGACGGAGCCTCGCTCGTGGCCTTCAGGATCGGCAGTGCGCCTCCTTCGGAAGCCGGCTTCGCG
Source organism: Spirochaetota bacterium (assembly GCA_020048755.1). Taxonomy (GTDB): domain Bacteria; phylum Spirochaetota; class Spirochaetia; order Treponematales; family UBA12059; genus SZUA-370. The sequence goes on from JAIFMD010000090.1 coordinate 7,452, forward strand.
TTTTCTGGCGCTCATGCCGATGCGCCCGGCCTGCGTGCCAGGATGGAAAAATCGCTGGTAGCCAGGGG
>JAIFMD010000012.1 GCA_020048755.1 Spirochaetota bacterium
GCGCCTGTACAGGTTTCACCAGAAAGCGGTGCGGACCCGGTAGCTGCGCCAGTAACGGGCCTGGATGTGCAGAGCATCTACGACTATGCCAACGGGGCACCATTCGAGAGCATCCGGTTCATACTCGAAGCCGCGCGCATGAATTCCCGGCTCTCAACCGAGGGACTGACCGGCACCTATGGTCTCGGTCTTGGCAAGGCACTCGCCGAGTCCTTGCAGGTTAAGGGGCTGAAGCATTATGCAGCAACCCAGGCTGCTGCGGAAACAGCCGCGGCGGTGGACGCGCGCATGGGGGGCTGCTTTTTACCGGCGATGACCAACTCCGGCAGCGGCAACCAGGGTATAGTCGCAACGATGCCTGTCGTCGTCGTCGCCAGGGAGCGGGGCTCTACCGACGAGGATCTGGCAAGGGCCCTGATACTGAGCCACCTTGTAAGCATCCATATCAGGCAGCATTTTGATAGACTGTCCGCGATGTGCGGCACGATTTCCGCCGCGACCGGCTCGGCCTGCGGCATGGTCTACCTTTCAGGAGGCGGCTACGAGCAGGTCGCCGCGGCCATTGCCAACATGGCCGGCGGCCTTACGGGCATGGTATGCGATGGCGCAAAAGCCGGTTGCGCGCTCAAGTCCTCGTCGGCCGTGCAGGCAGCTATGCAGGCTACAATGCTCGCCTTGCGGGGTGTCAGGGTCTCGGGCAAAGACGGCATAGTCCATCCGGACATCGAGTGTGCCATTGATAATATGGGCCGGCTGAGCTCGGAAGGTATGAAACAGGTTGACACGCTGATGCTCGAGATGATGCTCGCAAAATAGCGATCTTATCTGCTTGACAGATCCGGGATTCCAGACTACTTAATTAACTAGGTTAGTTAAGTAAGTAGCCCGGGGGCGATATATGAAGGCGCGTGTTGCAGCGGACCTCAAGGAATTCAACCGGATGCTTGTCTACAAGCTGGTCCGGGCCGAGGGCTCCATCTCCAAGACGGAGATAGCAAACCGCCTCGGCCTGAGCGTTCCGACTGTTATAACCATTATCGAATACTTCATCGGGCTCGGCATGATGGGCAACGACGGCGAAGCCAAGGCCGCGCTCGGTCGCAGGCCGATGATGCTGAGCCTGCGTGCCGGCTCAGCGTATGCGGTAGGCGCGGAATACGATGGCGTGCACCTGAGTGTAGGACTCGTCGACCTTGCCGGCAACATCCACTCGCTGCGCCGCTCTCCTGCGCCTCCAGACCTCGGGCTGCTGCTCGGGCGGCTGCTCGCTGACGAGGTGCAGGCACTTGTCCTGGATTCTGGCCTCCCCGCCACGTACGTGAAAGGCCTCGGGGTAGGCGTGCCGGGCGTCGTACATTCTGCGGAACGCTACATAAGCCAGGCTCCCCTCGTAGGCGTCAAGGAAAAAGTGGAGTTCGGGTCACTCGTGGCCAGACTCGAAGAGCGGCTCGGCCTGCCGGTCATCGTAGCCAACGATGCCAACGCGGCGGCCCTGGGCGAACTTGCGGCCCGCGGGGCCGGACGCCGGGGAGACCTCATATTCGTCGAACTTGGCCGGGGCGTCGGTGCGGGGCTGGTTCTGGATGGCCGCCTCAGGGAAGGCCCGGGCTGCAGCGCCGGCGAAATAGGCTACATGATCTATGACCGCGGCACGAACCGAGTGGCCGACAACCCGGGCTGGCTTGAGTCTGCCATGGACCTCGAGTCGTTCTGGGCGGAAATAGACCGGGACGGCAGGCCCTCGGGTACTTCAGTAGAGCGCGTCGGCAAGCTCCTCGCGCTGGGCCTCGCGAACCTGTGCATCGCGCTGGACATACGCAGCGTCGTGCTCGGCCGGGCCGGAAGCGCCAGCTTCGGACCGGCATTGCTGGCCTGCCTCCGCGGGGAGATAAGCCGGCTATGCCTCATGGATGTTGCCTGCGACTTCTCGGTGGCCGCGGAGCCCGGTGTTTCCGGCGCGGCAGGGCTGGCCCTGGATTCATGGCTTCAGGGGATCTGCGCGGGCTGAGCCCGGCAGGGGATGTCATTGTCCTTAAACGGAAGCTGCCGGCTCGTCCGGACAGGTTGCCGTATGGAATATAACGCAAGCGGGGCCGTCCGCCATTCGATGCGAGAGGCCGCACGCCAGAAAAGGGGGAGACACATGAAGAGGCTCAAGGTACTCGGGATGACACTCGCAGCAACGATGCTCCTGGCGGCCCAGGCGGTTTCTGCCGCGCCGGTGACAATCACGTACTGGCAGTATTTCTACCAGTCCAAGGTCGATCTGATGAATGACCTGATCAAGCAGTTCGAGGCAAAGAATCCTGGCATCAAGGTTGACCAGGTGACGTTCCCCTACGAAAGCTACAACCAGAAGGTTGCGGCGTCGATTCCGGCGGGCGAAGGCCCGGACGTGATCAACCTGTATTCAGGCTGGCTACCCATGTACGTCAAGGCCGAGTACATCCAGCCTCTGCCCAAGTCGTCATTCGGTGCTTCCGACATGAAGGCCAATTTCTATTCCTTCGTGTCACCCGCTGTCAATTTCGGCGGCAAGCTGTATTCCGCGCCTACTGCGGTGCGCACGCTTGCCCTGATCTGGAACAAGAAACTCTTCAAGGAAGCCGGCCTGGACCCGGAAAAGCCGCCGAGAACGCTCGACGAGCTTGCCGACTACGCCAGAAAGCTCTCAAAGTACGATGCCCAGGGCAACCTCATCCAGGCAGGACTGACGATGCAGCCGAACGGCCAGGGCCACAACTGGATCAGGGATGTACTGTTCCGCCAGTTCGGAGCCGCTCCGTATGATGCCACCGGCCGCAAGGTTACCTATGCGACTCCCCAGGGCATCGCGGCGATGCAGTGGTACATGGACAGGATCGTCAAGGACAAGGTCGGCTATCCCAATTTCATGACCGACGATGTAACCGCGTTCAAGGCCCAGAAGGCTGCCATGACCATAGACGGCTCGTTCCGCGTTGCTACCCTCAAGGCCATGAAGGACCTCGACTGGGGCATCGCCGAACTTCCTACCCACAACGGCATCAAGTCCAACTTCGCGTCGTTCTGGACCAACAGCATAGTTTCCGGCGTAAAGGGCAAGCAACTCGACGCCTCCGTCAAATTCCTCCAGTTCCTTACCTCGCCCGAGGTCATGGAGCAGTGGCTCGCCAAGGTCGGCGAACTTCCCGCCAATCCCAAGATCGCCGCCGCCCACAAGGACGACCCCATCATCAACGTCTTCATGAAGGGCCTTGACTACGCCCACGTCACCGCCTTCGTTGACGAAGCCGGACAGAGGAACCTGTTCGTCGACATGATCGACGAGATCAACCTCAAGGGCGCCAAGGTAGAAGACGTGCTAAAGCGCACCGCAGTCGCAGAGCAGAAGATTTTCGACGATTTCTGGAAATAAGACGACCATCGTTCCCCGGCTATCCGGCCGGGGACGTTTGTTTGTTCTGGTATCGATACGGAGGCGTTGATGACCCTGGCCAAGAAAAAGGCGATGACCGCCTACGTGTTCCTCGCGTTCCCCCTGGTGTTTTTCGTTGGCGTACGTTTCGGCCCGATGCTGTATGCCATGATCCGCAGCCTCACCGACTGGAGCCTGCTCCGCAAGACCAACCAGTTCATCGGCTTCGATAATTTCAAGGCGGTGCTCACCGACCCTGTATTCCTGAAGTCGCTCGGAAACACCCTGCGGTATGCCATAGTCGGAGCGCCCATCGTCATAGCACTGAGCCTCGGCATTGCCCTGCTCCTCAACAGGATCATCCATGCCCGCGGCCTGTTCAGGCTCATATACATCCTGCCGTACATAACCCCGATGGTCGCGGTCAGCTGGGTATGGCGCTGGATGTACCAGACTCCGCCCATGGGCATCCTCAATGCCATGTTCTCCGCCCTCGGACTTCCGGCCGTGGAATTCCTCATAAGCCCGGACCAGGCGCTCTATTCGATACTTGCCGTAAATATCTGGGTGGAGCTGGGGTATTGCACGACGGTGTTCCTCGCCGGCATCCAGACCATACCCATGGACTGTGTGGAAGCCGCCAAGATTGATGGCGCGTCCGAGCGCCAGATTTTTGTCAGGATCATATTGCCGCTGCTCATGCCCATCACCCTGTTCCTGATGATAATGCAGGGCATCCAGTTCCTCAGGATTTTTACGCCCATCTATAATATGTCTTCACAGGCCATGGGCGGGCCCCTCGATTCTACCAAGTCGGCTGCCTTGTACATCTACCAGATGGCATTTACCAAATTCGAGATGGGCCGTGCCTCGGCGGCGAGCCTCGTGCTGTTCGCGATCATCATGGTCGTAACGCTGCTCCAGCTCAGGATCTTTGACAAGAAAGCCAACAATCAGGAGTGATGATGACCGTCGACAAACGAATCGGGCTGGGCATCGCGTACGCGATACTCTCGCTGCTCTCCGTAGTCATGATATTCCCGTTCCTGTGGATGCTCCTGTCGTCATTCAAGGATGCCACCCAGATATTCCAGCCCGGGCTGTTTCCCTCTGATCCGACGTTCGAGAATTATATAGCCATACTCTTCTCGGGTAACTCGAGGTTTCCCCGCTGGTTCCTCAATAGCGCCATCGTTGCGACCTGCACCACTGCATCGGTGCTGTTTTTCGATTCCCTGCTCGGGTATACCCTTGCCAAGTTTGAATTCCCGGGCAAGAAGATAATCTTCCTGCTCGTCATCAGTACGCTGATGATACCCACCGAAATGCTCGTCATCCCCTGGTACGCCATGTCGCGGGCCATGAAATGGGGAAACACGTACTGGGGCATCATGTTCCCCGGCATGATCAGCGCCTTTGGCGTATTCCTCATGCGGCAATTCATGACCTCCATACCCAACGACCTCATCGATGCGGCCCGCATAGACGGCATGGGAGAACTGCGCATCTTCATGAAGATCGTCCTGCCCCTCGTGAGCCCCGCGCTGGCGACCCTGGCCATCTTCAACTTCATAGGCAACTGGAACGCGTTCCTCTGGCCGCTCATCATCGCATCCAAACCCAGGATGTTTACCCTGCCCGTAGGGCTGGCGAATTTTTCGGGAGAGGCTGGCAGTGACTGGCATCTGATAATGACCGGAGCCACGGTGGCGATGGTGCCCCTCATCATCCTCTTCCTCATCTTCCAGAAACAGATCGTCCGGGGCATAGCCATGACCGGGCTGAAAGGTTGATACCATGCGTGTCATAGATTCCCATGTACATTTTCCTACTGAAAAAATCATAGACGACGGCAAGCCCGAGGGCACGGCCAGGGCAGGCGTAGGCTATTCCAGTGGCCGTACCGGCAAGGGCGGCAATCCCTGGATCGAGGCCGAAAAGGGCCGCTGGGAATCAGCCTGGCGCTTCCCGGCTCCCGTTGTCGTGGGGCGGCAGAAGGGTGAAGAGCTCTGGCGCCTGGAGGTTGAGAAGCGCGAATACCTGAAGGGCGTCGTGTTTGTGACTTCGGGCAGCAACGATTTCGCTTCAGAACTGGTAGGCCGGAATTCAGGAGCCTTCTATGGTTACGCTCACCACGACCCGCTCCTGCCCGATGCAGCCCAGCGCCTGGAACGGGCCGTGAAGCACCAGGGACTCAAGGGCTACAAGCTCCTCGGGCCCAAGATCGACAAGCCTCTGGACGATCCGTCCTTCAATCCACTCTGGGAAGTCGCCCAGGCGGAGGGTGTACCGCTGCTCGTGCATTTTGGCATCATGGGCGGTGCCGGCGGCATAGCCAACCACGTCAACATCAACCCCATAATCATCCATGACGTTGCCAAGCGTTTTCCTGACCTGCCCATCATCATTCCGCATTTTGGCTGCGGCTACGTCTTCGAGACACTGAACCTGTGCTGGGCCTGCCCCAACGTATTTGTCGATACATCCGGCTCCAACCAGTGGATGCGCTGGATGCCGTACCCGGTGGACCTGGCCTTGCTGTTCCGCAAGTACCACGACACGATAGGCGCCTCCCGCATCATCTTCGGCACCGATTCCAGCTGGTTCCCCCGGGGCTTCACCGACGCCTACCTGGACATCCAGGTCCGCGAGATGTACGACAACGGGTTCGACGAGGACGAGGTTGACCAGGTCCTCTACCGGAACATAGCCGGCCTGCTCGGGATAGCCTGAACACGTTTTTCATAGCGCACTGGATCAAGGAGCCGCCATGTTTTCGCCAGTCTATACCGATCGGGTGCTTGAACCGGCCTACCACAACTGGAAGGCACTATATGCTGAAGACCTCATAGCCGTGCACAAAGCCCACCTCCTGGGTCTCGTTGCGCAGGGCATCATCCCGGAAGAACGCGGCAGGCGGATTGCCGGCGCAATCGAGGCCATGGAGTCGGATTTCTCATACCCGGCGGCAATCCCGCCGAGTGTCGAGGATCTGTATTTCGTCTACGAGCGGGAGCTTGGAGCCAGGATAGGCGCCGAAGACGCGGCCTTCCTCCACACCGCCCGCAGCCGCAACGACATGGACACCACCGTGTTCCGCATGGCGCTCCGCCGTGCCTTGCTCAGGTTCGAAGGCGAAGCGCTGGGCCTGCTTGAAGCGCTGTTGGCGCGGGCACGCAGGGGGGCAGGGGAGCTGACGGTGCTCTTTACGCATGGCCAGCCTGCCAATGTTTCCACCATGGGCCACTACCTGTCCGCCTTTGCAGGTGAAATAGCCGAGGACCTCGCTGTCCTCGCGGGTGCAACCGGAGCAGTCGACCGGTCCACCATGGGTGCTTGCGCCATCACCGGTACGGGGTTCCCGCTTGACAGGAAGGGCGTTTCCGACCGGCTCGGCTTCAGCGGCTTCATCATCAACACCTACGAGGCCATCAGTACCTCTCACTGGCTAACACGCCCAGCCGCCGCCGTAGAAGCCCTTATGCAGGATTGCACGCGCCTGGTCGCGGACCTGTTGCACAAGGCCAGTTGCGAGGTAGGCATCGTTACCTTCCCCGACGCGCTCGTGCAGTCCAGCAGCATCATGCCACAGAAGCGCAATCCCGTGATCCTGGAACATGCCCGCATACAGGCCGGCCTGGCTGCCGGCTACTGCGCTTCAATCAGGGAGCTGTACCGGAACGTGCCCTACCAGGACGTCAACGAAGCGGCGGATGCGCCGGTCAGCGAGCTTCTCAAGGCACTCGAGCTGGCCTCGTCGGCCGTGGCCCTCGTCCGCGAGATCGCGGAGAACGTCGGCAGCGACGAGGCACGCGTCCGAGGCATCGCAGCCGCCTTCGGCGTTACCACCACAGAGCTGGCTGACACCATGGTTTGGGAAACCGGCATAGGTTTCCGGAGTGCCCACGAGGTCTGCTCGCGTTTCGTAGCCTCCGGAAACGATCCTGCGGCGCTCAGGCGGGCCTTTCTGGAAATCGCCGGCAAACCGCTGCCCTTCGACGATGCCGCCATAACCGCCATTCTTGAACCCGGCCGCTTCGTAGCGGTGCGCGGCTTGCCCGGCGGCCCGGCTCCGGCTGGCATGGTTC
>JAIFMD010000231.1 GCA_020048755.1 Spirochaetota bacterium
GGCCATTACCCCTGCCGACCTGGACTTGCCCTACGCTTGGCGCCATCCTGGCGCCTGCGCTTCGGGCCGCCTCCGGGCCCTTTCGCGCGCATCCATGCGCGCTTTTCGCCGCATTCGCGGCGCGGGCCCTACGGTACCGCCCTACGGGCGGCGCCGCAAGGAATGGTATTGTAGTGTTCGCCTTTGGCGAACTCCGGCACAAGTCCAGGTGAGCCCCAATAAAAAAACCCTGTTCCGCCCGAAGGGCGAAACAGGGTTTTTTGGGCTCACCTGGACTTGAACCAGGGACCGACGGATTATGAGTCCGCAGCTCTAACCAACTGAGCTATGAGCCCGGGATATTGATGGCAATTATCCATGAATGAGGAAAAAAGTCAATCAGAGGGGTGGTTTTGCCGATTCATTGAGGGAGTTACCTCCTGGATCCGCGTAACGCGGGGTTGGCCGGGGGCGGAAGGACATCGATATGACAAAGATTCCGGTGATATCCGGTGACGATTCACTGAATTCGTTCATCAAGAGCCAGTGTGCGGCTATGGGCCATGAGTATATTCCCGTCTTCTTCAAGAACAAGGACGAGGTGGTCGCGTACCTTAAATACGAGCTTCCAGAAATCAAGATGATCTATTTCTCCGATCCCACGATCGAGGCCAGGGAAGTGCTCGAAGAAATAGGCAAGGATCCCTGGCTGCATTACGGCGGGGTCATAGCCATCCATGATGATCTCGAGGAAAAGGAACTGCTCGAGGCGATGCAGGACCAGAACGTCATCGCGGTGCTCCGGAGGAGCGAATTGCAACGTGGATTTGCCCGGCTGATGAAGATCCTCAAGCAGAACAAGCAGATTCTGTTCCAGCGGGGCATCCAGCAATTCCTGCTCAAAAACATCGCTGGCTCCTTTGTGATAGACAACGATCCTCTGGACATAACGACCTACTCCAACCTGGTAACCAACTACCTTTTCAATGCCAACCTCATCAACAAGGACACCAAGGAGAAACTGCACGTCACGTTGCTGGAACTGCTCATCAATGCAATAGAGCATGGCAATTGCACGATCAGTTTCGACGAGAAGACGGCCTGGCTGGAGTCAAACCGGGACATCATGGAGCTGATACGGCAGAAGAATACGGATGCCGTGATCAGGGCCAAGAAGGTTTATTTCACGTACACGATTACGCCTGAATCGAGCCGTTTCGTCATCAAGGACGAAGGCGCGGGTTTTGACTGGCGCGCGCGGCTGGCCACCAGGCCCGACGAGCCGGGGTTGCACGGGATGGGAATGACGATGGCCTCGCTGTATGTGCAGAACCTTAACTACAATGAAGCCGGCAACGAGGTTTCGTTCGATGTGAATCATCAAAGGAACGAAACAAACACCATCCCGGCTATTTTCGATGTGTCGCAGGAGCGCAGCTTCGAGGATGGCGAATATGTGTGTGCCGAGGGTGAGGAATCGGATTTCCTGTATTATATCGTTTCGGGAACGCTGTACGTGTATTCCAAGGGCAAGCTCGTATCGGCCTTGACGCCTGACGACATATTCATGGGCGAGATGAGTTTCCTGCTGTCAAACCGACGTTCCGCAACGGTGGTAAGCAAGGGGCGGAGCGTACTGATAAAGATTTCAAAGCAGGACTTCGTCAACCTGATCAAGGATAGTCCGCACTATGGCATATTCCTGGCCCGCTTGCTCGCACAGCGCCTCGCACGGCTGAACCTGCGCACCTCGCGGCTGAACACTGAGTACCTGAAACTCAAGGAGCAACTCGCTCCGGTCAAGCCTTCCTGAAAAGAACGGACCCGCCGGGGAGGCAACTCCGGCGGGTCCGCATATATTGAACGTGCCTGCTATGCAGGTTCTGCGTCGCAGGCGCGCGTTGATCAGGCCACGTAGCCTTCGAGCACCTCGGCGCGGCCGGGGACCGACAGGCGCTTGAGGGCGGCTTTCTCAATCTGGCGGATGCGTTCCTTGGTCAGGTGGAAACGGTCGCCGATTTCCTTGAGGCTCATTGCCTTGCGGCCGTTCAGGCCGAAGCGGTACTGCACCACTTCGCTTTCCTTATCGGTGAGGGTGTCGAGGACGCTGTTGATGTCTTCCTTGAGTCCCTGTTCGATGACGTACTCGTCTGGTGACTTGTAGTTGCTGTTCTCCACAAAGTCTCCGAGGACGCTCGAGTCGCGTTCGTCGAAAACGGGGGTTTCAAGGGAGACGAGGTCGCGGGACACGTTGACCAGGTCGGCGACGTGTGAGGCATCCATTTCGAGCATCTTTGCGATCTCGGCTATCTCGCCGTCTTCGGACAGGCCGGCGCTGACGTATTTGCGGGCTTTTTCGATCTGTACCAGTTCGTTGGCACGGTTGAGTGGAAGGCGGATCATGCGGCTTTTTTCGCAGATAGCCTTGAGTATGGCCTGGCGGATCCACCATACGGCGTAGCTGATGAAGTGGTAGCCCTTGTCAACGTCGTAGCGCTCTATGGCGTTGATCAGTCCAATGTTGCCTTCACTTATCAGGTCTGACAGCGGGATGCCCTGGTTCTGGTAGCGTTTGGCTACATTGACGACGAAGCGCAGGTTGCTCTTGACGAGCATGTCCTTGGCAGACTTGTCTCCGGTGGCGGCGGCGCGGGCGTATTTGTCTTCCTGTTCGCGGGTGAGCAGGGGAACCTTGTTGATTTCCTTGAGATATATGGAGAGGACGTTGGATTCCGTTGAAGGGCTGGTGCTGGAGCTTATCGAACGCTTGGCTTTCATGTAGTGCCTCCTGCCTTATATGTAGCAAGATGCGTGCCAACTATAAGAACTGGTAGCCGTTGTTCCCGTTATATATTAATTTGCTACTAAGTATTTATCTTATAAGAAATTAGAAATAAATAGAAAAATCTGTCTTTCTTATGCAACCTATAATTCCGGTGTATATGTTTTTATCTATGTGTAGTTTAGTTACGTGCTCGGAGCAGTAACCCTGATAGTGTTACCATAGTAAACACTATTGGAGAGGTTGCGGGCAGACGGTACTTTTCTACCCACGTTCGTATTCGTAGGGCAGCCTGACCCGCCCGCAACACATCCTGTACGGCAATCCGGAGCCGCAGGTGCAGCGGTCGTCGGGCTGCAAGGCCTTGCCGCGTACAAAATCGGCGGGAATCACAGCGCCCTGCCTTGTTTCTCGTCGTTCCCTCAGAGCTGGATACTCGATGCCGGCATTCTTGAATACTCTCAGTTTCTCGTCGCAGGAGGACGTTGCCAGGGCCATGGCTGTACCCAACTTTAGCCAGGCATCCGCAATCATCGTAAGCACTGCGTCTATTTCGTGCTGGTTCTCGAAGCGGCGGTCAGGGACTCCTTCCAGGTAGCGGCGGATCTGAATGGAGCAGAAGGCCCGGTAGTCGTCATGCTCGGTACAGGCGGCCCGGGGCATGCCATAACCGTTGGCAACGCGCTCGTACATGTCGCGGGCGCGGCCCCGGGGTGTCAGGCGCTGGGCACTGGCCAGGGCCTTGATGGCAAGTCCATCCTTTCCGAGGCGGCGCAATGCAATGGAAAGCCAGTACAGCCTGTGCGAGAGCTCGGTACGGTCCGACGCAGGGCAAGCATCGACAGCCGAGCGGAGGAGGCGCAGGGCCCTGGTAGGGTCGTGCGAAGCAAGTGCGCGCCTTCCTTGCCGGTATTCGATGTCCTGTTCATCATTGCGTATCGATCTCATACAGTGAAAATACGGTTTTATCGTAACAGGATCAAGTTTTTGTTGTTCTGGCCAGAAGCAGTACCAGGCTCTTGGGTTCCATCCTGTATTTCTTGCGGTGGCTGACGCGTGGTTCATTGCCATGATCGGCAATGTCTTCGGGAGAATCGAGTGCCGTGTCTACGGAGCGGTACCAGGACCAGCCGGCTTGTGGTGTGCAGACCGTGAAGTCTATGGCGGTGGCCGTAGCGTTGAGCATAAGGAAGAAGTCGTTGTCATCGCGGTCAGCCACGATGTCGGCCTTGGATCCGTCCAGCCTGGCCGATATTGCCGAGTCCATGGTGGACCATTCTGGCTCCTTGCCGTCCGGTGCGAACCACTCGATGTCCGGCAGGGCGTTGAAGTTGGCGTCAGCACCGGTGAAGAACTCCGGGCGCCTGAAGGCAGGGTGGGACAGCCTGAGCTTGATCAGGTGGCTGGCGAAGCGTACGAAGGCTTCATTCTTTACCGTGAGCGCCCAGTCGAACCAGCTGATCTCGTTGTCATGGCAATAGGCATTATTGTTGCCGCGCTGGGTGCGGCCGAATTCGTCACCACCGAGGAGCATCGGGGTGCCGGTGGACAAAAGGAGGGTTGCCAGGAAGTTCTTCTGCTGGCGCTCCCGCAGGCGTTCGATTTCAGGATCCTTGGTGGGGCCTTCGTGTCCGTGGTTGTAGCTGAAGTTGGAATCGTGGCCGTCGCGGCCGTGCTCGCCGTTGCGCTCGTTGTGCTTGCCGTTGTAGCTGACCAGGTCGCGGAGGGTAAAGCCATCGTGGCTGGTGAGGTAATTGATCGAGTGGAACGGTTTGCGGCCATCGCGCAGGTACAGGTCACTGGAGCCGGTAAGGCGGGTGGCCAGGGCGGCTACCGTGCCCTCGTCGCCGCGCCAGAAGCGGCGCACATCGTCCCGGTAGCGGTCGTTCCATTCTGCCCAGCGGCCTCCGGGGAAGCCTCCGACCTGGTAGGCGCCGCCCGCATCCCAGGCCTCCGCGATTATCTTTGTCTGCCTGAGCAGGGGATCTTCAGCTATCTGTTCGATGACCGGAGGGTTCTCGAGGAGCTGGCCCTTCTGGTCGCGGCCGAGTATCGAGCCGAGGTCGAAACGGAAGCCATCAACGTGCATGTCCGCCACCCAGTAATGGAGGCAGTCTACGATGAAGCTCCTGACGACGGGGTGGTTGCAGTTGAGCGTGTTGCCGCAGCCCGAGTAGTTCTTGTAGTAGCGGGGGTTGTCTTCCAGCATGTACCACACAGGATTGTCGAGTCCACGGAACGAGAGCGTGGGACCAAGCTGGTTTCCTTCGCCGGAGTGGTTGAACACGACGTCCAGGATTACTTCCATGCCGGCCTTGTGGAGTTCCCTGACCATGGTCTTGAACTCGGTGACCTGCTGGCCTGAATGGTTTGAGGTTGCGTAACTGCCCTTGGGCGCGAAGAAAGCCAGCGTGTTGTAGCCCCAGTACTGGTGCAGGCGCTTGCCGGTGCGCGGGTCGTGCCTGGGATTCTCGTTGTGGTCAAATTCCTGGACCGGCAGCAGTTCAAGGCTGGTGACGCCGAGCTTCTTGAGGTAGGGGATGGCATTCAGGACGCCGAGGTAGGTTCCCGGGTGCGACGAGCTGGCGCTGGCATGGGCGGACAGGCCGCGGACGTGGGACTCGTAGATGACACAGTGGCGGAGCGGCAGGTTGAGTGGCTTGTCACCGCCCCAGTCGAAGGCGTCATCGTCTACCACGACGCACTTGGGCACGGCTGCCGCGTCGTCTCCGCGCGAGAAGGACAGGTCCACTTTGGGGCTTGTCAGGTCGTAGCCCAGGGCTGGTTCCAGGGTCCAGTCGGATCCGCCTGCAAGTGCCTTGGCATAGGGGTCTATGAGTATCTTGTTGGGGTTGAAGCGGTACCCGCGTTCCGGCATGTAGGGTCCATCGACACGCCAGGCATACAGGGCGCCGGCACCGATGCCTTCGACAAAGATGTGCCAGATGTCTCCGGTGCGGTTCTGGACGGGGTCGAGGCGGCGGTCGAAGAGGGGTGTGCCGTCACCGGCGCGCGCATAGAGGCAGAGCCTTACGCTGGTGGCATGCCTGCTGAAAACTGAAAAATTGACGCCACCCGATAGTGGGGTTGCCCCGAACGGCCGCGGATGACCCGGCCGCGCTGAAAGGGTCGGTTCGTGCACGATGACCTCCGGCGGAACTTTTAACGAAGGTACAGTATACCGTGTTCCGCCGGTTCGTGGCACGGGAATCGCTACATGGCCATGCCGCCGTCTATCTTGATGACCTCTCCGGTAACGTAGGAGGAGAGGTCCGAAGCCAGGAACAGTACGACCGAGGCGACCTCTTCGGCTTTGCCTGTACGGCCCAGGGGTATGAGACCCTGCAGCTTGGCCTTGGCTTCGGCCGGGATGGCCTCGGTCATCGCGGTGTCGATGAAGCCCGGCGCAATGGCGTTGACCCTGACGCCTCTGCTGGAGACTTCCTTGGCCAGGCTCTTGGTGAAGCCTATGAGGCCGGCCTTGCTGGCCGCATAGTTCGTCTGGCCGCCGTTGCCGGTGATGCCTACGACACTGGCCACGTTGATGATGCTACCTGAGCGACGCTTTATCATGGCCCTGGCAGCGGTCCGGGATACGATGAACGCACTGGTCAGGTTGGTGTCGATGACGGAGCGCCAGTCGTCCAGGGCCATCCTGAACACGAGGCCGTCGCGGGTGGCTCCGGCGTTGTTGACGACTACGTCGACGGGGCCTCGGGTGACCGAAGCCTCGATGGCTGCCTCGAGGGCGGTGCCGTCGGAAACGTCGCAGGCTGTCCAGCGGAGTTCACGGCCTGCGGCGGAGGCGGCTGTTGCCAGCTCGTCGTGCCCCGCTGCCTTGGACCTGGAGTAATACTCTACTGATGCTCCCTCGGCGAGGAAGGTTTTAACTATCGCCAGGCCTATGCCCTTGGAGCCGCCGGTGACGATGCAGGTTTTTCCTTCAAGCATTGGTTTGTTCATTGCATGTTCCTTTACGGCACAATGGCCGAGATCTGGGGGACAGTCCCCGCGGGCATGACGACGAGGTCTGACCCGGCAGACTTCCAGAGTCCGGCGAGCACTGTTCCCGGGCCTGCCTCGAGTATGCGGCCGTAGCCATCGGCGATGATTGCCTGTTCTTCGTCGATCCAGCGTACCGGGCTGATGATCTGTTCGGCGGCCAGTTGCCTGAGTTCTTCGCCGCTGGTGACGCGGCCACCGGTGACGTTGGAATAGAAAGCTATGGCGGGATCCTTGAACTGCACGTCGGCGAGCAGTTCCTTGAAGCCGTCGTAGGCGTAGCGCATGATGGGCGAGTGGAAGGCGCCGGATACCTTGAGCCTGATGGCACGCTTGGCGCCGGCTGCCTTGACGGCTTCCTCTGCGGCGATGATGCCGGCCTCGGTGCCCGAGAGGACAGACTGGGTGGCGGCATTGTAGTTGGCTATCCAGGCATCCTTGATGCCGGCCGATTTGAGGGCCGCCTCTATGGCGGCGGGATCCAGGCCGAGCACTGCGCTCATGGTGGAACCGCCGGACCGGCGGCCCGCCCCGTCCATCAGCCGCCGGCCTCCGCGAGCGCGGCCCATTCGCCGAGGCTGAAGCCGGCAGTGCCGTCAGCGACGATGCCCTGCTTGCGCAGCACCAGGGCTGCCGCCGAGTCTATGAGTGCGAGGGCGAGCTGGGCATTCTGCGTCTGCTTGAGTTCTTCCTCGGTGCCCGAGAAGATAAGCGCGGCGAGGTCCAGTCTGGCGGCTTCAGCCGCTTCTTCGAACAGGCTGCGGACATCAGCGTCCGCGTCGTACAGGTCCTTGCCCATGCCGATGCTCTGGGCGCCCTGTCCTGGGAACAGGATGCAGGTCTTCATATAGGGTATCCTCCTGGCGCACCTCGTGGGAGGTCCGCCTTGTCATTTCGTCAAGCTACGGATGCATGATTCGACAAAATACGCAATATTGTCAAGTACGAGGTGCCTGACTGGATGCAGGACTATTTTGTTGCCCTGGGGACAGACCCCGATGACAGAAATTATTCTATAATCATGTCGAGGGAGGAACCATGGAGACTGCGAGTGACCGGATCAAGGCTGTGCTCCTCCGCGTGCCTGAAGGCAGGGTGGCGAGTTATAGCGGGGTGGCCGCGCTGGCTGGCCTGCCCAATGGCGCCCGTATGGTGGCGCGGCTTCTGCACTCGTGCTCCGCCGCGGACGGCCTGCCCTGGTGGCGCATCGTACGCGCGGATGGCAGCATAGCCCTGGAGCGCGGCGGAGGCTATGAAGAGCAGTGCGCCCGGCTCTCGGACGAGGGAGTTGTCACGAGCGGTGGCCATGTGGATATGGGCACCTTTGGCTGGTCTGACGGCCGCGGCTAGTCGGTCATCTTGATGTATCTCGGGCCGAAGGCTTCATACCCGTAGGCCGCCATGGACGAGCCGAAACCCGAGGGCACGAACGGCAAGTCTACGATGAAGCGGGGTATGCCGTCCCTGGCCAGCCGCTCGCGCGCCGCTTCGGCCAGCCGGCGGCCGAGCCCGAGCCGGCGGTGCTCCGGCGCAACGTACAGGTACGCGAGCTTGCCAAACGAGCTGTCTGCCACGAATACCTTGCGCGCGGCAGCAACACCGGCAATGGCGCCTCCGACAGCCTCCGCTATGGCCAGCACTAGTCCTTCCTTGCCACCTTCTGAAATTTCTTTCTCCAGGGCCGTGTATTCGTACTCGACCAAGGGCTCGGGAAAGGTGGAAAGCGCTTCGTCCAGGCCCTGGCGGAAGAGCGGCAGGCATTCCTGCCAGCCCTCGCGGCCCACCAACCTGAACGAGAAGTCGTCCGACAGCAGGTCATCCGCTTCGTCGGGTTCCGGACCGAGTCGCTCGAGGCCATGGGCGATACGGGCCTCGTCATACCACTCGGCTATTCGCTTGCTCATGGCATGGTGCTTGTAGTCGAACCAGCGGCGCTCCAGTTCGGGGAAGGCCTCGAGCGCTTTTTTGAAGGCCTTGAATACGCCGCGCCCCCTGGAAAGTGCGGCGGACAGGCTGAGCCTGGCTTCTGGGGCGCTGACGCCTGATGCGAATGCTTCCATGAGCGCGTAGCCATCGCTGCTGGTCCAGGCTGGCGGTGACAAAAGGTCGGCTCCTTCTTCAAGTGAGTCAAAGCCATTGTCAAGGGAGTCTTCGTTCAGGAGCACGATGGCCCCGGTTTCGGCTGACACCATGAAGTCCAGCTCCTGGTTTTCCATGGCAAAAAGTATCTCGTCGCTTATTGTATTTTCCAGTCCGAACATGCAATTCTCCTGCTATATTATTCGCTACTACTACGATTCCAAAGGTACCACGATGCGAGCGGATCTCCATATACATTCGCGCTACTCCGATGGCAGCCTCTGGCCTGCGGAATTAGCCAGCCTGTTTTCCGGTGCGGGACTCGAGGCTGCCTGCGTGACTGACCACGATACGCTGGGAGCTTACTCCGAGTTTGCCACGGCTGCGCGGATCTGTGGCCTGCAGACCTGGCCTGCGGTCGAGATCGACTGCGTTGATGCGGCAAGCTCCTACAAGAGCGAAATTCTAGCGTATTTTCCCGACGGGCGCCACGCTGAAACCGCGACCTTCCTTGCCGCGGGTTGCGCCGAACGGGCGTCGCGGCTTGCGGCGCTGTTCAAGCGGGCCGCAGTCCTCTTCCGCAGCCCGGAACTGGATTTTGGAGCCATCGTGGCCCAGAAGCTGGCAGGGCGGCCTGCTGGACTGCCGGAGCCTGATCCCACCGCGTTCCGCTATTCCAAGACGGATGTGTTCCTGGCGCTGCGCGAGGCCGGCATCGTAGCGAAGAATCTGGAGTACCGCGAGTTCAAGAAGGCGTACTTTGACACGGGGCTGTTCTCCGACGTACGCTTTGCCAAACCGGAACTGAGCCTCGTGTCCGGCCTTGTAGCGCGCGACGGGGGCGTCCTGGTTGTTCCGCACATCGCGCACGAGTTCGGCGATTCGCTGAAAACAATCCTCGAGGGGATGGATCGCCTGGACGGGATGCTCGGGCGTTTCAGGGAGCTTGGCGTCAGCGGTGTGGAGTCATACAACTACAGGACCCCTGAAAGCGCAGCCATCAATGCGCTCGTCACGGAACGTGCCCGGCGGTACGGATTCTTTATGACGTTTGGCTCGGATTTTCACAGTCTGGGCACCACAAAGGATGGCCCGGGGTCGTTCTACGGTGATTTTAGCGGTTTTACAGGTCGCGGCTGACCCGCGCCGACGGGCTCCGCACCAGCGGGAGCCGAAAGGATCAGAGATGGCACACTGCATGGTACCCGAGGCCGAGGCGATACTCGACCAGGAATTCAAGGTACACGAAAAGGGTTTTATCCGCTTGGTAGACTATCTGGGCGGCGATGCCAGGATCGTGCAGTCCGCGCGCGTATCGTACGGCGAGGGTACCAAGACCGTCCGTGAGGACGCCGGCCTGATAGACTACCTCTTGCGCAACGAGCACACCTCGCCCTTCGAGCAGGTGGTGCTGACCTTCCATATCAAGATGCCGATATTCGTGGCCCGCCAGTGGATACGGCACCGCACCGCCCGCGTCAACGAGATTTCAGGGCGCTACTCGGTGATGAAGGACGAGTTCTGGCTGCCGGCCCCGGAGGCGCTCGCGCGCCAGAGTGCCGACAACAAGCAGGGCCGGGAGGCCGAGCCGCTGCCGGCAGATGAAGCCGCCCGCGCGATAGAGCTGCTGGCGAAGGGGCAGCGCGAGGCCTACGCGTCGTACATGGCCCTCGTCGATTCCGGCCTGGCCCGCGAGCTGGCCCGCGTCAACCTGCCCTTGTCGATGTACACGGAGTGGTACTGGCAGATAGACCTGCACAACCTGTTCCGCTTCCTGGCACTCCGTATGGACGCGCATGCCCAGCGGGAGATACGCGACTACGCCGCTGTCATCTTCGACATCACGAAGAGGGTCTGTCCCCTTGCGTGCGCCAGCTTCGGACGGCACTCGCTGGGTGGCGTCAGGCTGTCGGAGGAGGAGGTCGAGGCGGTGCGCTGCGTGCTCGAAGGCAAAGAAACCGGGTTGTCGCAGAGGGACGAAGAACGGCTGCGCGAGAAGATTGATCATTGGTGAGTTTGCTTCCTTGGTTGGAGTAAACCGTAGTAGTCTGGAACCAAAATTGGATTCTGCTAAAGACTTTAGTGTCTTAGTATATTTGCGGTTCTGTTTAAAAGAGGTAGCGATGAGACTTTTACTTATTGTTTGTCTATTTACAACAACTTCGCTTTTTGCTCAGACTTCAGGTGAAATTGCAGAATATTACATATACGATTTCTCTATGCTTGAAGGACGAGACAACTATTCCTTGATGGCGGAACAAGAATTTCAACGAAACCTCGCCTCCACAACTGAGCTTATGACAAGCATTAACTTCATGGGCAATCTTGTCTACGGTTCCCTTCCTGTTTTCTTGAATCTATCAGTAGACAATATAAATTTGGGTGGAGTAAGTTTGGGTTTAACTGGTTCATTTAATACAGATGCCAACAATTTAAACCATATTGACAGTGCTGGAAATGGGAGTACATTCAAAGTAAAAAACGGTGGCACCAATAGCTATGCATCCTTTTATGATAATAAAACCTCCGAAATTGCTTATTGGGGCTCCCGTGGATTTGAGGTTCGTTTAAAC
The DNA here is from genome assembly GCA_020048755.1 of Spirochaetota bacterium. Classification (GTDB taxonomy): domain Bacteria; phylum Spirochaetota; class Spirochaetia; order Treponematales; family UBA12059; genus SZUA-370. The sequence continues at coordinate 11,416 of JAIFMD010000231.1, forward strand.
TACAAGAACCTGCTATGGGGCACTGTAGCATATGAGGATCGTAACCTGCTCGAGCAAGCACCAAATTCTGTACTGTCTCAGTTGAGTACCGAATTGCTTCGTTCAACACTCAATGTATACATGCCGGATTTGTTACCGGATTTTCCTTTAAATTATAAATATATACTTCCTAAGTACATATCATTTCAATGGGCTCAGGGAATTGAAAAATCAAGAGACATGATAACCGCACTTCAATTCGATGGTTGGATTCATTCAATTATAATTGGCCACAGTTTTGTGCTTGACAGAACTTTTACAAATATCACAGTACAAGATCCTTGGGGTTTCTCTGGAGGGCAGATCAACCTGATAGGCGAGGATCCATGGTTGAGGAAAATAGACTACGGTTTTGATATACTGGCTTTGATTCCGAGTCTCAGCACATTCAGAGAAAAAAACCAGATGCAGTTTCTGCTCGGTATTACCCTTGTTCAAGCAAGCGCTCGGGAAGTATCCTGGTTTGGTGCGAACCAGCAGAGTATACAACCATATGCCAGTATGCGAATCCTTTCACAAGAATACGCAAAGAAGGGGGCGCCTTTCGGAGCAACTGCATATTCGTTGGGGGGTATGTTGACTGCCTTCGGTAACAATAAAACAGAAGAAGACCTTGCACCGCTAATAATCTACGGCGGAGATATTTTCTTCGCTTTTTAATGTGACTTTTTCCGGCACGGAGACTAGCCATGTTTTTTTAAAAGGCAAGCGTGTTTTTCTCAGGACTGGATACACCGATATGAAAAAGCAGATCAACTGACTTTCGCAGATAGCCCGGGCATAACTGCCGGAACCGGCGCTGCCCGGGGCCTGCTTTATAAAAACTCAATAAGGCCAGGAATCCACCATTGCCTGGGTGACATTATCTTTGGTATATGACGGACATCGGGTTGTGGCAATAACCCTTGATACCGTTTCACCCCTGGCCAAGGCTTCAGCGGCATCGATAAATTCTGGTCCCAAATAAGGAGAGGTTTGGATGGAACAATTCAAGGTACCATCGACAATCTTTTGCAAGGCTTCCCCATTTGCATCCACCGAAACTATTTTTATATCCGTGCCCGGTAACCTTTCCGGATTGGGTTTACTGGCTGTTGCCTTGGTACTGGCTATCTTAACAGCCTCGGTTGTATCCTGTGCCACTTTCAAGAAATCGCTTGATACAAGCAGCCTGTCCGACCTCGCCAGTCAGGTGCTCGCCAATTCATCTGCGAATGGCTCGCCAGAAACCGGCCCGGCCAATCTTGAAGCATACCTGTCCGCCAGCGAATCAGCATCGCTGACTATGGTGTCCTACAGGCTTGTATCGCGAGAGCCATTCGAACGGTGGAAGCCTACCGTGCACAAGGGCAAGGTCGTGGGCGAACGCCTCCGCTTCAGGCCTGAAGCGATCGATGCAGTCGCAAGGCCGGTTGCGGCAACCGATTCATATTTCTATTTCTTCCACACTGCTGACTGGACAGGTAAAAAGGCAGTCATATGGGCACCGGGTTTTGGTGTCTCTGATTTTGCCGTTCTTTTTATACGGCGATTCTTCGAGATGGAGTTGTCTAGAGGCTGGGCGGTGCTCGTGTGGGTGCCTCCCTATCACCTGGAGCGGCAATCGCCGGGCAAGAAGCCAGGTGAAGACCTGATAACACTAGACCCGAAGAGCCTGCTTCTATCCATGGCGGCCTCTGTAGGTGAATTGGCTCATGGGGTTGCATGGTTGGCGTCACAGGGAGTCGAGCGGGTGGGCGGCTGGGGCGGAAGCTTTGGGGCAGCAAGCCTTATGCTCCTCGGTGAGCACTACCGTTTTGATCACTTGGCACTGATGATACCTCTTGTCGACTGGACTACTCCATGGAACAACGAGGCGCTTGCACCGCTCAGGCAGGCCTTTCATTCGGCCGGCTATGACGAAGATCTGTTGTTTCGGGCGTTCAGGACGATCAGTCCTGTCGCTCGTGGTGCGCTGACGCCGCCGGGGCGTACACAGATTTTATACGCGCGCTATGACCAGTTGACGCCGGAATCGGTAACGCTGGCGCATGGGCAGGCCCTACAGGCTCAATCCATCGGTGGAGCAGAGAAGCCTGAGGTGCTGGGGTACAACGAAAGCCATGGCACGATACTCCTCCGTGGTGCCATGTACCGAGCCTACGGTGAATTCCTTGATCGAATGGACAACTGAGGCTGCAATAAGGGGTTGGCACCGGGAAATGCAGATTGCGTAAAGAAGGCGCAAGGGTACTGGAACATCACTGTTGCCAGCCACCGGAGCACATGTACACAAACACATTTCAGACGATCGAGATCTTGTTACCTGCTTACGCCATCCGGCGATGCTGAGATTTGCAGCTATGGCGTATGCACAAACTCAGGCTCTGAGGTACTTCTGTTCGCCCATGCCGGACAGGCCCTGGGCGTCTACCTTTTCGGCTCCGTCGGGGGAGCGCAGGGTGCCTTCGAACGAGCCGAAGGGGCCGTGGTAGTCTGTTTCCGCTATCAGCAGGTTCATCTTGAGGTCGTTCTTGCGCTCGGGCTTGAACTCGAGGTCCACGAGTCCCTCGGTGTCCTGGATGTGCCAGGGTTTGTCGTGTCCGTTGGGACGCGTGACCTTGATCGGCGGCAGCGGGAAGACGCGGCTGTTTATCCACAGTACATTTTCGTTATAGGTTTCCTGGTCGCGGACCTGGTTGTCCGTGAGGTTGAAGCCTACGCGCCGTCCCTTGGAGTCCTGGCCGAAGCCCGTGACCCAGTCGTAGTTCATCGCGTACGGATAGTAGCCCTTGTGGTCGTCCATGATGCCCATGGCATCCGGGGCGCCGAACTCGAAGCGCTCGCCGTCGGCCTCGAACCAGCCCTGCATCGGCATCAGTACCTTTGTTGAGTACATCGCGCGGTTGAGGCCGAGCGGCAGGCACACCGACGACGGGGCGGTCTGGCGGGCGTTGTACGAGAACGTAAACTCGCCGGAGAAGGCCTTTCGTTCGGAGGTTCTGGCAGAACTGGCCTTTACCACAACGGTACCACCCGACAGGTCAAAGGTGTAGCAGAGTGCGGATCTGCGGTCTTTGTAGCCCGTCTTCTCGCCATCCAGCTTTTCGGTTATGCCGAACTTGCCGAACGGAATGAAGCGCCTGAATTCGAATACCCTGCCGCGCTCGCGGTCCCAGGCGGTGAATTGCTTGAGTCCGAGGCTCTTGGCCTCGTACAGCGAGGTGAAGAAGAACCAGCGTTTGTCGCCGAACTGGAACGCCTTCCATTCCTTGCAGCGGAAGTCCTTGAACCACTTGGGCACGGGGTAGTGGTAGGGTTTGCGGACATCCAGCATGTTGATGAGGCCGGGCGGGCCGTTGAAACAGCCCAGTACGAACTCGCCGTCCTTGACGATGGCGGGCGGAGGGTCTGAAAAAACCCTCGTGTACGGCGGGCGCTCTTCTGCCGCGGATTCCCCGGCCATCAGTAGCTGCCGTTCCGGTAGAGCTGGTAGAGCGCCTGCGTGCCTTTCTCTCCGAAACCCTGCTCCTGCATGCGGGCAAAGAGACCTTCGGCCATCGTCAGGAGCGGAAGCCTGAGTCCCATGGCTTTTGCAGAATCCAGCGCTATGCGGAGGTCCTTGAGGAAGTGCTTTGAGTAAAAGCCAGGCTCGAAGTCGCCTGAGAGCATGCGCGGGGCCATGTTGACGAGCTGTGCGCTCTGGGCCGCTCCGCCGCCTATGCTGTCGAGGACGCGCCTGGGATCCAGGCCGGCCTTTTCGGCATAGAGCATTGACTCTACCGTGCCGATGAGCGACGCGGCTACGGAGATCTGGTTGGCCATCTTGGTGTACTGGCCGGCTCCGGGGCCGCCCTGGAGTATGGCTGTCTTGCCCATCACGTCGAAAAATGGTTTTACCGTTGCGAAGGTCGCCCCGTCGCCCCCGACCATGATGGACAGGGTGGCATTCCTGGCTCCGGTGTCGCCGCCGGAAACGGGTGCGTCTATGGCAATCCTGCCGGCGGCAGCAGCTGCCGTTGAGATGCGGGCCGCCAGGGCAGGGTTGCTCGTGGTGAAATCGACGAGCAGGGTGCCGGGCTTCGATGCCGCAATGATGCCCGCAGGGCCAAGGTAGACTTCCTCGACGTCGGCCGGATAGCCGACCATGGTGAACACGAGGTCGGCACTGGCCGCGGCTTTGGCCGGCGAGTCAGCCCAGACA
>JAIFMD010000129.1 GCA_020048755.1 Spirochaetota bacterium
TGTCTACTGACACGCTCCCCCAGACTAGTCGTCACGATACATTTTGGAAGATTTCTTAGTCGGGCAACCGAGATTCGAACCCGGGACCCCTAGTCCCCCAGACTAGTACGCTAACCAGCTGCGCTATTGCCCGTTGCGCCTTGCGGCACAGGCGGATACTAGCACGCTGCCGGAACGCGTGTCAATGAAAGCAGTCAAAGCACTCGTCGGGGTCAAGGTCGGGGTGTATGCCGGGGCGGGTCATGCAGAAATCGTAGCGAACAGGGTCGTCGGGGCGGATGGCGCGGAAAGCTGCGCCGGCCTCGCGGGCGGCCTTGAGGTCGGTGGAGCGGCGGTTGATGAGGCCGAGCCGCCTGCAGGCGGCGGCCATGTGGGTGTCCAGGGGCACGACGAGCAGCGCCGGATCAGCCTGCTGCCAGGGGCCGGGATCAACGGCATCGCGGCGGACCATCCAGCGCAGGTACAGGAATACGCGCTTTGCAGCCGAACCGCGGGCAGGGTCAGGAAGCAGGTTCAGGCGCCAGGGCGTCGGGGCCGTGCTGCAGAGTTTCTGCACAAAACTGGATGCCGCCAGGGCGTAATCCGGTTCTGAGCGGTCGATTCCCGAGAGGAACGCGTCCTGCAGGCTGCCATACTGCCTGGCAACATTCCTTGCTGCGCAGAAGAGCGGCACCAGGTCGCTGGAGTCGAAGAAACGGTAGCGGAATCCTGCCAGGCAGCCAGCGACATCGTTGTCATCCATGAGAGCAAGAGTCGCTGCGGGGCTCGGGCCAAACGGAGCCAGCGCTGCCTCTGCGGCCTGCATTATAAGCGTCGCGTTGCCCAGCGCCAGGGCGGCGGCCACGAGTCCGGTCAGTTCCTGGTCGGCAGGAACGGCATAGCTTCTGACGACGACGAGTGGGTCCGGATCCAGCCAGCAGGGGTCGTTGTAGCGCTTGTACAGGGCTTCAAGAAGGAGGGGCAGCCTGGGGTTGGTCAAGGGAGGATGCTCAGGGGATGGCCACGCCCAGCTGGACGAGTACATTGCGGCGCTCGACGATGTCGGCGCGGTCGGGAGTTATCGAAATGGCCTGTTTGAGGTAGAAACGCGCACGCTGGTAGTCAGCCTTCTTTATGTAGACGTCGGACATGGCCGCGAGCGCGTCTACATTCATGCCGTTCTCTATGAGGGCAGCCCGGAGCGACGAAAGGATGGCATCTTCGTCAACCTGCAGCCTGGACTGTAGCCAGTACAGGGTGGACCGGTAGGCAGGCGTGCCTTTGACGGCCAGGAGCTTGGTTATCAGCTCGGAGGCGGCAGCCTTCTCGCCACGCTCTACCAGGGAGGTTGCCCAGGCCATCGCGGCTGCTTCTGACAACGGATCGCGGGCGCGCCACTCCTGGGCAAGCCTCGATGCGTCTGTCAGCCTGCCCGCACCGCGGTAGGCCCTGTACAGGGCTTCAGTGTATTGATAGTAATCACCGGTTGCCAGGATGGCATCCGCCCGTTCCGCGGCTGATACGAAATTCGCGGCAGCCAGATCAGATGCCAGCAAGATCCTGAGAGCTCGGGTCGACCCTGGGTCAACGGAGAGCACCTTGTGCGCAAAGGTGATGGCCTCGATTTTTTCCTTGGCATCACCCCCATAGAACACCTCTGATGCGTAGAGGATAAGCTCCATATCATCAGGGTAGCGTTCCAGCCCACGGCGGAGTGCGGCAATGGCGGCACTCCGGTCCTTGGCGCTATCCAGTGCGGTGCGGGCACGCAGGAGTATGTAGAGGCGGTCGGTAGGATTGATGCTGGCATAGGCGTCGAGGAGAGGCGCGGCCTGCTTGTATTCTCCGCGCTCGACGAGCAGGTGAGCACGCATCAGGGCGAACCGGGAGTCCAGTGGATCTTCTAGCAACACTTCGGTGATGAGGGGCAAGGCTTCCACCCAGCGCCCCGCGGCATAGTACGCCAGGGCCTGTATCCTCCGGCTTGCGGCACTCTCGGCTATGGCAGAGTCCAGAGCCTTCAGGGCTGCGAGTGCTTCTTCGCCCCTGCCCAGTTCGACGAGCATGCGTGACTTGCCGAGGGTCGCGGGGTAACAGTCGGGGGCAACGCCTTCTGCCCTTGCGTAGGCTGCCAGGGCACCGGCGCGGTCACCGGAGCGTTCGAGTGCTATGCCGCGTGCCAGATCCGCCGCGGCGGAAGGGAGGCCAAAGCGGTTGAAACGTTCTACAGAAGAAAGTGTCGCACCTGAAGCGGCGGCAGTCTTCAGCCTGAAAATGGACAGCGCTGGAAACAGTTCAAGCAACGGACTGGCATCGGCTACGGGAACAGCAGGCTTGCCGTTGCGCGCGTCGATGAAGGAGCGCACCAGCGGTGAGTCCGGAGGCGAAACCGTGCTCGGGGGCAGGGTTCCGGCCAATTCCGGATAGACCAGCCTGGCCATCTCGTACGCGATCCACCCAAAGATCCTGGAGTCAGCGGATGCGAGGGTCTTTGAGGTTGTGGACAATTCTACGGCACGTTCCAGCGAGGAGGGGCTACCCAGTATGATGGCAGCCTCGATTTCAGCACGTTCCTTCTGGGCCTCACTCAGACCCTGCCCCGCGGACAAGGTGGTTCCCGTTCGGGGCGGCGGTTCACTGATACAGGAGAACGCCAGAAAAGCCGCGCAGCAGGCCGCGGCAAGTCGTTTCACAACTTTCCTCGATCAAGAGCCGGAGCATTCTTCAGCACGAGGCGCTGGATGAACCAGATGATGAGGAGCACGAGACCGGAGGCTATGAACAGCGCAGGCCACCATCTGGTAATGAAGGTTTTGAAGCTCATTGAACTGAACCCGAACGAGAAAATAGAGAAGAACAAGCCGAGCAGTACAAACGATGCTGAAATTACAACGGCTCCAGGCCGGATCTTTTTGTATCGCAAACGATTGGCCGGCATGAAGCAGATACCGGCTGCTATCACGTAAAGGGGCCAATAGTCTATTGCCTGTATTCCGACTACCAAGGCAATGAATCGTATGAATGCGGAACTGGCTACCATGAGCGCTATGAAGATGAATTTGGCCTTCCATTTTGTGATGATGGCAAAATATGCGGACAGGGTTCCAGCAATCATGAGCACGAGCGGCCAGATGATGAGTGCACCGCGTACACGATCCGTCGTTATGAGCAGGAGGCTGGCTCCGACGACAACGGATACAACGGCAAGCGAGAAGAGTATATGAAAAACCATCATCCTGTGCCGTTCCATCCGCGGATACCCCTTGCTTATATTGTATCGACAAAACGGATTCCTTGCCAACGGTAAAGCGTGCATGGTATAGTCCGGCATGATGCGCTCCGCGACAATCGCACTCTTGATCCTTATATATATGTCGATTTCGGGTTGCCAGTCGCCCAGGGACTATTTCATACAGGCTCCCGGAGCGGATCCCGGGCAGATGCAGGACCTGTTCGGCCTTCTGGATTCAAGCAAGCTCGGCATCGACGAGCGCTATGCCGTCACCCAGAAAATATCCTCAACGCTGTCCTCCGCAGAAGACTACCCAAGACTGGTGGATTTCCTCGCCGATATTGTAGCCCAGGATCCCGAAGGACCGTATAACGCACGGCATCTGTTGACCATAGCATGGGCGTATTCCAGACAGGGAGCCGACGAGGTGGCGGCACTCTACTATGACCGCATCCTCAAGAATTTCCCCGACCTGACCGTGAACAACGAGTCTATCCATCAGGCCTGTCTCCGGCGCCTTATAGACCTGTCTTCAGACCCGGCCAAACGTATAGAATTCAGGCGGGAACTTATTACCAGGTTTCCCCACAAGGTGGACATGGGGGCTGAACTGTTCCTGCTGGGCAACGATTACGAGTCGCTCGGCGACTGGGATGCCGCGCTTGATGCATATCGCCGGTTCCTGCCGTCCTTCGTAGCCGATATCCCGGGTTATCCGGACGCCATACAGTATGCCCAGCAGTTCATAGACCTGGCTACGATACGCAAGGACTGGACCTACGAGACCCTCGACGAGCTGATCACCGCTGTCTCGGTGGCCATGGCAACCGGCAATGCCCGCTCACTATCCAGGATCCGCGCCAAGGTTGGATTCTTCGCCATGGACTGGTACCAGGACAAAACTGACGGCAACAGCCAGGTCCTCTTCGATTTCAGCGCCTTTACCTCGGGCACCCGCATCCAGAGGGCAGAAACACTGGACGCCAGTTCAAACTCCCGTGAGGCCTTCCTGCGCACCTGGGGCTGGACTGAACGGATTTCAGTCTGGTACCTGTATTTCAGAAAAGTAAATTTCCCTGCCGATCCCGAGGTGCATGGCCGCTGGGAATGGGCTGGCATCTACTTCGGCGAAAAGATGCAATGACAGCGCGGTGCAGGCTCATCGCGGCATTGTTCGCAGCCACGTCACTCTCCGTTGCCTACGGTACCGACCTGGCGGTTTCGCTTGCGGCAGAGCCCCTCGAGGCCTTCGTAGCCGAACTGGCGTCAAGTGCCAGAGTACCCCCGGTTCCCGCGCGCCCCCTCCGCATCGTCCAGTCTGCCACGCCGGTGTACGATCACCATGCAGGCCCGGAACGTTTCGAGCTTGCAATTCCCTATGGAGAACCCCAGTTTGAACGCTTCCGTGCATCCTACCTGACGGCGGGGGGCAGAAAATGGCTGGAAGCGGTCGCCGAGCGATCCCGCCCCTACGCTTCGTACATTCTTGAGCGGATCCGCTACCACGGGGTGCCCGAGGAACTCTTCTTCCTCCCATTCATAGAGTCGGAATATTCCGCAAAGGCTGTCAGCCGTTCAGGCGCGGCGGGGCTCTGGCAGTTCATGCGGAACAGCGTCGGCGGATACGACATGAAGATGGACGACTGGATCGACGAGCGTCGTGACTTCATGAAATCCACCGATGCCGCGATCCGCAAGCTCAAGTATAACCACGAACGGTTCGGTGACTGGCTGCTGGCTCTAGCTGCCTACAATTGCGGCGCCGGCGCCATGGACAGGTCCATAAAGGCCGGTGGTGGCGTGCGCGACTACTGGCAACTGCGCGAAGGTGGCTTCCTGCCCAGGGAAACCGCTTCATACATACCCAAATTCCTGGCCGTCGTGTCGGTCGCCATGCACGGAGGACGCAACGGCCTCGTGGTTTCCTGGACCCCGTCGATCGAGTGGGTACGCGTAGCCATAGACCGGCCTGTCGATATCGCCATGCTCGCATCCATTGCCGGCATCCCCTACGAACTGGTCAAGGCAGGCAATCCGGAACTCCGGTACGGCGTCACACCGCCGGAAGGCAAGTATTCCATCAAGGTGCCGGCCCTGTTTGAGGAAAGCGTCAAAGCAGCCATAGCATCCAGGCAGACCCTGATGAGCGTGTACATGCACACCGTGCGCTCGGGAGATACCATCTCAGCCCTTGCCCAGTACTATGAAGTCTCGGTAGCCATGATAACCAAGATGAATCCCGGGCTGAGTCCCAACAAGATCCGCATTGGCCAGAGCATTGTCATACCGGCCTTCAAGGACAAGAAACCCTATGCAGGCGTGTCCAGACCAGATGATACGCTGTCGTACTCCGGTAGCTACATTGTCATCAAGGGAGACACACTCTGGAGCATCTCGCTCAGGTACGGCGTGCAGCCCGAGGTCCTGGCAGCAAGGAACAGCATGAACCTCTCGAGCGTGTTGCGCGAAGGTATGTCACTCGTCGTGCCGATACTGGAGTAATGGAAACCAAAAAACGCGGCAGCAACCCGCTATGGACAGTAAGGGCTGCCATCGTCGGCCTTTGCCTCCTGCCTGTAGTAGCCGGGGCCCTGCCTGCAAGTTTTGCCTCGAATGCATCGGTGGACTGGACGGCTGGACTCATCAAGGCAGATGTTCAGCTCGACCTGGGAGCGGCAGGCATCAAACTGCCCTCAGGCCGGTCCCAGGCGGAGCAGAGTCTGAAATCTGCAGTACCTGAGCTCATTCGTGATACGATACTCTCCGTGGAACTCGACTCGTACAGAACCGTGGGAGACAGCCTGGCTGACGGCACGCTCGATCCAGCGCTGTTCGAGACCTTCCTGGAGGCAGGCCGCATGACGCGGTCCTCGCTGAGCCGCGACCTGAGCAAGCTTCAGGAATCGTATGAATGGAAGCTGGCAGACCTTGCAGCGCTATACGTCAGGCACAGCGTCCCCATAGATCTACCCGCACCTGACCGGTACGTACCCGCGCGCGTCTATACAGGCATCGTCGTGTATCTGCAAGGTGAGTATGGCGTCAGAGGCGAGCACCGGACGGCCCGGCTGCGCCCCTGCCTCTTTCCCAAGCTGTTCGATGAATCGATGCGGACCATTGTAGAACGGAACCTGCTGTACCCGGACGCGCTACGGTCATGGGGGGCGGTCGGATACGCGAAAGACCTGGGCGATCCCATCGTGGAAACCCGTGCCGGCAGTGCGCCGCTACGCATCATAGCAACGGAAATCTTCGGTTCACGTCGGACCGACGCCCTTATCAGCAACGAGGACGCCCTCAAGATCCTGGGCTCCCCCGAAAACCGCGCCCTCGCCCAGCAAGGAAAAGTAGTGTTCATCATCGATGCACCTTGAATAATGAAGACTTAAGAAGATTTCGCACAGAGACACAGAGTGCGATCCGAGCAGTGCGCAGGATCGCAGGGGGTTTTAGGGGGGTATCCCCCCTAACGGTAGCCATTGGGGGCAGATCCCCCAAACCCCCTTGCGGCGCTACGAGTCTCACGCCGCACTCTGTGTCTCATTGCCCAATTTCCTGTCTTTATTATGCTACCTGGGGGCCAGCATGAGGCGGGTGAAGACTTTGGCGTCGCCGATCAGGTTGGCAATTTTGGTGTACTCGTTGGGGGCGTGCATGGTTTCGTCCTGGCGACTCCAGACCACGCAGGGCAGACCGGCCTTGCGCAGGTACGCGCCTACCGTGCCGCCACCAACGCCTATGGCGCGACCTTCTATGCCGTAGGTAGCCTGAATGGCCTTCTTGAGCAGCAGCACGACGGGGGCGTCCACAGGCGTAGGCGGGCTGTCGTTGCGCTGGACCTCCTCATAGTGCAGGGTCACGCCGGGGTACACGGCCTCAACCTCGCGCATCAGCCTGGTAACTTCCACGAGCACCGAATCAACCGAATAGTGCGGCAGGATGCGCATGTCGACATAGAAGGCATCATCGGCGGGCACCGTGTTGATGTTCGGCACGTTGGCATCCTTTTTCGTCGGCGTCAGCGTGGTGCGGTCCGGCACTAAGATGTCGTTGCGGTCGGTAAATAC
>JAIFMD010000094.1 GCA_020048755.1 Spirochaetota bacterium
CGCATGGACAAGCGCAACGGAGGTGCCAAATGACCGCGACCAAAGCCACGACCTACGCTCCGGTCACCGAGGCCATCCTCGGAGAACTGCGTGCCCTGGTGGGGGCCAAAAATGTCCTCGTCGATGAAGAAAAAATAGAGGCGTACTCGCATGACGAGACCGATGCAGCCGAATACGGCCACATGCCGGAAGTCGTCGTCATGCCGGCTACGACCGAACACGTCGCCGCTGTCGTCAAACTGGCCAATCGCGAACACATTCCAATAACGCCGCGCGGCGCGGGCTCCGGCCTGTCGGGAGGATCCATCCCGCTCTATGGTGGGATCCTCATGTCGCTTGAAAAAATGAACAAGCTCATCGAGCTCGACGTAGACAACATGGTTGCCGTGGTGGAGACCGGCATGGTGACCAACGACCTGGCCGTTTACGTACAGGAGCGCGGGCTGTTCTTCGCCGGTTACCCGATGAGCCTGCAGACCTGCGCCATCGGAGGCAACATCGCCGAGAACGCCGGCGGCGGCAAAGCCGTAAAATACGGCGTTACCGGACGGTACATCCAGGGCATAGAACTGGTCACGCCTACCGGCGACATAGTCCAGCTAGGTGGCAAACTGTCAAAGGACGTAAGCGGCTACGACCTCAAGTCTCTGGTCGTGGGTTCAGAGGGAACCCTGGGCATAGCGACCAAGGCCATCATCAAGCTGATTGGCTACCCGACCGCCAAGGCCGACCTCCTCGTGCTGTTCAAGACACCGCGCGAGGCCATCGATGTGGTACCCGTCATCCTGTCAAAGGGTCTGACCCCGACGAGCATCGAGTTCATGGACCAGCTGTCAATCATAACCAGCTGCAAGTACCTGAACGAAAGCCTGCCCTATGAAAAGGCCGGTGCCATGCTGCTCATCGAACTGGACGGCACCAATGCCGAGCAGATAGAGATGGACCTGATAGCGGCCGGCCAGCTCTGCCAGGAGCACGGCGCCATTGAAGTCTACGTCGCAGAAGACCGCAACAACATCGAGCGCATCTGGAACGTACGGCGCAACATAGCCGAGGCGTTCAAGATCTACAGCCCCATACAGAGTCTTGAAGACATAGTCGTACCGATTTCGCGCATACCCGAGATCATCCCCAAGCTCGATGTACTCAGCGAGAAATACCATGTGAAGATTCCTTGCTACGGCCACGCCGGAGACGGAAACCTGCATGCCACCCTCGTCAAGGATCCTGCCATGAGCATGGAAGACTGGAAGAAGAACGAGGTAGCCTGCCTCAGGGAATTGTACAAGATCACCGGCGATCTGGGTGGCAAGATCTCCGGCGAGCACGGCATAGGACTCAAGCGTAAAAAGTTCCTTAAAGAAGTCATCGATCCGGTTGAACTCGGACTGATGCAGGCGATAAAGAAGGCCTGGGATCCCAACAACATCATGAATCCAGGCAAGATTTTCGATCTGGCCGACGCTTAGTTTCTACGAGGTTGCTCCGCGCTCGCATGGCGGAGCAACCTTCCATCTACAAATAAATGGAACAGGAGCAATGCATGCCAGAAACCACCTTGAAATACGGGACTACCGGGCTCGAAGTCAGCCTGCCGGATATGGGCAACTTTGTCGGAATTCTGGGTCCGAAAACCCGGCCCGTCATCGAGGATCCTCAGGCTGCCATCCTGGAAGGTCTTCGACATCCAATAGACACCAGCCCGTTGCGCGATATGGCCAAGGGCCGAAGCTCTGTCATCATCGTCATAAGCGATACTACGAGGCCAGTACCGAACAAGCTGATACTTCCGCTCCTGATGGAAGAACTCGCGGCGGCTGGCATCAAGCGCGAGGCCATCACCATACTGATAGCCACCGGCATTCACCGCCCGAACGAAGGTGAAGAACTTATCAGGCATGTTGGCGAGGACATAGTCAAGAATTACCGCATCGTCAACCACTTTTCAAAAAACGACGACGAGATGAGCTTCGCGGGTTCCATCATGGGCGATACGCCCGTCTACGTTAACAAGCTCTATGCACAAGCTGATTTCAAGATACTCACCGGTTTTATTGAACCCCATATGTGGGCAGGTTTTTCAGGCGGACGCAAATCCATCCTGCCAGGCATTTCCAGCATCAAAACCGTGCAGTTCATGCACGGCCCCGAGATGATAGCGCATCCCGACGTGGTCTACGGCAAACTCGCCGGCAACCCTTTCCACGAGGCCGGTCTTTCGATCATGGAGAAGGTAGGGGCGGATTTCCTGGTCAACGTGACCCTCGATACCGAAAAAAGAGTTACCGGCGTCTACGCCGGCCACCCGGTCAATGCCCATCTTCGCGGTGCGCAGGAACTCGAACCCTATTGCACCACCTACCTGGACGAGCCACTTGATTTTGTTGTCACCACCAACGGAGGCGCCCCGCTGGACGTCAACCTCTACCAGACATCCAAGGGCATAGCGGGCGTGGCACCGGTACTCAAAGATGGCGGCGAAATTGTCGTAGCGTCGCGTTGCCCCGAAGGGCTTGGCAGTGCTGAATTCATCGCCTCCATGGACGAATTTACCACGCCAGGGGAATGGATACGGCGGGCTCTGGCCCACGAGTTCTTCTATCCCGACCAGTGGTGCGCCCAGGAGATCTACAAATGGATGGGCAACCATCCCATCTACCTGTATTCAGAAGGCGTTACCGAAGAGCAACAGGTCAGGTACGGCTTCAAGCCATGCAAGGACATTGGCAAAACCGTAGAGTCGCTGCTGGAAAAATACGGCCCCAAGGCCAGGTGGGCCATCGTTCCCGACGGCCCTTATGTGATACTTCGACTTCGTGGGTAATTCATACCGCGGTATTGTACTAGAACGGCCATTATATTATTCTCCGTACCTATGGCTAAACTAGGACCTACCGCGCTTCGCACCAAGAACGCAATCATGGCAAGCGCCCTTAAACTATTCAATGCACGCAGTTTTGATTCTGTAACGATTGAAGACATAACCAACGATGCCGGTGTCGCCAAGGGTACCTTCTACACCTACTTTGCCACCAAGAGCGACATCGTCGTCGATTCGTTCTGGGCAATTGACGCCTACTATGAGAGCTACGCCTCGAAAAACCTGCAGCGCTACAAGACAGCGGCAGAGAAGCTGGTTGCCTTTACCCGGGCCCAGATGAAGTACGTACGGGACGTGGTCGGAAATCCCAGCCTCAAGATCCTGTACGCCAACCAGGCCGTGCAACCGGGCTCCAGCAAGATGATAACCAACCGGGAACGGCGCTGGCACGCCATCGTCAGGGACATCATACTGGGGGGCCAGGCTTCGGGTGAATTGCGGACCGACCTGGACGCGGACCGTCTGGCCGTGCTGGTCAACCGCTCCTCCCGCGGGGTGTTCCTGGATTGGTGCGTGCAGGATGCCGCCTTTGACCTCGTCAAGGAAGGTGTCGCGGTGATGCAGGACTTCGTCATGGTGGCCCTGCAGAACCAGGCCCGCAAAAACGGCTCGCCGGAATGATGGTGCGGAAAATCCGCAAAACAGATGGTACAATGGCCGCATGCACACACTCAACGTACCATCCGACAGCCCGCGATTCATCAAGGAATTCGCGGTTGAAGTTGCGGCGGCCATAGGCTTCAACGCACTATCCCTCGATTTCCCCCTCCTCTCGTTCCTGACCGGGCCGGCAGGCGCTGGCGTCGTCAGACTACGAGCCGAAGCATCGCTGCCATGTGGATATACCATGACCGACATCGACGATGGGCTGGAAATACTACTCCGCGACGAAACCGGTGCCTCCGAAGCTCTGGCTGTCCTCAGCGCCAGACTGGCAGGTAAATACGCCAGCGGAGGCGCAGTTTCATCATTGGCTGATGCGCCCTGGAAGGAAGCACCTGGCATCATGGACGGCGGCTACCAACCCGAGCCGGTCCGCCGCGGCCTCGAATCGATATTCGAACGCGGGTTCATAGCCAAGGACACGGACTTTGACTTCCTGCCGGATACCATAGACGTTACTATCGAGATTCCGGAAAACTGTAATGGATACGAACTCTCGGCAGCCTGCGACCTGGCTGCCAGGCTGGGTATGGAGAGCCTGGGGCTTGCACTTCCTATACTGGAGGGCAAGGGCAGGCAGGCACACACGCTTGTCCGCATCGAACGCTCCGGCACCTGTGGCCTGTCCATGGCCAACGAAGGTGGCCGGAATGTCATCAGGGTCACCGGTAACGGCGAAGGACTGGCAGCCATGGCGGCACATTTGTGCCGCTGGTTCCCCGAAGCCGGCCGTGAGGCTACCTGGCCTGAAATCTGCGCGGACCTTTCCCGCGCGGTAGCCCTGTACACGCTGGATGGTCAGCTCGCCTGGCTGGATGCCCTTGGCTCAACGAGAAAATCCACTGACAGCGCCGCCGGGAAAACCACACTCTACGGGGAACCAGGGCTAGAAACACGCAGGGCCGCACTTGAAAAAGCATTCCCCTCCGTCGAATTCCGGAACCGGCGCGACCTCGCCGTACTCCGGGACGAGGAGTACGAACTGCCTTGGGAACTGGACACGTGCAGGAAAATCCTCGAACGCGGTGTCTACAGCCGGATTGTACCCGGGAAACCCGCCACCATCGATGTTGTCATCAGCGAGGACAGTGAAGTACGCAAGGAGCTCGCCGGAGAGATTCTCAAGGAAGCTACTGCACGCGGCGCCATCAATCCCAGGGTGCGGGTGATATGCGCCTTCAAACAGGGTTTCAGCTGGATACGGGACTACGTATTGCCTGAACTGGCTGCAGTCCCGGGTATCAACTCTCTGGAACTGGCATTCAGCGCCTTCCTGCCCGATGGCCGCACAGCCTGGACCGACGAGGACGGGGCCACCCCCAAGATCAGCGCACAGAGGGTGGATGATCCAGATGCCTGGCTGGATCCGCCGGTACGCCTCCTTCAGGAACTCTACCCCATAGATGACATAATGGCCGAGACGCTCGGACTGCCGCGCGATACAATCCGCTTCGCCCTCCTTGAAGGGGTGACAGAGCCAGGATACCGGGTAATCGCCAGGAATGCAGCCGGGAAAACGGTCTACGAATCCGCATATGCTACCTCATTTTCTGAACGGACCTACCTCGACGAATTCCCCGGCATCGGCAGGGTCCACCCCGGTACCGGCCGCGTTTCCATCAGCGTTCCCGGGCAGGACTCGTGGTCGGAATCCTTCAGCACCGACATGGAAACCATATGGGAGGCCTACCAGACCAAGGTGCTGCCAGCTTGCAAGGCCCGAATCGAAGCAGTCTGCGGTGCTACCATCGACTCAGCCCGGCAGCCCTACTTCGCACAACTCAGGCTCGACATAGACGCCAGCGAGCCCGACGAAACACTGCCGGTAAGGCAGGACAGGGTCTCATCGCTGGAATCGCTCCATGAGGACATCTACTTTGCCGGCCTCGATTACTTCCAGACGCTTGGACTCAAGTCTTGCGGCAAGGGCATAGACGCCCCCGGACTCATCCTCCCGGTCATCCGTAAACGACCAGGCAGGCCCCGCATGCGCTTCCGGCTCCTCGGTGAGCTATCGGCTGAACCAGCCATAGAGACTGCAGACAAGCGCTTTGGCTCGCCGTATCACAAGACCGACGTAGGAGTGTGGATAGAAGCACTGGTCTTTCATACTGAAACGGGCAACTTCAGCCCAAGGCTGGCCATTGAAATTTGCGGCAGCAAGGAACCCGAGTCCGCCGATCTGACAGCGTTTATCCGTTCCTATGCACGGCTCCTGACGGCGGGCTTGCTGGGCGCGTCGGGGAAGCTTGCCAGTACTCCGCAGCTGAGCTTCCGCATTGCAGGAACCGTAATCCACGCAGAGCCCCCGACAGCGGAACCTGCCCTGGAACCGCTGGATGTTTCTTCTATAGACATCCTCGAAGACACCCTCATAGGCTATGACGAATACCTATCGCTGATCGGCCAATTCTCGCGCGTACCGGGACTTCGCGTACGGCAGGTGGCCGAGAGCCGGCAAGGCCGTGCCATCCATTCGATCGAACTACGTTCATCCTTGCCGGGCTACGTATCGCGGACCAAGCTCATCGCGGCCAGGCCGGTCTACTATGTAAATGCGCGGCACCATGCCAACGAGGTTTCAGGCACCAACGCCGCCTTCATGCTGCTGCGCACCCTGCTCGGCGATCCGGCATATGCCGGCATTGCCGACAGGGTGAACCTCGTCATCGTACCGTACGAAAACGCCGATGGTGCAGCCATACATTACGAGCTTGCCAGGGATAATCCAGAGTGGATACTCCACATAGCCCGGTACAACTCCCTGGGCAAGGAGCTGGCCCATGAGTACTGGAAAGACTCCACCATCCACAGTGAAGCCATGGCCTTTACGAAGGTATGGCGCGACTGGCTGCCGGATGTCGTGACCGACAACCATGGGGTACCCACCCACGAGTGGTGCCAGCAATTTTCAGGCTACACCTCGCCGTGGTTCAAGGGCTTCTGGATGCCCCGGGCCCTGCTGTACGGCTACTTCTGGTACGTTACAGACCAGCGCTACGCCGACAACAAAATCCTCTCCGAAGGCATACAGGAAGCTGTCGCCGACCTAATTGGCGCCGATCCCGAATGCGGTCCGCTCAACGCCGAATGGAAAGACCGCTTCGAGAAGTACGCGCATTCCTGGATGCCCCGGCTCTTTCCTGCGGAATACTACAAAAATATGATCTTCTACTGGGTACCTTACCCGTATAAACCTGACTATTACTACGCGTCGGTAAAGTACCCATGGGTCACGGCAACAAGCTTCGTCACCGAGGTGTCCGACGAAACCGCCACGGGCAGCCTCCTTCGCCTGTGTGCCCGCACACACACGCTCAATGACCTGGCAGTGATACGTTTGCTCGCGGAGGCTGATGCCAGAGCCGAGTGGCGGGCTGGCACCAGAGACGGAATCCACCAGGCATTCCGTTCCAGGATCCGCCCTCCGGTTGCGCTGCAGGGGCGGTCCCTGCATGAAACGTGAAAACTGGAAAGGAAATATCGATTAAAATGGTGTGATAAGGTTTTGACAATTCAAAATTTCATGTTATCGTGTTCCTGCGTAGTAACTTATTTCAAGTTACCCAAGTCACACAGGAGGCAGCAGTGATAAAACTCATCGGCGTGGCGATCGTCATTCTGGGCTTTGCCCTGTTCGTCAAGATCCTCGAGACGATAGGCAACAGCTTCGTAGCCAACCGCGGTATGGCTATCTTCGTGATCATCATGCTTGTCACGGGCACCCTCGAGCGTAACGGCCTCCGCGAGATGGCCGCAAAGCTCATAGGCAAGATCAAGAATGCCTCCGCCGGTATGGTCATAGCAGCCTACGGTGTGCTCAGGCTCGTGCTCGCTGCCTTCAACGTCAGCCTCGGCGGCACCGCCGGATTCGTCAGGCCAGTCGTCATGCCGATGGCCACAGGCGCCATCGAAGCCAAGCACGGCACGGTCAACGAAGACCATCTGGAAGAAGTCAAGGGCATGAGCGCCGGCATGGAAAATACCACCTGGTTCTACGGCCAGGTACTCTTCATAGGCGGTTCAGGTGCACTGCTCGTCCAGTCCACCCTCAAGGGCCTGGGCTACGAAACAAACCTCGTAGACCTCGCCAAAGTAGAAATACCGGTCGCCATCTTCGCGCTCCTCGTCGCGGGCACCCTGTACTTCCTCAAAGACAGGCGCCTCTCCAAGACGCTCTACAGCACGAAAAAGTAAAGGGAGGAACCATATATGGCATTCTTCATGGACCCCAAGGTCGTGCTCAACGTAAAACTCCTCGAAGTACTCTACATACTCATGGGCATAGTCGCCGGATACGCTGGCATCAAGACCCTCTTCGAGAAAGAACACAAGTCTCGCTACCCCACGGCAGTATTCTGGATTTCACTCGCCGTGATCCTGGCCTTCGGCCGCTGGATGCCCAAGGTCGTCACCGGCATCCTCGTCGTCATCATGGCCATCCCCGCAATCATCAAGAAGGTCAGGCCGGGTACCGTTCCCGCAGTCACCAAGGAATACAGCAAGGCCATGGCGGACAAGATCGGCTACAAAATCTTTATCCCTACCCTGTCCATGGGAACCTTCGCCATACTCTTCGCCGTGTTCACCAAGATCAGCCCGCTCGTCGGCGTAGGCGTAGGCGTCATTGTCGCCATCCTGCTGCTCATGATCTTCGCCAAAGAGAATAAACCCAAGGTCTTCTTTGAAGATTCAAAGCGACTGCTCGACACTGTCGGCCCGCTCTCCATGCTGCCGATGCTTCTGGCAGCGCTCGGAGCAATCTTCACGACCGCAGGCGTCGGCCAGGTCATAGCCGGCCTTGTCAGCAAGATCATTCCCGAAGGGAACATGACGGTCGGCATCATCGTATTCGCCATAGCCATGCCACTCTTCACGATGATCATGGGCAATGCATTCGCAGCCATCACGGTCATCACCGTAGGCATCGGCGGTCCGTTCGTACTGGCACTGGGCGCCAATCCCACGACCATAGGAATGCTCGCGCTGACCTGTGGCTACTGCGGAACCCTGTGCACGCCAATGGCAGCCAACTTCAACATCGTCCCTGTCGCCATCCTCGACATGAAGGGCAAGTACAACGTCATCAAGAACCAGGTGCTCGTTGCCGTCATCCTGCTCGTGTTCCAGATCGGCTACATGCTGATCGCCAAGTAACCAGAGTACAGAAAATCCGCCGGGGCGGGACGTTCTACGAGGCAGGCCTCGAAGACGGTCCTGCCCCGGCGGCATCGTCCAGTCCCCCATGAGGAGAACCGCAACATGCGCATACTGGTCACGGGCTTCGACCCGTTCGGCAACGAAACCGTCAACCCCGCTTACGAGGCAGTCAAGCTCCTTCCGGACAACATAGCCGGCGCCGAGATAATCAAGCTGGAGATACCTACAGTCTTTGGAAAGTGCGACCCGGTTGTGGAACAGGCCATCATAGACAAGAAGCCCGACGTCGTGCTCTCCATCGGCCAGGCCGGTGGCCGCTTCGACATCAGCGTCGAGCGTGTCGCGGTCAACATCGCCGATGGCCGGATTCCCGACAACGAGGGAAACCAGCCCATAGACCAGACTATCCGCGAAGGCGGAGAAAATGCCTACTTCGCGTCGGTTCCCGTCAAGGCAATAGTCGAAAAGATCCGGGCAAGGGGCATCCCCTCGAGCGTCTCCTACACCGCGGGCTCCTATGTCTGCAACTTCATCATGTACTGCGTGCTCCACTCCATAGCGACAAAGCACCCCGGGATCCGCGCTGGCTTCATACACGTGCCGTTCATGACCTCGCAGGCCATCGGCAAGCCGGTTAACACCCCGACCATGTCAATCCAGACCATTTCAGACGCCATCGAAGCCGCCATCGAAGCCATCGTCGAACGCTCCGTGGACATAAGGACCGCTGAAGGCCAGATAAGTTGATGGTTCGATGAGCATCGCGCTGTCCGACGGAGCCAGAATAGTCATTCGTGACTGGCTCCGGCTCAAACCTGGCGAAAGCCTGTCCATACTCTCCGACGAACTCCATACCGTTGAAGCTCTGGAACTGCGCGACCAGGCCGCAGCCGCGGGCGCTTCGCCCATCCTGGTCATCGTGCCCAGTGGCAGCCCTCAGTCAGGAGAGCTGTTCGACCAGCGTTGCGTAGCATTCCTGGCAGCGAATGTAATACTCGGCGCAACCCACAACTCCATCATGACAACCCGGGCCATCCACGACGCTGTCCGCACCGGTTCGCGATTCCTGTCGCTGCCACTCGCAACAAACGATGGCCTGTCACTCCTGACGAGCGATATGATGACGATGGACCCTGCACGGGCAGAACTCCTCGCGGCACGGGTAAAACCCTTCCTTGCAAGCGCCCGGATGGTGCATGTTACGACCGAGGCTGGCACAGATCTCACGTTTACGGTACAGAATCGCTCCTGGAACCTGTTCAGTGGCGTCTGCGACAAAAAAGGCGCATCAACGTCGGTAAGCTTTGAAATTTCCGTTTCACTGGTCGAGGACCGCACTGAAGGTGTCCTGGTACTCGACGGCTCGATGGGCTACATAGGACTGGTAGCTGCCCCCATAAGGCTGCGTTACGAAGCAGGCAGGCTCGTAGACATGGAAACAAACCACTCCGGCAGGCAGCTCGCCGATTATCTGAAGACCTTCGGCGACGAGCGCATGTTCGTGGCAGGGGAATTGGGTATAGGACTCAACGAGAAGGCACGTTGCGCCGGCAATTCGTACATAGAGGACGAAAGCGCGTACGGAACCTTCCATGTTGGCATGGGCCGGAATATCGCCCTGGGCGGAAAGCACTATGCCAATGGCCACTTCGACCTTGTGGCCTTCCGTCCCGACATATACATCGATGATATAAAAATCATGGAGCGCGGAGAATTGCTACAGCACCAATAGACCTGCCATACCCAGGGGCCAGCCCCATCTAAGGCCGCACCCGCTTTCTATCCCTCGGAAACAACGAAGCTTCCTTGACATTCTGCAGCCCCAGGATCTTCTGGGTCAGGCGCTCGCAGCCTATGGCGAAGCCGCCGTGGGGAGGGCAGCCGTACTTGAACACGTTCAGGTAATCGGTCAGGTCCTCTGCCTTGAGGCCGAACTTGGGCAGCACGTCCAGCAGCGCCTGGTACTCGTTGTGGCGGCGACCGCCTGTCGTAATTTCAAGACCGCGGAAAATCGCGTCAAAGCTCATCGTGCGGCTGGCGTCGATGGGGAACGTGTAGAACGGCCGGTGCCTGCGCGGAAACTCGTTGATGAACACCAGTTCACCACCGTGCTCGCGGGCCGACCATGCGCACACGAGCCGCTCCACCTCCGGGCTTATCTCGTATGCCTTCTTGGCCGACGAGCCAGATTTCTCCACTTCCCTGGCCGCTATCGCTATGGCCTCGTCGTGAGCGACGATGGGGGCCGCGGCCACCGATTCTGGCGTCGGAACCGTAGCGCCCCAGGCCGCCAGCTCGTCGCCGTTGCGCGAGGAAACCGCCTCGAATATCGACGAGAGCAGTTCCTTCTCCAGCGCGATGAGGTCACGCTCAGAATCGATGAAGGCCATTTCCACGTCCATCGACACGTACTCGTTCAGGTGACGCGGCGTGTCGTGCTTCTCGGCGCGGTAGGCCGGCGCAACCTCGAAGACCCGCTCCATGCCGGTGGCCACCATCGTCTGCTTGTAGAACTGAGGCGACTGCGCCAGGTACACCTTGGTGTCGAAGTAGTCCACCTCGAACAGCCCCGTACCGCCCTCGGTGCCTGAACCTATCAGCTTGCTCGTCTTCATCTCGGTAAAACCGCGCGAACGCAGGAAAGAAGAAAACGCATCGATTATCGTAGCTTGTACAGAAAATATAGCCCGAATCTTCGTGTTGCGCAGGGATAGCGGCCTCTGGTCAAGAATCACGTCCAGACCGATCTTTGTCGGGTCGCCGTTTACCGGAAACGGCAGGTCGGGAGCGGCGCGCGAGATGACATCAACGCGGGACGCACGAAGCTCGACCCCGTCGGGAGCCTTGTCGTTGGCCGCCACAACGCCGGGTATCGACACTACCGATTCCAGCGGCAGGTCGACCTTGCCCTCCACCACCACCTGCGCGATGCCGGAACGGTCGCGCACCATGACGAACGAGATGCCGCCCAGTTCGCGCACCCGGTGCACCCAGCCCTTTACTAGCACCTCGTCAGGAACACCCGCGGCGTCAGAGGATTTAATAGCGCCAAGCGCTGCCTTGAGTTCTTTGGCAAGTACCCGCATTACAGTGCTCCTTTACTCGGAAGGTGGGGGTTCAAGTCCCCTGTGGACCCCGCGGCAGAAGCTACCGCGGCGGCAGCGCCTGCAACAGCCGCCGCAAGGCGAGCTTCAACAGCCGCCTTGATGAGACCCGGCTCGGCCTTGCCGCCGGACGCCGCGATAGACTTGCCCACCAGGAAGGCCGACAGCGACTTGCCCTTGCCCGCGTCGCCGCGTACGAGGGCGGCCACCGCACCTGAAAAGGCTTCAGCCTCCGCCACAAGCGCAGCATCGACAGCCGCAGCAATCTTAGCCGGATCGACGACCAGTTCCCAGCCGCGCGCGGCCACGATGGCTTCCGGCTCGCCTTCGCCGGAGAGCACCGCGTCGAACACCTGCCTGGCTATCTTGATTGAAATTCGACCCGAGGAAACAAGCGCAACCAGAGCAGCGAGCTGATGGCTTGAAATTGCAAGAGACCCGATCGCCGTTGCGTCCAGCCCGTCGCGGTTCATCACGCGGCGCACGTCGCCGGTCATCCAGATGGCCACCCGCTCCGCCGCCAGCGCCCGCTCCACGCCAAGC
>JAIFMD010000014.1 GCA_020048755.1 Spirochaetota bacterium
GATCCACCGAGGTAGCCCGTGATGTGTAGTCGAGCATTTCACGGACTGCCGCGAATTCCTCCAGGTCCGTGTAGTCGTCATTGTCCAGGCCTGCGGGTACCCTGGCCATCCGTGATACCACGCGTCCGCTTACTGGGTTTGTGGCTATCGTACGCAAGAGCTCGAGTCCGCGGGAGACTTCCAGATGGATGGCTTCACGAATGTTCGCGCTCTGGGCTGAAAGCATGGATTGCGCATTGCGGAGGTCCTTGTTGAACTCCACTACAAAGAGCATCACGACAAGTGCTGTAATGAGCACAAAGGGAACTGCAACAAGGAAAACCAGTGCTTTGGACTTAATGCTCGACTTCACAGCGATACCTCGGATCAAGGGATTGAAACCAGTCCAGTATGAGACCGACTTCAGAAAAAAAACAACTGCAATGCTTATGAATCCGGATAAATCAGGTTTTTGTAGTCCAGAAGGGCAAAAAGAAAACCGGCCGTCATACGGCCGGCTTTCGATGTGGATCAGGCGGCGTGCTTACTTGGCAATGAGTCCGGAGATCATGCCGCCGGTTACCTCGCGATTTCTTCTGGTTCGATGAGACGGCCGAGGTGCACGCCGGCTACGATCTTGGCCAGGGCTCCCTGGTCCATGCCCTTGACCATCGGTGTCCCGACATATCCGGGAGCGATGGAAACCACACGGATGCCAAGGATGCCCTTCATCTGGAATTCGCCTACGAGTATCTTTGGCCACAGGGCCATCGCAGCCTTGGTGGACGAGTAGTTGAGCTGACCTACACCGCCTTCCTTCTGTATTGAAGAAATGGTGAACATGACACCCTTCCAGCCGTTGTTTACCATCCTGATGGACGCTTCCCGCATCGTGATGAACGGCCCCACCAGGTTGACGTCTATGACGGCGCGGAAATCGGCGGTGCTCATGGAGCGCTTGACCTTGCCGGTTTCCTTGTCGGGGGATACGAACATGGCGTCCCGGATGATGCCTGCGCATGGCGCGACGATGTTGATGGAACCAAACTGGGCTATGGCAAAATCCATGAAGGCCGCGGTGGAGGCATCATCGGTGACGTTGAGTAGCGTGCCCGCGGCCTTGCCGCCGGCCTTGCGGATATCTGCTACCACCCTGTCCAGGCCTTCCTGGTTCATGTCCCCGAGTACAACCGCTGCGCCGTCAGCGGCCAGCCTGCGTGCCACGGTTTCGCCGATGCCGCTGGCTCCGCCCGTTATTACCGCTACCAATCCTTTTATGTCCATGTCGTCCTCCAAATAATGACCGTGGTCATTTAACGTGTAATATAAATCAAGATATCTTAAACCTGTAGTTGTGATCTGTCAAAAAGCCTCATTTCCTGGCTTCTCCGGGTTCTCTACCCATAGACTGTGGTTGTTCCACCCACTGGGCGGGGTAGGGCTTATGTTTCTGCTTTCTTTATTTTTCTGGCTGAGGTGCTCTTTCCGGCGGTTTCCTCCGAGGAACAGCCAACTAGCGCCGGTATGATCACGATTTCGCAAAATCTGAGTCCAGCTGCAACCAGATCCCATTCATTATCGGAAATGGACCAGTCCAGGAACACTGAGCGCATGGAACGGTTGACAAAGAGCGTTAGTTCGTCGGCATCGATGTCGGTGCGGAATTCTCTGGATGTCTGTCCGTAGATCACGATCTCTTTTACAAGTGCATGTAGATAGCGTTGTGGGTTGATGAGGAATTTCTCGGCTTGCGGGTCGATAATGGTTGTGGAGTACAGGATCTTCAGGATTGCCAATCCTACGTTATCGCGTACGTGCCTGGTTTGTGCCCTGACGAACGCAAGCATTCGCTCCCTCGCGGAGCCGTAGCGACGAAGGTTGTGCTGGTATTTTTCGTAGAATCCGTCTATAGCCTTGAATTCTTCTATGATGATGTCACTTTTGGTTCTGAAATAGGTATAAAAACTGCCCTTGGCGGTTCCGGATCTAGTCGTGATCTCTTCGACGGTTACCGAGTCAAATCCTTTCTCTCGAAACAGCATGACGGCATTCTCGAACAGGATCCGACGAGTCTCTTGTGCCTGCTTTTGGCGCTTTGTCATGAGCGTTACCGTCCGGTTAATGAATTGTACTAAAAATAATACTATCATGCTACCTGACACCTGTTCAACAGACGATGCGTGGAGAGGCTTGGTTTCGATGTGATACAAGCATTGGCAATGAGACATGCTACAGCTATGTTCGGTCAGGATTATGACTGCCGGATTCTAGCCCCATTATGCCTTCCGAAAAAATCCTGGGATCCATTAAGCGTGGTGCTTCTTTGATGATCGGCATAAAGTCCATCAAGTCGAGCACATCGCGCTGCAAGTCGATCCCGGGGGCAATTTCAATAAGCACGAGGCCTTCGGATGTGAGTTTGAACACAGCGCGCTCGGTGATGTACAGGACGGGTTGTCCAGTCTGCACCGCATATTCACCACTGAAGGTTTTATGCTCTACCTCACGAACAAACTTTCTTGACTCCCCTTCTTTTTTAATTATCAGTCGCCCTTTATCGACGGTGACATCGAGCCCTCCAGCTGTAAAGGTGCCAAGGAAGAATACTCGTTTTGCATTCTGGGTTATATTGATGAAGCCACCTGCGCCAGCGAATTTAGGGCCAAATTTGCTCACGTTGAGATTGCCCTTTTCATCAACTTGGGCTAGCCCGAGGAAGGCTAGATCGAGGCCACCACCATCATAGAAATCAAACTGGGATGGCTGGTCGATGATGCATTCGGCATTTGTTGCTGCACCAAAGTCCATGCCTCCTGCCGGGATACCCCCGATCGGTCCTGGTTCTACGGTCATAGTCATCAAGCCTAGAATTCCCTCTTCGGCAGCAACTATGGCTACGCCCTCGGGCATTCCAATCCCCAGGTTGACAATAGCATCGGCTTGCAATTCCATCGTAGCCCTTCGGCTGATTATTTTGCGTTCCGACATCTCCATCGGCTTGATTGCACCTGCAGGCACGCGGGTTTCGCTGGAGTAGGCTGGATTGTACTGTGTCGAAAATGTTTGCCAGTGGTACTCAGGGGGTGACTGCACGACAAAGTCCACCAGCATGCGCGGTACTATAACATCCCGAGCTTTAAGAGAACCTGATTCGACAATTCTCTCGACCTGGGCAATGACGATTCCACCCGAGTTGTGAACCGCCTGGGCTATGGCCAGATTTTCGAGGAGTAGCGCCTCCTTCTCCATGCTGATGTTACCGTAGGTATCAGAGGATGTGCCCCTGATGAAGGCAGCGTGGATTGGGAATGATTTGTACCAGAGGTATTCCTTGCCACCGAGCACCACGAGTTCGACGATGTCTTCGCTGGTCATGGCATTCATTTTCCCGCCGCCGTTTCGTGGGTCGACAAACGTCTTGAGCCCAACATGGGTTATGTGCCCGGGTCTCCCCCCGGCAATAGCCCGGAACAAGTGGGATATGCAACCCTGGGGTAGGTTGTAGGCTTCGATCTTGTTGTCGATCGCCATTTTCCCGAGTGCTGGTGCTAGCCCCCAGTGTCCGCCTATCACCCGCTTGACCATACCGTCGTGGGCCAGATGGTTCATGCCCTTGCCGTTGCCGTCTCCTTGCCCCGCAGCATAGACATAGGTAAGGTCACGCGGTTCACCAGTTTCCTTCCATCTTGCCTCCAGCGCCATTGCCAGAAACTCGGGGAAACCGTTTCCAACAAAACCCTCGGTTGCAAGCACCGATCCTGATTTGATATGGGATACCGCTTCTCGTGCGGTGACTAATTTGCTTGACGACATGATTGTCTCCTGTTCATGTGTATTGTATAAAACGGTTTTGATAGAAATGCAATAGAAAACGTATTTTTAGCAAATATGGATGACCGTATTCAATGAGTGCGGTCATCGAAAAATAAATATTTAAGTAAAATAGAATAAATTCATTGACAACAACAAGGGTCGGTGCCTACAGTGTTGATGACCAAGGTCAATGACTTGAAAAGTGTTATTTCTTGGAAGACTGGCGGGGTTGAACTGTACCCATGGAGGTGGCTCGATGCTTGAATTAAAGGATTTGCGGATGGTGACGCTGTGCGAAAACACGACCACCAATCCATTCACGCTTGCGGAATGGGGCCTGAGCATCCATATAGAAGCCGGCAAGGAACGTATACTCTACGACACAGGCGCAGGTTCAAAAGGCATAATCCTGCACAACGCCGATGTACTTGGTGTCGATCTCACTGCCATAAATGAAATTGTGCTTAGCCATGGGCACCAGGACCATACGGGCGGACTCAAGGATGTGCTGATGCGGACAAAGTATCTTGGGAAGAACCGTAAGGTCGATATCCTCTGCCATCCACAGGCTCTATCCGAGGTGTATGTGCGTTCGCCGCCATCAACCGAATACTGGTATTTCGGCTTTTCGCACGTACCTAGCGAGCTTGAGAGATTTGGGGCCGTGTTCAAGACGAAGAGGGATGCCGTATGGCTGAACGACGATGTCGTAATCAGCGGCGAGATACCAATGACCAATGACTTTGAGACGGTAGGTGAAGTTTTTGGAATAAAGACCAGCGAGGGAATAATCAAGGATACAGAGATGATGGATGAAAAGTCTTTATATATAAAGACTGAAAAAGGCCTAGTCGTAGTTCTTGGTTGCGCCCACCGGGGCACCATCAACACAATCCATGATGCCCAGCAGACAACAGGGATTGAAGATGTATACATGGTCATTGGCGGGACTCATCTTGCCAATGTTCCTGAATACAGGATGACTTCGACAATTGATGAACTAAAGCGCCTTAAAATCAAGAGGCTCGGTGTATCCCACTGCACCGGCCAGAAGGAATCCGCCAGGCTCGCTGTTGAATTCGGTTCTGATATTTTCTTTTTCAATAACGTGAGTACTGTTGTTTCTCACGTATAAGTCAGGTATTGCGCGTACGGAGGTTGCGTATGGTGTTTGTCGCGTTGCTCATTTCAATTGCGGTTTTCGTCTTTCTGAGCTATAAGAGGATCTCCCCCCTCATCATAGCGCCTATTGTTACCCTGCTTCTTGCGGGAATCATGGGAATGAACCTCACGGATACCCTGCTTAAGGGCTACATGGGCCTGGCTGCGGATTACGTGAAGCTGTTTTTCTTCATCTTCCTGACGGGGGCTGTTTTTGCCGCGATTATGCACAAGACCGGAGCCGCAGCCTCAATTGCTGAAGGTATGATAAAGGTTCTTGGAAAGAAGAACGTCGTACTCGGTGTAGTATTGTCGACCGCAGTGCTTACCTACGGCGGTGTTAGCCTCTTCATCATTTTCTTCATCATGTACCCGATGGCGCTTGTAATGCATAAGGAAGCCAACATCACCAAGAAACTTATTCCTGGTGAAATTGCCCTTGGCGCGTTCACTTTCACAATGACTACACCAGGGTCTCCCCAGGTGCAGAATTTAGTGCCGATGCAATTCCTTGGCACCCCTGCCACTGCCGCGTTCATACCCGGCTGGATAGCCGGACTGGCCATGCTTGTTCTTGGCTGGCTGTACCTTGAATACCGCAAGCGCGCATCGCAGAAAAAGGGTATCGGATTCGAAGCCCATGATGAAATTGTTGCCAGCGATGGCAAGAACCTTCCTGGCTTTATAATATCGATCTTACCGCCGGTCCTCATTATCGTACTTCTCAACGTGTTCAAGATCAATATCATCTGGTCGATGGCTGCAGGCATCCTGATAGCCATCATCCTCATGTGGAAACGCGTTCCCTCGATCGATGCCTGGACCAAGCTCCTCAACGACGGAGCCCTGAGCGCGGCACCGGTTCTTCTCAATACAGCCGCAATAGTCGGGTATGCTGGAGCGGTACGGTTGCTCCCGCAGTTCCCGGAAATCATTGCAATGATCAAGGGTATCAGTGTCAGCCCCTACTATTTTCCCGCTATCTCGACCGGCTTGGTCTCCGGGATTGCCGCTTCTTCTTCAGGCGGCCTGAGCGTAGCGTACGGAGCCTTTACCGAAACTTTTAAAGGCCTGGGAATTCCGCTGGAAGCGGTGCACCGCATCTCTTCAATGGCGGCTGGCACCATCGACAGCCTTCCGCATTGCCCGGCTGTGATAAACCTGCTCGTCGTGACAAAACTGACTCACAACGATGCGTATCTCGACATCGCCGTAACGACCATCATAATCCCACTCATCGCCGTGTTCGCGATTCTAGTACCCCTCTGTATGGTCATGTTCTAATCGACCACCCAGCCCCCTCGTCCTCGCCCAGCGCGCGGACGAGGTACGGCAGGGTTTCCGCCATGGCCTCCTCGAGGAGCCATGGCGGGTTCAGGATCACGAGGCCGCTTCCCGACATGCCGCGTTCACCAGGCTGGCTCGAGCGGACGCGCAGTTTTATATCCAGCGATTTGTCAGCCAGCTGGACGAGGCGCCCTGGCAACTGCCGCGCCTCGTCGCGTTCCAGCAACGGATACCACACCATGTAGACACCAGTGGCGAAGCGGCGGAGCGCTTCCTTCACGGATGCGGTGACACGCTCGTAGTCAGCAGCAAGTTCATACGACGGATCCATGAACACGAGCGCGCGGCGTGAAATGGGCGGCAGAAGCCCGCGCAGCGCGTTGAAACCATCGGCATTCCGCGCCTGGACGCGGTTGTCGTCAGCAAACAAGGTGGAGAGCGGGGCAAAGTCGCCCGGGTGCAGCTCGAAAAGTGCCAGGTGGTCTTGCCGTCGCAGCAGCCTGGCAGCCAGCAGTGGTGAGCCGGGGTAGGCTGGTGCGCAACCACGGACCAGTGACAGGTAGCCGGCAACAGCCTCTGGCATTGCTTGTGTCAAATTTTCCGGCTCTGCAAAGCCAGACAGCCTTTCTATGCCACCTGCCCACTCCTCGTTCATGGCTGCATAACCTTCGCGAAGCACATACGAACCAGCACCCGCGTGTGTGTCCACATACAGGAGTGGCGCATCCTTTTTGAGAAGCTTCTGGATGCATTCCATAAGCACGATGTGCTTAAGGACGTCCGCATGGTTGCCGGCATGAAAGCCGTGC
This sequence comes from Spirochaetota bacterium, assembly GCA_020048755.1. GTDB lineage: Bacteria > Spirochaetota > Spirochaetia > Treponematales > UBA12059 > SZUA-370. The sequence continues at coordinate 7,050 of JAIFMD010000014.1, forward strand.
CTGTAGCTCAGCACTGTCGATCTCCCCTGTTAATCCGCTCAAAAAAACTGATCAATATGGTACCGCATATTCCTGTCGATTATAAGGAGAATACATGAAGCGAGCCTTGTCGGTCTTTCTACTCTGAATGGTTCTGGCCACGCCGGTGGTGGCTGACCCCGCCAGAAGCAAGGCAATAATGAGGGTGGTTTCGCAGTGTGATATCGGTTTTAGCCACTAAGTCCGGCATGGTGCTGCCCGTGCCGGACACGTGCTGCTTCATATGATTCCCAGTACAACGAGCACGAGCGTGACGATAGCTCCGGCCGCCAAGGCTGCAGCGATTATGTTCAGTACTTTTGACCCGGTTTTTGCCGACGACAGGAGCTGCTCTTCACTCTTCATGGTAATGATGAACCTTCCGCCTTTGGCAGCAGGCTTTGCTATGCGGAGCGTACCGCCCTCGTCTTTGGCCTCGCCGAGCACGTAGACACGAGCGCCGAGTGGCAGCGCCCACTCTTCGATCTTGTACCCTATGGTGCGCCTGCCGCCGCCGATAGCGCCCAGAGCACCCGCTCGCCATCTATGGGTGCGCCTTCAGGGTCGACTGCGGTCGCGCCTGTAGCGTCACGAACCATGAACCGGATACGGCGCTCGTTGCTAGAGACCGTTTCCGAACCCCGCCGTGTACCGGATTTTGTCCGGCCTTCAGAATCGCGTTCCGTGTAGCTTTCCTCGTACTCCCGGACCACCGTGGAGCGGTACCAGACACACGCGGCGCCGGACATCTCGGCATTGAGCGGGGAGTCGCATTCCACCGTTCCCTTGACCTCCGTCACCTTCGTAAAGGAGCCAGAACCAATTTCCTTGGCTACATCGGCCGCTTCCTGCGCCATGCCTGCGGCGGTTGACGTCTCTGTTGAAGCTATGTCGAAGGCTTTTTTACCCTGGCTTCTGCCCGACAAGAACAAGATGAGGGCTACGGCCGCGAGACCGATTGGCAGGAATATCATGGTTGCTCCTTGTTTGCTGTGCGTTCCTGCAATTCTCGCGCGACTCTTCAAAAACCGCAAGCGCCACGGTTTGGCCCTGCGTAGCCAGAGTATGGTACAAGCCTTGACAGCGTCGCGGGGCGGGGCGGATACTCGGCGGCCTATGGCAACGCGTTCCGCATCCTTCGAAGCGATCATCCTGCGCTCCAAAGAAGTGCCCTCAGGGGCACGCGTGGCTACGCTGCTTT
>JAIFMD010000054.1 GCA_020048755.1 Spirochaetota bacterium
AAACAGGAAACGGTAGTCATAGGCACGCCGTATGCAAATCGGGAGCAGGAAGAGGTCAGGGGATTGTTCGGCTATTTCATCCGTACGATACCGCTACGATTTGATGTTGATGAAACCACCAATATGGATGCATGGCTTTCCTATGTTAAGCATCAGTTCCTGTCTGCGTGGGAGCATTCGTCGCTGGGGATCGATGAACTCGTCAATCTGCTCGCCATTCCGAGAATGCTTAACGTCAATCCGATCTACCAGATCTCGTTTGCCTTCCAGAGCTTCGGGAAACGAACCGGAGGGGAACAGCTCTCTGGCGAACAGGAATCCGGGCAACTTTCTTTTGACCGTGGAGTATCAGAAAACGATCTTGCCCTGTACATGTGGGAGACAGACCGATTCCAGGGAACCTTCGAGTATTCTACCGACATCTTCGATGCTTCGAGCATCGAAGCGCTGGCCGCCAACTTCTCGCGCGTAGCAAGCGTGATAGCTGATGGGTTCGGAGGCAGGCTGGACCGGGTTGAACTCATGGACGCGAAGGGGCGGGAGCTCGTCGACCGGACAAACCGGACTGAAGTACCTGAGTACCTTGGGCACAATTTCCTTGAACTGTTTGCCGCGTCACTGAAATCCTTCAGCAATGCACCAGCGGTCATATCGGGCAACACCGTGCTGACCTACGGCGAACTGGATTCTCTTTCAAGCAGAATCTCCCGCAGGCTTGTAGCTGCTGGAGCACATACAGAAGGATACACCGGAATATACATGAATCGCGACCGCTGGCTATTGCCGTCGCTGCTCGCGATATTCAAGGCAGGATGTGCGTATGTTCCGCTCGATCCGGATTTCCCTACGGAACGCCTCGCTGGCATCGTATCCGAAGCGGGGATACAGATCATTGTTACGGTTGCTTCACTCGACTCGGTGGCTTCCACACTCGGGACAGGGATACGGACACTGTGTGCCGATGCAGATCTGGACGCACCCGGAGTTGCACTCCCGGCAGTAGGACCAGATATGACAGCCTATGTCCTCTTTACCTCGGGATCAACGGGCAAGCCCAAGGGTGTCCCGATACGACAGGATGCACTCACAAACTATCTTTTGTCCATGCGAACCGCACCGGGGATGACTGGTGGCGACAGGGCCCTTGCCCTCACGACTTTTTCCTTCGATATCTCCACCCTGGAGCTGTTCCTTCCGCTGACCTGCGGAGCGCACGTTGTCATACTCGACAACGAGACGACCAAGGATGCGGATGCCATCGTAAGGAGCATCGATCGCGCTGCAGTGACCATTGTATTCGCGACGCCTTCCCGCTGGTCGCTGTTGCTCGAGACCGGGTGGAGAGGTCACCCGGGCATGCATTTCCTGACCGGGGGCGAGGCACTTCCACTGGCGCTCGCCAACGCCCTCGTGGAAACCGGGGCCGAGGTATGGAACATGTATGGCCCTACGGAGGCGACCGTATGCTCATCCCTGTGCAAGATAGTGCACAGCGACAAAGCACCGGACATAGGAACGCCTGTCGCGAATACAAAATACTTCGTGCTGGATCAATACGGCAGGCCGCTTCCTGCGGGCATCCCTGGCGAGCTGGGCATCAGCGGTGCCGGACTCTCCGCGGGGTATCTCAACCGCCCTGACCTGACGGACGAGCGGTTTATCGAGATCGATTACGGAGGAGAGGGCATCCGCATCTACAAGACTGGAGATCTTGTACAGCAGAACTTGTCGGGTACTTTCAGATACCTTGGGAGGAACGATTTCCAGGTAAAGATCCGTGGCTTCAGGATAGAACTCGGAGAAATAGAATCCATGATGATCCTGTACCCCGGCATCCTGGAGGCGGTATGCAACGTCTGGGTGCGGTCGGAAAAAGACAAGCGGATCGTAGCCTACTACAGGTCGGAGGCTGCCATAGACGAGTCCGGACTCAAGGCGCACCTTAAGAAAAGCCTGCCAGAATACATGATCCCGGGTCATTTCATGACCGTGACCGTGTTCCCGCGCTCATCCAGTGGCAAGACTGACCGCAAGGCCCTGCCTTTGCCCTCGGTCACAGACCTGCCTTCAGCAGGTAAAAAACCCGCAACTGTTATGCAGGAGCAGATGCTCGAAGTCTGGAGTGACGTCCTGGGACATGAAGTACATGGTATTGATGAAAATTTCTTTGACCTGGGCGGGCACTCACTGCTGGCGGTAGAGCTCATCCATAAACTGAACGAGCGGTTCAACGGTACGTGGAAGATACGGAATCTTTTTGAGACTCCGACAGTAGAAGGATTGGCAGAAAGCTGGAATGCAACGAAGCTGTCACGGATACCTCTTCTTTTTGCTGTCACCAGAAAGGGATCTGGTTCGCCTCTGTTCCTCGTTCCGGGGGTCTATAAAAACCCCTATTACATGGATGAAAACAACTTGATGTATGAACAAGACTTCCTCAGGTATTTCAGCAACATTCTGTTCATCATGGGAAATGAGCGTCCCATTTACGGATTGCGACCGAGAGGCATATATAAGGGAGAGACATTTCATAAGACAATAGATCTCATGGCTCAGGAATACATAGAGGAAATCAAGAAAGTACAACCCAAAGGCCCCTATTTGATTGGAGGCGAATGTCTCGGGGGACAGGTAGCGCATGCCATCGCGTGCAGACTTGTAGAAACTGGCGATACCGTATCCACGTTACTTCTGCTTGACACATTCAGAATCAGTTTAAAGGACGAGATTTTGTTGCGTCTCAATGATACATACAATGACACCAAAAAATCTGTCAAAGCTATATTTAATATAGTCCAGCATCATGATGCCGATCTCGATCCCGAGGTGATGCAAGACCTGCTCATTAGATACTTCCCACTGACAAAAGGGATGAAGGAACGCCGCCGGTTTGAATCGGGCCCTGAACGGTACACAAAAATCCTGCGCCACTACAGACCAAAACGCTATGAAGGGAAGGTGCTCCTCATCGTAAACGAGGTATGGAACTCCAGAAACGCAATGCTTGGCTGGGATACGACTATCTGCCCAGGACTCGATTTCCATATCGTTCCGGGCGATCATCTGACAAGGCTCAATATCTATAGCGGGGAGCTCGAACGATGCCTGCGGGAAAATCTTGATTAGCGTAGCAAAATGGCAAGCACAGTCGCAGCCTTTCTCGCTGGCCTTGATTTCAATAGTGCATCGAGAAGGAACTGACACCAGGGAGTCCCATGCCCATCAAAAGACGAATGGACAGGAATAGTCCCAGTGCAGCAACGAGCAGCAATGTTGTCCAGGCATCTTGTTTGAGTAGCGATAGTCTTTCTTTGACGAGTCCGTAGCTGACTATGATATAAGACGGGATGTCATTGAAAGCGACTACGAGAATTACTCCAAATTCACCTGAGACCCTGAATGAAATGGGAATTAAAATAATCATATAGACAAATTTAGCAAAATTGCTGGCAGCGCTGTATTGGGATTTGCCTATTGAAAGCAGGCTACTGTCTATTGTATTGATCAAAAGGAGTGGCCACATTCCAATCACAAGGAGCGGCAATATCCATGCAGCCGCGCTGTAACGCTGGTCATAGAGGATTCGTACAATCAAGTCTCCGAAAGTACCAAAGAGTGCAACCGATACGGCAAGCACCGAAAGCATCCTGCCACGAGGCACACTCAACATCTTGCGCAACTCCTCCCTGGAACCATGAGAATATTGCGTGACCAGCGGAAACAATATCTTGACGCTTAATTTGGCGATAATTTGCTTGGGTATTTCAGCAAGATTCACAGCGATGTTGTAGACTCCAAACTGTGTCATGGCGAATAACTTTCCAAGCAGGATTCTATCTGCCTGGGAAGCCAGAAAGACCATGGCGGTAGAAACTAAAATCCACTTCCCGAACGTCAGCACTTCTTTGACTGCCCTCTTTTCCAGGACCAGTGTATTTTTTTGTTCCTTGTTGAGATGGTGGCTCCAGAATACCATGATCAAGGATCCGATGAGCTCGTTCAATAAAAGCGCCCATATATTCCTGAAATAATACGCCGCGACGAGCATGCTTCCCGTGCTTATCACCTGGACGATCAATCCAACGACGGTTAATTTCCTCTGCTGGAGATCCCTGTCAAGCTTGATCAAGGATGTTGATTGAAGGCTGTTGATCACCCCGAGAAGGCCTATCGCTGGAATTACCGCCGCAAGGACCGGTTCATTGTACAGAGTAGATATGGGAACCGCGATAATGCACAAGAGCCCCATGATTATTGCGCTGCGGATTATTTGAAGGGTCCAGACGGTGTTCAGGAAAACGGGATCGTTCGACCGATCACTCCTGATTGCAGCCGGCGCCAGGCCGATATCAGAAAAAAGATACAACCCCATGACAAATACTCTGGCAAGCGAGACCAAACCAAAAAGCTCCGGGATGAGGAGCCTTGTAAGGACTATATTCCCCATGAGCCGAATGACCAAAGACATTCCAAAACCAAAGACCACGAAAAAAGCCGCTTCTATGACTTGTTTCTTGCTGCTCCCCACAGACTGAGGATGGGCTACCGCTGGAATAGCCTCAGCCACAGATACGGTGTCATTTTTCATATGCCCCCCAGAACACCTGATTGTTATCCTGGTGTTCCCGAATCCATATAAATAAACTGAAAGACAAGCATCTGAAAGGCACTGATTGTATTCGCTACTCGAAGTCTAATGCCGATCTGCCTGAAAGTGTAGGGGTTTATCGCCAGCGCCCGGAATTGTCCGTTGTATCGACACCTTCAAGCGTGACGGTAACAGCGCCTCTGTCTTCTTCCACGAGGCCGTGGAGCAGCAGCGGGCGCTGTTCGTAGAGCAGATGCCTGAAACGGGCATAGGCAGAGGGAAACAGCACGGTCTCATACAGGGCAGTCTCGTCCTCGAATGACACGAACTCCATCGGTTGCTCGCTCGCGGTGAGGACAGGCTTGGCGGTAATGGGCCACCCGACCAGGGTAACGCGGCGGCCTACGAGTCGCGGCAGGTCGCGGCCAAGGCAACGGCGGATACCGGACACGCCTGGCCACAATGCCAGGGGATGCACCGCGAGCGTCGTGCCGAGGTACCGCAGTTCAGCTTCCAGCCGCCGGCGCTCACTGCCGGCTCCGCCCGCAGTATCAGTGGCCGGGCCACGCGGATTTTCAGCTGCGAACAGCTCGCCCTGCGCCATAGCCGGGTAGGCAGCCTGCGTTTCGCGGTCGGCCTGCATGGACAAAAGGCGCATGAGCTTTGCGGCCCGGGACATTTCCGGCGACACCGAATCGAGGGCGCCCGAGCCTGCGAGCGCCTCCGCATCGCTGCGGTCCAGACGGACGCGGCGGGACAGCGCCTCGATGGTGCGGTACGGCCCCCGCGCGCTCCGTTCGTCGACGAGTTCGGCCGCGCTGACCCCGCCGAGCGAATGGATCATGCCAAGGCCAAAGCGCAGCTCCGTTCCGCTGCCGCGGCAGCGCAGGCCGCTTTCGTCGACATCGGGCGGCAACACGGTAAGCCCCATGCGCCTGGCTTCGCTGACGTAGGCCAGAGTGGAGTAATAGCCGCCATGGTTGGATATGACGGCGGCCATGAACTCGGCGGGATGGTGGCACCGCAACCAGGCCGAACGGAACGACAGCATCGCGTAGCTTGCTGAATGCGCCTTGACGAAGGAATACCCGGAGAACGATTCGATCATCGCCCACACCTCCGCTATCGTCGCGTCGCCCACGCCCCTGGCCCGGGCGCCTTCGTAGAACTGTTGCCGGTACGAGACGAGGCGCTCGGCGTAGTCACGCTTGGCGAGTATCTTGCGCACCTTGTCGGCCTCCGCCGCTGAGAATCCGGCGAGCGCGACGGCCACCTTGCAGACGTCTTCCTGGTAGCACATGATGCCGTAGCTCTCCGCCAGCAGGTCTCCGATGAGGGGGTGCAGGGGTTCGTACGGCGCACCCTTGAGCCTGTCGATGTATTCGTTGATATAGCGGTTGGCAGCGGGCCTGATGATGGACGAATGTATGACGAGGTGTTCGTAGTCGCCGCGGCCGGTCTTCTTCTGAAGCAGGCGCATCGCCGGAGACTCCACGTAGAAAACGCCCATGGAGTCGCCGCGCGCGAGCAGTTCGACGGTGGCCGGGTCGTCTATGGGGTGCCAGGTGTCCTCGTCGAGCTGGAAGCCGTTGTCCCGCACGTTGGCAACGGCGTCGCGGACGACGGCCAGGGAGCGGTTGCCCAGGAGGTCTATCTTGACCAGCCCCGCCGCCTCGACGCCGTCCTTGTCCCAGGCTGTGATCCGTATGCCGGTGCCGCTGTGCACGATAGGCACGTGGCCCGACAGGTCGTCCGGCACCAGGATGAGGCCGCCGGAATGCACGCCCAGATGCCGCGGGATGCCTTCAAGCCTGCGGGACAGGCTGGCAATCTGCTGCCAGTCGTCGTCTGCGACTGAGACGCCAGCGGTCCCGGACGCGGCGCCGACGGTATTCCCGGCGCCGACGGTATTCCCGGCGCCGACGCTGCCGGAAGCGATGACGAGCCGCTTCTCGAAGGCTGATATCTCGCCGTCGGGCATGCCAAAGGCCCGCGCCGTCTCCCGCAGCGCCGAGCGCGGCTGGAAGCAGACGTGGTTGGAGACGCGGGCCGCCCGGGCCTCGCCGTACCCGGCTATCACCGAGGCCAGCAGTTCGTCACGCTCATCCCACGCAAAGTCCACATCGATGTCAGGCGGATCGACGCGGCCGGGGTTGAGGAAGCGCTCGAAGTACAGGTTGTGCCGTATCGGGTCGACATCGGTGATGTTCAGGGCATACGAGACGATGCTCGCGGCGGCACTGCCCCGCCCGCAGGTACGCGAGGCCTTTCTGACTATGTCCCGCACGACCAGGAAATAATCGGAAAAGCCCTTTTCTTCTATGATGGCCAGTTCGTGCTCGATGCGCTCCCGGACACGGTCGTCCAGGTGATCAGATCCGTACCGTTGCCCGGCGCCCTGGTAGACAAGCCGCCTCAGGATAGCCACGGAGGGCTCACCACTGCCGTTGTAGCGCGGAAAAATGAAGCCGGAGAACAGCGAGCGGAACGACACTCGGTCAGCGAGGGCGCGGTTCGCGGCCAGCGCCCCGGGTACGTCACGGTAGGCAGCCTCGAAGGCGGCCGGGTCTGGCAGGACGGCGGCCGGCCACGGTCCGGTTGCTGCCGATGGCGACGAGCAGGCGCTGGAGTTCCTGGTCGCCGGATTCAAGGAAGCGCACCTCACCTGTGGCCAGCGGCTGGCGGCCGGTCTTCAGCAGGCTCCGCCACAGCGGGCGGTTGCACGGCGACAGGAGCGCGTAGAAACCCTCCGCCCCGGCCGCCGCGAGGAGGTTCAGGTCGTCGCTGATGACGGCCAGGCCGCCTGAATCACGGAGGAGTTCGGCACGCGCCTCAAAACCGGGCTGCGCGAGGGCGGTAAGCAGGTGGCTGATCCGGGAGAAGCCCCGGCTGTCGGTGGCTATGAGGAGCGCACGGCCGCCTCCGGGGTCCGCGAGGCCTGGGGCTGGGCCATAGACGAGTTCGGTGCCAATAACGGGCCGCAAGCCCTCGGCCTCGCAGGCTTCGATGAAGGTGGGTGCGCCATAGACTCCGTTGCGGTCGGTGAGGGCCAGGGAGTCGTAACCCAGCGCCTTGGCCTGGCGCGCCAGAGCCCTCGGAGAGGCGGTGCCGAAGTGGAACGAGCAGGTGGAGGTGACGAGGAACGGCGTTGTCACAGGGGCGCTCCCCGGGACGGCCCAAACGCCGGAGACAAACCAGCCGCGCTGAGCGCCGCGCTGAGCGCGAGCATCGCGCAGGGCTCTATGGCCGCCCCACCGTAGCGGCTGCGTATCCTGTCCAGTGCCGTCTGGAGCCGTATCCGCCGCACATCCTCAGGCTCGAAGAGTTCCAGTTCCGGGCCGGCCGCCTCTATGCCCGACAGCTCCAGCCGCAGCCGCCGCACTCGGACGCGCCGGCTTCTGGCCTTTTCCAGGGCCTCGAGCGACAGCACCAGCGCCTCGTCATCACGTGTGAGCATACGGCCCGAGCGCGCCGAACCGGTACTCCGCAGCCCGTCCGTATACGACAGGAACAGCTCCGCCCGCCTGAAGCCGCGCCCGTCTTTCCGCAGCGAGAACGCCAGTTCAGACGCCAGAGCCGAAAGCCGCAGCCTGAGCACCTGCGGGTCGGTAGTATCCGGCTCAAAAACAACATCACCTGAGGCTGAACGGCGGCCGGGCGGCTCCGGATTGACCGGCGAGTCGTCGATGCAGCGGGCACGCGCCACCAGTTCCGGCCCCCGTGGCCCTATCGCGCGGGCTTCCGGCCCGTTGAGGTCTGCTATGCCGCCTATGTCCTCGATGCAAGAGGGAGGCCGGCTGGCGCCGCACCAGGAGGTTTTCTTCACCTGAAGACAAGGCGATGAAGCCGCCTGGCCTGAAGACCCGCGTGGCTACCTTGCTTGCCGTCTTGGTGGACGACAGCGCCAGAGCGGGCATGAGGCCGGTCTCGGAAAGCACCCGCGAACGGAAGCGCTGGGTGGCGTCCTCGGGCGCCCCGTACAGCCGCGTCGTCCCCGACAGGTCGATGAAAAGGTGCCCCGGCCCCGCGCGCTCGACGAGCGGCGTATACTCAAGGGCGATGCGCCAGAGACGCTCTTCGGCACCGCGGTACAGTTCCGCCCGGGGCGGGCGCACCGCCAGCCCGGGAACCAGGTTGCAGACCAGGGCGAGCGGCATGCCGCGGCGCAGGCCTTCGCGGTGGGCCAGGTGCGACACGTCCAGCACGACGGCGCGGGCGGAGCCTTCGTTGGCTACGACGAAGGGTCGTCCGCGGAGGACGGGATCCAGCCCCTCCTCGATGGCGGCCATGAGGCCTACGGCGTTGACGTGCAGGATGGTCCCGGAACCCATGACGTGCCTCCCGTCAGACGAGCCTCGCGGCCCTGGCGAGGCGGAACAGTTCCATGGCATCTGCCGGCGCGTTGCCCCCGCGGTGATTGGTAAAAAATACGCGCAGTTTCTTCGCCTCGACGCTCATCGCTTCAAGCCTTGGCAGCCAGGAGCGCAGTTCATCGCTGGAGTAGCGGTAAGCTCCATGCGTGGAGCCCAGGGTACGCGCGACACCGTCGCGGCCGTGGAAGCGCACGTAGGCCAGGTCTGACGTGACGAGGTCCGACACCGGAGGCAGGCCTTCGATCCGGGGCAGGTCGGACGAGCACAGCCCCACCCCACGCGCCTTGAGTCCCTCGATGACGCGCGCCGTGAACCACTCGGCATTGCCGAACTCCACGACCAGCGGAAAGGCGGCGAATTCCCGAAGGACCCTGTCCAGGTAGCGCCGCTCGTCATCGCGGTAGCGGAAATCGAACGGAAAACCCACCAGCACGGCGCACAGCCGGCCGGCTTCGGCCAGCGGCTCAAGGCTGGCGGCAAACGCGGAGGCCGCGGCCTTCCAGCCCGCCGGGTCGAGGCCGCGCGTCAGGACGCTGCCTGCCTTGACCGCAAAGTCCACAGGTCGCCTGGTCCTGCCCATCAGCTGGCGCAGCATGCCGGGCGTGGGGATGCCGGAGCCAGGAAAGCCCAGTTCAAGCGTCCCGAAAGCCTCGCTGTACGCGCCCAGGTACTCCGTGCGTCCGAGCCCCCGGGGGTAGAAGGAGCCCTCCCAGTCTGTAAAATCGTAACCTGATGTACCTACGCGTATGTCGCAGGCCACTGTTGCCGTTTGATCCATGAGCCAGTAATACTACACATTTGTTTAGTATGCAAGACAGGATCGCACTATACAGCCGGGCCGATATTTTGGTATGGTTGGGGCCTACGAACCAGGGGACCAATGAACGAACTCGACATCCAGCTACGCAGGCGACTGACCTTCGCCATCATATCGCATCCGGACTCCGGCAAGACGACGATAACCGAGAAGCTCCTCCTGTTCGGCGGAGCCATCCACATCGCCGGCGCGGTCAAGAGCGGCAAGACGACCAAGGCCTCGGTCTCCGATTTCATGGAAATGGAACGGGAACGCGGCATCTCCATCAGCACCTCGGTGATGGGCTTCGACTATGCCGGCCGCAAGATAAACCTCCTCGATACGCCGGGCCACGCCGACTTCTCGGAAGACACCTACCGCGGCCTGTCCGCGGTGGACAGCGCGCTGCTCGTCATAGACTCGGTCAAGGGCGTCGAGGAACGCACGCGCAGGCTGTGCGAGGTATGCCGCATGCGGCACACGCCAATAGCCACCTTCATGAACAAGCTGGACCGCGAAGGCAAGGACCCGATAGAGCTCCTCGACGAGACCGAGCGGGAACTGGCCATAGGAGTGCGGCCCGT
>JAIFMD010000137.1 GCA_020048755.1 Spirochaetota bacterium
GTCGCGCTGTGGGCCGTGCAGGCCATAGCCCGCGGCGCCGAGCGCATCGTGTTCTTCAGGTGGCGCACCGCGCCATACGGGCAGGAGCAACTCTGCTACGGCCTTCTGGACAGTGATGATCAGGAAACCGAACGGATGCGCGTCATCAAAGTCATGATGGACCGGGCAAAGGCCGAATTGTCGACGCTTGCCTCGACAAAAGTTGAAAGCCCCGTGTGTCTCGTTTATTCCAAAGACGATGCCCGGTTGCTGCGGGAGCAGTATCTGTCCAGAGGCTTGCTGATGCGGGTGTCTCCGACAGTTCAGGCCGGGTATGACAAGGAAGCTGCCGCCTGGTTTGCCCCCTTTGCCACGCTCGGAATAGGTACCGATATCCAGTCTACGCGCTCCCTCGATGTCGACCGGTACCGGGTCATCTCGTTGCCGATGTACCAGATGGCAGACCCTGCTCTTGTCCTCCGGCTCGGCGCCTGGGTGGAACAGGGTGGTACCCTCATCCTGGGCTACCGGGCAGGGGCCCGGGACCTGCGTAACCACAACATCACGACGCTGCTGCCAGGGTTGTTTGCAGAAATGGCAGGAATCACGGTGCCGCGCTTCGAGTCCCTGAACGAGACGAGTGCCAGGCTCCGGGTAGGATTGATCCCGGGCCGGGGTCTCGTGTGGGCGGATATAATCGAGTTGCACGGCGCTACGGCAGCCGCCGTATGGACTGATGCTAAAAAATTCTACAGGGGACATCCCGCAGTCACCGTCAACAAGGTGGGCTCAGGCCGGGTCTGGTATATCGGCACGAGCCCGGACCCTGTCGCCATGATCACACTGTACCAGCGCATCCTCAAGGAAGCAGGACTCAAGCCCAGGTTTGCAGGCGCTGATATCGAATCAGTTATCCGCCGTGACGAGGATGGCCGGCAGTGGCGGTTGGTGCTCAACCATTCCCCGAATGCCAGATATGCGTATGGAACGCGCCTCGAGCCCTGGGGCTGGAAAAAACTGCCCATCAGCTGAAGCGACGTATCCGATATGAAAAAAGCAGGCCGCCGGAAATCCGGCGGCCTGCTTTCTTTACGAGCCTTCAGGCACTCCAGGCACTTAAGGCAGGTTTGCCATCAGGTCCTTGGCTGCAGCATCGGCTCCGACCTGCGTCAGGGCGGCGCGGCGGGCGGAGGCCTCGTCGGTAGCTACGACGATGGTGGATTTCTCGCTGCTGTACAGTATCTGTCCTGTAGCAAAATCCACGCAACGAACGGTCATCCGAGCCGTTGCCTGCCACATGGAACCGTCTTTTACGGGTTTGTCGACCCTGGCGTAGCCGTAGATGAAGCGCGCCAGACTGCTACCATATTGGGATTTTGCTGCCTTGAGCACAGCCGCATCGTCCAGGGCGATGACAAAAGCCTGGTCTATCGGGGCCAGGCCTGCCTTGAATTTTTCCTTCATGAGGGTCGTGAAGAGTCCACCCTGGGCAACAGCGGTCGTCAGCGGTGTGCCATCTTCGTTAAGGTCTACTATATATACACCCGTAGAAACAGTTTTCGCGGCGGAGGTGATGGTGTATTCGAATGATATTGAGCGCCGGGCCAGGTCATCACCGATGGCGGCTACGAAGCCTTCGAACCGTGCCGGTATCTTGTCAAGCAATTCCCGGGTGGAATCCAGGTTCAGGGAGAAGCTCAGGGTGGCCTTGCCTACGAAATCGGGAGGAGGCGGGGCAAAGGATACGATGCCTTTCTGGTCGGTCATGGCACGCTCGGTCCTGCTGACGACACGCCCCGAGGTCTGCCTCCTCTGGTAGGTGACATATACCTCCGCGCCGGGTATGCCGGGTGCGGTGGTGCCTTCTCCGAATGATAGCCGGGCCTGGAACGGTTTGTCATAGGTTTTGCCAAGACCGGCGGCTGTCGGCGCATCAACGCGCAGGAACTGCAGTCTACCGAGCAGGGTGCGGGCCTTGTTGACGTTGCGTTCCAGTTTTATGTCCGCGTTGTCTATGTTGGAGCCTGACGCCGCGACGACGGCTTCTACGTAGCTCTTGATTGCGTCAAACACCCTGCCGGATGAAGCCGCCGCATCGCCAGCCGCTTCCGGTTTGGCTACCGCGTCTTCCTTCTCCTTGAAAACCGCTGCAATTCTGGCTTTTTCCTTGTTCAGATCGGCCGTTGCGTACTGCGCAAGAATATAGACAGTTACCAGGGACCCATCCTTTACGACGTACCTGTCCTTTATGGTGAATCCTGACAGCTTGCTCGTTCCAGTCTGCTTCACGACGCTTGTGACTTCGGCGGTGTAGGAGTCGAGCGTACCTTTGGCTTCTCCGGTCGTTGCGACGCTGATGTCCACGCCCATGTATCTGGTAATCTGTGAAATCAGGCTGATGGCGGCATCTTCGGTGGCCAGCGCCGTATCGCCTTTGCTGTCCGATGACGAAGCTACGAAATACGTATTTGCAGCGTCAGGCGCTGGCGTCGTAAGCGTCCATCCAGGTGCTTTGGCAGGTTCTGGTGCAGAGACACACGATACAGCGAAGATGCCAGCGGCTGCCATTAACGTCAGGCGCAATGAATTGGTCATCGAATCCTCCTGTGAAAATTTTACTTTGTATGGAAATCGCGGGGCGTTCCGGAAGAAGGCTTGATCAGCCGCCTTCCGCAAGGCCCTTGCCACAGAACAGCATGTCCACAAGTTACAAAAGGCATCCCCGGCACTGCCGAGGATGCCCTGTATTCAGAAATTGCTATCAGAATCCTTCGTAGAAAGCGCTCTGGACCGCGTCGATAGCGCGCTGCTTCTCGGGCGTCTTGGCAACGGCGGCTTCAACATCGGTCAGGTACTTCTCCAGCTGCTTCTGGAGTACTTCAGTGTCGATCGAGTAGAGCTTGATCACGCGATAGATGCGGCGCTCCACTTCTGACTTGTTCTTGGCTCCGGGTTTGTAGTACTGGAGATAGACCCACCAGTCCGGGCCGGCCATGAAGCCGGAGAATTTAGCCTCTGAAACGGTCTTGACTACGTTCTCGAAGTATTCGGTAAGCTGGTCACGGTCTCCGACCTGGGCTCCGGCAAACTTCTGCTGGACACGGGTGGACAGGTAGCGGGCAATCTGGACCGGCGCGTCCATGTTGTCCATGGCAGTCTGTGTTCCCTGCTTGCTCTGGCCTTCGGAGTCGAGCACTATGACATACTTGCCCTTGTACTCGGGGAGCTTCTCGACGGCGCTGGCGCCGCTTTCAATGTAGGACATTACCCACGCGGGGACGTTGGCTCCGAGTGCTGTGCCTTTATGTTCCAGAACGTCCGGTGTGAGGACCGCTTCCATTGGTTTCGGTGCTTCGACTTTGGGCTGGCTGGCGCATGATGCTAAGGCGAATACCGCCAGAACTACCAGGAGAATGCCGAGAATCTTCTTCATAATAACCTCCTTAAAGGTCTTTCGATGATGTAGACCATATCCGGATACGGTCCAAGTAACAATATATCACAGGGATTGCTCCCGGATGACCTGCTTACAGTCCACTGTTGAAGGTGAACGATTTTCCTCTGCTATATAACAAGTATAAATCAAGAAGTCCCGCACGTTCAGACGCATCGTACATTGCGTCCTCCAGTTTATCCCGTGACTTGAAGGTGTAGAGGGCCAGTCGTGTTTCCGCAGGTGAATAGGATATCTGCTCGACTTCCCTGACGACCTTGGCCAAAGCCCGGCGGAGCGTACTGATCTGCCGGGAATCCGGGGTGTTCTGGATGAGCACCTCGTAGCGGACCCCGCGTGACATGGAATTCTTGACAAGTGTTTTGGATTGATCGGTCATCCTGGGCATGGCTGACCATACGGAGGCTGCGACGGCATTGGCTATCGCACTCTCACTCGAGGTCGTGCTCATGACCTGCGGACTCTGGAATGCTACCGAGCCGAGTAGTTGAGCCGTAGAGGTGTCGAATATCTTCATGGAGCCCTGTGCCGTGGCATAGAATTTGCCACTGGATGACGAGGGGGTAGCATTGAAGGATAATTCCACGTAGACATCCGCATTGTATTTCTGGGCCAGATACTGGATCAGGTCTATGGAGCCACCGGTTTCTGCCTGGTATGCAGACTGCTGGTCCTTCTTGTTCTTTTCTATCTGGTCAAAATCGACGACGGACAGACCGAGTTTCTCTATCAGGTACCTGTTGGCCTGATTGACGGCAACCTTTGCGGACTGTGCGTCTATGACCGACCGCTCGTCGTAGTAGACCATGTACTGAAGCCGCGCCAGATAATTGTTGAGGAAGGCTTCCTCCTCGGGTGTCATGACTCCAGGTGCCGGAGGCGGAGTGTCTACTGCCTCGGTTGCCGCTGCAGAGGGTGCTGAGGTCGAGGTTCCCGAAGCAGTTCCAGCAGTAGTTCCGCCCGCGGTACCTCCCTGTACCAGAGCCATCGCCCTGGCCTTGTTCTCATCAGTCGTACCGGTGGCCGTTGACGCTGCCGAATCGGTTGCCCTGGAATCCTGTCTGGCAGGTTCGGGAGCGCTGACACACGAAGCCATGACCGCAAGGCATACAACTGAAACACAAACTATTATTCTCATAAATTCCCTTCCACCGCAGGTGCAAAAAATAGTATATCCCGGTTGCCGGTTAAAACAACAAGACTTACATTTTCCATTGCAGGGCAACGAAAATCAAGTCAGCCTGATTGAAAAACTATTGGTTGAGGTTTGCAAGAGCCTGGCTTGCAGGAACGGGGACAGCAGCCTCTCTCTGGATTTCCGAAGCGGCTGCATAAGGAGCCATCTGTCTGGAATCTGCCGAGAGCATGCGTAGCCGCCTCGTTGAAGCCAGTGTCGATCTGAGTACCGAGAGTGATACCTTTGAAACAACGGCATTGTCATCGCCGATGGAAGTCAGGTTCCATGTTGCATCAAGCGCCGGAGCCGAATCATCGAACAGCACCCAGGAATCATCAGAGCTGTATACAATAATACCAGCTTCCGTGGGCTCGATGGCGACCGTAAGGCTTGAATCTGTATTCCCTCCCACGTTGAACCCCGTAGCTTCACCACCCAGCCATATCGTTCCGTCGGTATCGACACCAAGGCTGTTGCCATCGGCAAGCCTGATGGTAGCAATCGCTTTGCCTTCAATATGGTTGAACGTAAGCGACGTACCCTGGGCGGGGATTCCACTTGAACCTATGATGAGCCTGCTGCCACTGCCGAGACTAAGGCTGCCATGCGTCAGTTCGATGGCATCACCTACAGTTGCAAAACCCGGTCCCAGGATTCCACCTTCAAAACCGCTCGCACTTATGAGTGATTTTCCTTTTACAGCCTGTTCAGAGAGCAGGAATGCTGGATAGGGGCCTTCAATTATGCGCAACTCGTCGAATATTGCGACATAACCACCGGGGCCAGAGACAATGCATGATCCCGGCTGGAACTGGAACAGAGGCGATACAATGGTTCCGCTGCCGGCGGGTTGTTCGTCCACGTAGAACTGGATGAAAGCACCATTTTCTACAGGCGCTACATACACGGCCAGGCGTGTGGCGCTTGTCGGTAGTTCCATGACTGACGGTACGGTTGAATTGCCTGACTTGAAGTACGGAACGCCCTTCTCCACACCTATGACCAGCCCTGGAAAGCCATTGCCTGCCGGAACGGTCAGAAGTGTGCCGGAACCAGGAACCACCTCAGTCGAAGCCTGTGCAAGCACGAACAGTGCTGTAAATGAAGCAAGGCTGTTTGTCTGCCGGTGCACAGGCAGCAACGATGATGTGGATGTAACTCCCGCACCATTTCCCAGGAGATACCCGAATCCCGATGTGTAGGTCTCGAGGACGGGAGAACCAAGGGAGGCCGGTTCTTCCACGTGTTCACGCGAACCCTTGTCGATCAGGTCGCCGTCAAAGGTCAGCCTGGACCACGCACCGAGAGGCCCAAGGGTATCTTCCTGCTGCGCTGTGGAAGACAGGGGCAAGCGTATTTCCGCGCTGGTCAGAGGAGCGATCTCAAAGCCGGATGGAGGCATGAACGGATAGATTTCTGCTTTGGCAAGGTATACGCCGCTTGTGGCAGGTGCACGCCAGGCGAGCCGGTCTGCGTAGTCGGAGTTGAAACCTGCGAGAAGCACCTTGCCGTCTACGGTCCATCTGATCCACGGATCGATTGCTGCGGGATAGTCGGCTTCAAGCCGGATGAGCGAGACACCGCCAGCAAGGACGAAACCTGGATATACGGCCAGGCTCGGTGTCGGGATTGCCCCATCATAGAGTAGGACCGCGGTTGCATGCCTGGCCAGTATTCCGCCAGAGGCATTCTTGATCTGTATCAGGAGCGAGTAATAGCCGTCTGGAAGATCTTCAGGCATGGTAAATGGCGGTATATCGTCCTCAAAGTCCCTGACTACTATGGCGTCGTCCGATTTTGTTTCCGCCGTTGCAAAGAGGATGCTTGCAGCCTGTGACCCATCAGGAAAGGAGAGTACGATTTCAATGGAATCAGCCTCTGGCGCTCCGTCGATGCCCTCCACCGAAAGACCAAGCTCAGTCGCGGTTGTAACGCGCGCACCTGAGTCCAGCACTGTTCCTTCCCGGGATACAACGATCTGGTACATGGCTCCGAGCTCTTCCTCGGTAAATATGCCACCGCCCATGGTACAACCCATCATTCCGATGGAAATGAGTATGGTTACAAGGATTGTGGGCAACTCTTTTCTGGTCCGCATACAGGTTTCCTGATGATAAGTATAACACCAAAGTCAGTTCGTAACAATAAATATCAGAAATAAACCTGGCCTGTTGATTTCTTGATTATGATTTCTGTATCAAACCGTGCAGACCACCTTGCCAGGTCTTTCAGGCGGGAGTCTGCATCGGACGGGCTTGCCAGCACCGGCGCATAGGTATCTTTGCCTATCCGTAACGGAATGATGTCGGCCCGCACGAGCCTGCCGCCTGAAAGCACGAGACTGACAGCTGCCGTTTCGTACGTTGTGGCGGCCGCCATGTCGAATATAAAATTCCCCAGCGAATAGATGATCAAACCGCCATTATACCGCTCTACCGGCTGGAGTACATGCGGGTGGTGGCCCAGTACGGCCGTAGCGCCCGCATCGATGGCGGCTCTTCCAAGCAGCCTTTGGGCAGTGTTGGGCATACGCTGATGCTCTTCACCCCAGTGGATTGAAACGAACAGGTAATCGGGATCGACGCTGTTCTTTATTTTCTGTATATCAGCAATGACGGCGTCTGGAGTTGCGAGGGCCACCCCTGTTCCCCGGTTTCCGGGTGAATCTGGATTGGCCACAGGCAGGGGCGGGGGGATGGGGCCATGGAGTTTTTCTTCCGATCGAGTCAGTGCTGAACCCGCCATGGAACCCGCGGCGCCGACGATGCTGTAACCCGGAACGGCATATGCGAGGAACGCAAAGCTTGTTCCGTCCCGATAGAGTAGGGCTGGTTTTCTGGCATCCTCGATGTCGCGTCCTGCACCGCTCTTCTCGATGCCCAGAAGTTCGAGGTAATCCAGTGTTTCCTCAAGCGCGCGCGGGCCATAGTCGTTGGCATGGTTGTTGGCCAGGGACAGCACATCGAAGCCTGACCATGAAAGACCGAACAGCGTGGCGGGATCCGCCCTGAACGTGACGTTTTCAGGTTTCCCGGGGTATGGCACGCCGAGGTACGAAGCCGGTGTCTCGAGGTTGGCAAAGGCAATGTCAGCGGAGGAAACGAGTTCCTTTACACCTTCAAACAGGTAGCGGAAGCCGTATTGCCCGGCACGCTTGCCTGGCGTACGGGCCAGGAGGATGTCCCCCGCCGCGAGCACCGTAAAGGTTTTTTCGCTGGCCCGTGCCGCCTCGGCGCAGGCTGCATCGACATTCGGCTTCAAGGCTGCCTGGCTGGCCGGAATCTCCTGCAACGTAGGCGATTCTTCCGAAGGGCGGAGTATCATCGTTGCCATGGCCAGCGCATCGGGGTCGGGGGCCTTGATGGCAAGGGCCCCGGCAACGAGTGCCGCACCGGCCAGAATTGCGATTGCGTAGCGGAGCCTGAGGGCGCTGCGTACCTTCAACGTGGCAGGGTTTCGTATACGGCACGCGCTATAGGCAAGCGTCTGCCCATCCCGAACGCGCGGGACGATACCTTGATAACGGGAGCGGCCTGCCTGCGCTTGTATTCCGCCCGGACTGTCATGGTGATTATCCTCTTGACGAGCGTATCGTCATAGCCCCGCGCTATGATTTCTGCCGCAGACAGGTTTTCTTCAATATATAGTTCGAGTATCGCATCGAGTAGTTCATACGGTGGCAATGAATCCTGATCCAGCTGGTTTGGTCTGAGCTCTGCGGATGGAGGCTTGTCCAGGATGGCGCGGGGCAGTATGCCTTCCCTCGCGTATATCCGCTCGCAGAGTGCGAAAACTTCAGTCTTGAGAAGGTCTCCAATCGGGGCAATGGCTCCACACATGTCTCCGTAGAGGGTACAGTAGCCCACCGCAAGCTCGCTCTTGTTGCCGGTCGTCAGCAGCATCGAGTCGAATTTATTTGACCAGGCCATAAGGATGTCGCCCCGGATCCGCGCCTGGAGGTTTTCTTCGGTAAGCCCGAAGGGAAGACCTGCGAACTGTGGCTCCAGGGTCGTGAGCAGGCTGGCGAATGGACCCTCTATGGAAACGGTTTCAAGTCTGCAACCGAGGTTCTTTGCCAGTTCCACGCTGTCATCGATGGAGCCGCTTGAAGAGAAACGTGAGGGCAGCATGATGCAGGTCAGGTTCTCGGCGCCGATGGCCTTGGCCGCGAGTACAGCGACGATAGCCGAATCTATCCCTCCGGACAAGCCGAGGTGCGCTTTCTTGAACCCACACTTGCGCATGTAGCCACGGATTCCCTCTACCAGTGCCCGTTCCACCTCGTCCCAGCGATCGGGAAACTGCAGGCCAGTGGTGGTAGCCGCAGACGTAGCCTCGGTATCGACGACGAGGAGACCCTCCCCGAAGTCGCCCAGGGACGTGAGGTTTCCCGAAGGATCGACCATGAAGGAACGCCCGTCGAATATCAGTGAATCATTGGCGCCTGCCATGTTGCAGTATGCCACCGGTATGTGACCGGATCTGGCGAGGTCGGCGCAGAGGCCGACGCGCAGACCTATTTTGTCGAGCTGATATGGTGATGAAGAAGGAACGATGATCAGGTCCGCACCCGCATCGAGCAGTTCCCGCGGCGGATCAAGCTGGTACCGCATACCGGAAACCGGCGCTGTCTCCCGCCACAGGTCTTCGCAGATGGCAAAGCCGATGCGGATGCCGCGGTATTCCCACACATGGCGGGCTGTCGCGGGCTCGAAATAGCGGGCTTCATCAAACACATCATAGGTGGGCAGGAGCGTCTTGGCCTGCTCGAACACAACTGCGCCATCGAGGATGACGGAGAGGGAGTTGGTAAGCGGATGCCCCAGACCGTTTGCGTTCCTGCCGATATGCCCGATTGCTACCGCAATGTTCCGGGGCAGTTCCTTCTGGAGTCTCCTGAATGCCGCTTCGTCATGTTCGGAAAAGCTCGGTTGATCCAGAAGGTCCATGGGTGGATACCCGCATACGCTCATTTCAGGCAGTACGACCAGCTCTGTGGATGGATCGCTGATGACAGCGCGTTCAACCGCGGCGAGTATCCTGTCGACATTTCCTGAAAAATCGCCGACGACGGCATCGATCTGGCATAGCGCAAGCTTCATTGACACTCCGTTCAGCGGGCGCCGGCGTCAGCACCTGCCTTGCGCCCGATCGGTGGTCATAGTACACTGACCCCGTGAAAAAGACAACATTGGCGGTTCCTTCGGGATCTTTGCGCGTCTCTGCCTTCGTTACAGAAGCGAGGGTAGCAGGACGTAAAACAGCGGTATTGCACCTCGTCGAAGCCGGTCCGGAGAAAGCCGAGGGTGCTGATGCCAACCAGCAGGATGCCGTCGAGCTGACCGTACCCTGGAATCCGCTTTCGTTTGCCTCGGCGAGGGCAGCGCTCCTGGAAGCGGAAACTGCGCTTGGCGGTGTGCTCGACGAATTGGTCATTTTTGCGGATCCACCTTCCGATGTTACCGGCATTACAGGACTGACTCCCCGGACCATCGAGCGCACGGTGCTCGAGTGGGCCGCGGGCTATGCGGAGCTCATTCGTGAAGCAGCCAAACGCTTTGCGGAGCGCGGTGGTGGCTCGATAGTACTCGTCATCGTACAGGCAGAACGCGGCCCCCTCGGAGCGATGGCTTCCGGCGCTCTGACCGGCCTGGCCGAGGGCCTGTTTGTCGCAGGAACCCCCCTGGTCCGTTTCAGCGCCATCAGGGACGAATCAGGACAACCAGACCTCCTGGCTCGGCAGGTTATCAAGACACTGGACGAGCCGTCCAGAGATTCAGGCAAGTTGCAGCGGTTCGGCAACCGCTCGGGCTTTTTCGGGCGCTGATATTCCGGGGTTGCGCCTGGCGCTCCCCATCACCATCGTGAATGGAGGCAATCATGCCAAAGAGCGCCGTCAAACGTTTTGGCATCCTTACCAGTGGTGGGGACTGTCCCGGGCTCAATGCGGCAATTCGTGGAGTTGCCAAGGCGGCTTCCGGAGTATTCGGCATGGAAATAGTCGGTATTTCCAATGGATACCGGGGACTGATAGAGGGTGATGCCCACGAGTTGTCTCCTGAAGATTTTTCAGGAATCCTGACGAGGGGTGGTACCATACTGGGGTCGTCGCGTGAAAAACCGTTCAAGGGCCGCGATGACGGAACCGTCTCGGATGCCGAGGTCGGGCAGGACAAACCTGAACTGATCAAGGAAACCGTGGAGCGTCTGCGGCTTGATGCCCTGGTCGTACTCGGGGGCAATGGAACCAATACGACTGCCCACCTGCTGTCAAAAGAAGGTCTGAACGTCATAGGGTTGCCAAAGACCATAGACAACGACATATGGGGTACCGATGTTACTTTTGGCTTCCACTCCGCTGTCGATATAGCCACCGAGTCGATAGACCGCCTGCATTCCACGGCGCACTCGCATAACCGGGTGATGGTGATAGAGTTGATGGGGCACAAGGCCGGCTGGCTGGCGCTGTACGCCGGCATCGCGGGTGGCGGTGATGTGATACTGATACCGGAAATTCCCTACGAGGCAGCCTCCGTGGCCCGCGATATAGAAAAGCGCCGTTCAGAAGGCAAGGCATTTTCAATTGTTGTCGTCGCGGAGGGAGCGCTATCAAAGGAAGAAGCCATGCTTCCCAAGAAGGAGCGCAAGCGAGCGCGTGAAAAAATGCCGTATCCGAGCATCGGTTACCGGGTGGCTGCTGAGATTCAGGCTGCCACCGGCATGGAGACGCGTGTGACGGTACTCGGATACCTCCAGCGTGGTGGTACACCAAGTCCCTACGACCGGGTGCTTGCCACGACCTTTGGCACCGCGGCCGCAGAACTGCTTGCCCGTGGCCGGTTTGGCCGGATGGTCGCCATGAAGGATGCGTGCGTTTCCTCAGTACCGCTCTCCGAGGTGGCTGACAAGACGAAGACCATACCGCTCGATCATCACATGCTGGATACTGCAAGACTCGTGGGGGCCTGTTTCGGCGACGAACACTGAACTACGGGCATCGCGCAAGCAATTCTGATCGGGCTGGTTGCACGTCTGAATCAGGCCGAAGGAGCGGTTTCTTCTTCTGAAAGGCTAAGTATGAATTTTGCGTTGGGGCCCGCCTGGCACAACACCCGCCGCGCTAACGCGCGCGGCGGGTGTTGTGCCGGCGCCCAACGCAACGTTCCTGATGATGGCTTTTAAGTCACACCCCGGCCTGACTCGGGCGGTATACCAGGCAGGCCAGCAACGCATGTATGCGCGATGGGCGTATCCGTTTGCAAGTAGGAGCGTCTGAGTCATCAGCACCACAGCTGACTAATCCTAAAGCTCCGACCAGGCAGAAAAAGCACGTCCGGACCGCTCGTCGTCCATGACGTCATGGAGCAAAGCTCCACGATGTTCAGTGGATGCGCCTTCCATGTCGCATCATAGCCGCTGACAAGCCAGGGACCATGAACTCATAGCGAGCTCGGTCGCCATGGATGGCGACCACCGTTTATATGTATGGAACGCGAAGCGTTCCGTAACGTCATGGATGACGAACCCCCTTGCATTCACGAGGCGGGCCCCCATGCAAATTTATGCATGGCCTTAATGGAAAGCCTCTTTGAACATAGCGGTCCGGACGTGTCCGGACGTGTTCAGCGGTGCTTCAGCTTTTTCTTCGCATGCTCGATTTTTGCCCTCTCGGTAGCAGCCGCGGCGAGCAGGGAGACAGAACGCTTTGATAGCCTCCACCGTACTGCAATGAAGCCGAGCCCGCCTATGATCATGAGCAAACACAGCAATTGTCCCATGGAGAAGTTCAGGGGAGTCGAGTACAGGTGGATAGAGGCGTCAGGATCACCCAGCTTGATGATGTACCCGAGATCGGCGTCCGGTTCACGGAAGTATTCAATGACGAAGCGGACGATGCCATATCCGGCAACATAAGCGCCGACTGCAAAACCCTTGAACGGGTTTCTGGGCCGGACCATGAACCATAATACCAGCCACAGGAAGATGCCCTCGAAGAGCGCTTCATAGAGTTGTGACGGGTGGCGGGGAAGGTTGACCAGCGCTCCGTCGAGTGCTATGCCGGTTTTCTGGGCCACTTCGCGAACCCAGCCCAGGCTGGATGGAAAGCGTCTGGCAGCTGGAAATACCATGGCCCAGGGAGCGGTGCTTACTTTTCCCCAGAGCTCGGCATTGATGAAATTGCCCAGGCGGCCAAAGGTGTACCCGAGAGGCGCGGCTACCGCAATCATGTCAGCCCATTGCAGGAAATCCAGCCTGAGCCGTTTCGAGTAGATGAGCACGCCCACGACGAGTCCAACGAAGCCGCCATGGAACGACATGCCCATGAATCCTGTAAACGTGCCACCTTCTCCGAAGGGCCAGAAGATGAGCCAGGGTTTGCGCCAGTAGATGCCGCTCGGATCGTACAGCAGGGTTCCGAAGAGTCTTGCACCTATGATCAGCCCGATTATGCCGGCAAGGAAGAAACCTGAAATGTCGTCATCTGAATATCCAAGTGTGCGCTTCTTGACCTGGTACTTGAAGAGCAGGTACGTAATGGCAAAGCCAACGAGGTACATCAATCCGTACCAGCGCAACGGGAACTGAGGAAAGAACGGCAGGATCTCGGGGTGGATCCAGGAAGGAAATTGAACGGCGGCGAGCATTGCGACCTCCGGGTTTGTACTTATGGTCAGATTTTCAGACTATACCCGCCTCGCGGACGAGGCGCAACTGCTGGGGCTATTTAAGCGGCCGCTCGACGACCCGGCCGAGTTGCGGGTCGAACGAGAATGCAATCTTTTGCTTTGTCTGCCTGATCTCGTGAAAGCGGTTGTGGCTCTCGATGACCACGCCAGCAAAAATCGAACCGCGGATGACTATTTCCCCGGGGAAATGTTCTTCGAATTTTTCCCTTAGTTCAAAGACCCGCATGGACCGTTTTTCCAGGAGCTTGACGAGCTTGAGCTTGTCCTGCCGTATCTTGTCGAGGTTGACTCCCGATTTTTCTTGCTCCCGCATGGTTTTGTCTGTCTGCAGTATCATGGTTTTGA
This sequence comes from Spirochaetota bacterium, assembly GCA_020048755.1. Classification (GTDB taxonomy): domain Bacteria; phylum Spirochaetota; class Spirochaetia; order Treponematales; family UBA12059; genus SZUA-370. The sequence continues at coordinate 13,643 of JAIFMD010000137.1, forward strand.
CGCGTTCGATTTCCCGCTCTTCAGCTTCTATCGAGTCCTGCAAGAGGTAGTCCTGGCCGAACGAGACCTGGGTGTGCGCACCGTTGGCAGAGCCGAGGTTCTGGACTTCCATGCCCTTTCGCGCCCGGCACAGTCCTCCGATGAGATGGCCCTTCTCGCCGAGCAGTCTGATGTGGCCGTTTGACTTGATATTGCATAGGAGGGCTGAATTTTTAAGGACTATATCTTCGACAGCCAGAAGCATCGCCTGTTCGGCGAAGGCTGCTTCTATCGTTTTTCTGGCACGTACCGTACCTTTCTTGGCGCCTTTGATGCCTTCAGTGATCTTGATGGCGCCATCGGCCGAGACGAGTGCCGCCTCTACAGCTCCGGTAATCAGGATATCGCCGCCTGCGACAACCGAGTATCCTGACAGGACGGTTCCCGCGATGGCAATGGGGCCCGGAAAACGCAAGTTCCCCGTAGCCGGTCCTACATCACCTTTGATTTTCTGGGCTACGTCTATCGTCAGCTGGTTCTTGTCGAAATGGAGCTCGCCGCTTTTGGCAGCTTTCAGGAGCCTGTCGCCGTTTTCCTGCCGCTCTTCAATGATGTTGGCATCGAATCCCGGGGGTTCCACAACGGTAGGGTCCTTTGGTGCCGGTATGACGCTCCCGAGCACGTCCATGCCGTTCTGGCCTTCTACGCCAATGGTGAGGAGTTCGATCAGGGGTTGGCCTTCTACGACGACCGTGGCGCGATCCTGGTTTTTATAGTCTACAGAGCCGTCTGCCCTCATGGTTACGGCCGCGCCTGAGGCAATTCGTATCAGCCAGTTGAGTCTGAATCCTCCGGCTGGAACCGGAGGTATGCCACGGGCAATTACCCTGTCTTTTACGGGTTTTCCATCCCGTGCCTCGGCGAGTGCCGCGGCCAGTTCTTTAAGGTCGAGGCCAGCGGTTACCCCGGCCTCCTTGAGGGATTCCTGGGCGAGTTCAAGGGTAAGTTCCTTGCCGAGTCCGTAGCCGAGCTCTATTTCCACGCTGGCTGACATGCCGTCTTCCGCCACGCTGACTGCTACTCGCGCATCTCGGTATGGCAACACCCTGCCCATGACCGTGCCGTCCTGTTCGTGCATGAGGAGCAGCCCGTCATCTTCACTTTCAAGCGATTCCTGGGAAATTTTAAGGTTCTGAAAAGCCTTGATTACAGGATCGTTGCCTGGAGAGGCGGGAACGGCAGCTCCGTAGATATCGGTTCCGGCCTGGCCGGCCGAGGGTGCACTGAACCGTGCGATTTCCTGCCCTTTCTTTACGAAGGCGACGCGACTGGCAGCATTCAGTGGGAATTCTTCAAGGTTCCGAGCAATGCGTGCAAGGGACGGAGCCGCTTCTATGGCTTTGATGGAGTCCCTGGTCTGGAGTTCAGGAAGGAATGCTACGCTGTATTTAAGGGTACGATCCTTGCCCTTGACTGGTTCCTTGCCCTCGGCCAGGGGGTAGTCGAGGAGTTCCATTTCCTTGCCCTTGTAGAACGCAACGACATCTGCCTTGAGCTTGTCTATCTTGACGCCCTTGAGCGGCTGAGCGGCCAAAGCCGCGCTGACCATGGACAACGCAAGTGGTTTGCCCCTGCCTCTGCCCTTGATGACATTCAGTGTAGCCCTGAGCTTGTCGGGCGAGATGACGACGAGGGCGGATGCATCGCGGTCGCAGGATAGGCTGAATCCTGATAGTAGTTGTCCGCTCCGCGTGGATTTGAGCAACGCGGAGGCTATTTCGTCCACGGGGATCAGTTGTGCTTCGGTCTGGCCCAGGGCTACCGCTTCCTGCAGCAATGCTGCAGCATCGGGGGGCGGGAGCCGCGTGTCACCGGGGTTGTAATCCAGTAGTACCGTCGAACTGTCGGCGGAGAGGCGGACAGAGAATTCGCCGGCACGGAACGGTACAAGGTCCGCCCAGCGGGCTCCTACCCTGACAAAACCAGACTCGGCTGCCACGATGTCGATCTTGTCCTTGACCAGGCCGCTGCCGAGGTGGAAGGCCGTATCGTCGGATTGTGGGGGCAGTATGGGTTTGCCGTAGACGCTCTTTCCAGCCTTTCCGGGGCGGGATGCCGCCGTCCGGGCTACGACTGTGCCCTTGTGTGCCCAGAAGAGCCGTATCACCCTCGTATCGACGTCCAGCGCTTCCTTGGTCTCAACCTTGTCGAACTCAACGACCTTTTCTTCTTTTGGTGGAAGAAATGGAAAAGCGCCTGGTTTCTTGACAATGCGTTCCCGTGCAACGCGCTCGGTTTTGATGCGGAACAATTCGGGTGGAGCCGCACTGGATATGGTTTCATTTTCAAACGCGATGAATTCTGGAGGTGTCTTGATGTCCATCCATTCCGCATACTCGGGTATGCCCGGTTCTGGAACCTGACCCTTTGCCGCAACCTCGACAGTCACCTGCTTTGATTTTGAGAAGCTCGAGAGGATTTCTTCAATGCGACGGCCCTGGACTCCCGTAACGCGGGCTTCGGCCAGCAACCTGGTCAGTCCTTCTGCACTCCATTCCGTACCAGTGGGAACCGGTGTGAAATGAAACGCCGCTTCGAACCCCAGTTCATCGATGAGCAGCTTTATTTCTCCGCGTATCGTTGCCCCGGCCATTCCGCCTCTCCTAGACCTTGAATCCCTGGGAGAGGGCCTTGGCCATCTTGGACTTGAGGAACTGGTTCTCCTTGCGGAGATGGCTTATCTCGAACTGCTGCATGCGTACCGTCTCTATGAGGTCTCCCTGGGTCAGAGCGCCAGATGAAAGGAGTTCCTCGACGTAGTCCATTTTTGTTTCAAAATCCGCTTCGGCCTCGGTGTCTGCGGCCCCGTAGCTGTCGTCCAGGTATTCCGGGTCGAGGAACGCTTCATCGTCGCCTTCCGAGGAAATCAGCTTGTCTGCTATCCTGTAGATTGCCTGAGACAGAACCGACTGGGGTTTATAGCGGATTATGGGGATGCGGCTTCCTAGTGCGACGTCCTGCAGGTCATCGCGGTAGACGATGCCAAGGTGTTCCAGGTCCATGCCGAGGTACTCCCTGCACGAGCGCCGGATTTTCTGGGCCTTCTCGGCATCCTTGGGATCCTCAAGCATGTTGAGGATGATGCGGGGAGAAAATTTTGACATGCGCATGTCAAAGGCGGCGCGACTGGCCGGGTCCACTTCCTTGATGCGTCCGAGAATTTCAGGTATGTAGGCCCTCTGGAGCGAAGCGCCATCCTTTTTGAGGGATTCCAGCAGGATTCGTGCCTTTGACCGGGGTTTGAAGCTATCCCACATGAGCCTGAACACGGTGTTCTTGAGGAACAGGTATGCGTTGAGGGTTGCGGTCAGGGTCGGTGCTGTCACGACTATGCCGCGACCGGAGAGCAGGAAGAAATCGAGTATGTTGGCCCCGGTACCCGCACCTAGATCCAGCACGAGGTAGTCGGCATCTTCTATGCTCAGGAGGTGCCTTGCCAACTGGGTTTTCTGGCGATAGGCGATGTTTGCCAGGCCGGGAATTTCCGCGTCACCGGGAATGAATCTGAGGTTGGGGTAATCGGTCTCGTAGATTATGTCTTCAAACCGCACCCTGGCGCCGGACAGGTAGGTGCCAAGGCCGTGCTTCTGCACGGTGAATCCGAGGATGAGGTGCAGGTTCGAAGCGCCTAGATCGAGGTCCGCGAGGACAACTTTCTTACCTGCCTGGGCCAGCGCAATGGACAGGTTGGCCGAGACCATCGACTTGCCGACGCCACCTTTGCCGCTTGCTACCGGGATGATCCGCATGTCAGTCGAGCTCCACACGTTCTGGTTCAGGTGGCGGCGAGGTCGGTTCCGCCGGGCGGGTCTTGTCCGGGAGGGCCAGTATCACCGCCGTCAATGCATCCCAGACCGCGATCCCGAGTATCGAGTATGTAGCTGCCAGGCTACTCGAAGTGGAATTGCCCAGAAGCCTTGGGAGCGCGATGATGCCCGAAAACAGCGCTGCAAGTTTTCCGACCATGAGCAGTGGCTTGTAGGCCTCGTAGCGTTTTGAGTCGAGTCCGAGGAACAGGAATGCTATGGCAAAGAGGGTATTGGGTGCCGCGACTATGCGAAGGGCCTGGGATGCCGACGGCGTTGTCGTGGCAAAGTGGCTTGTCGCTGAAACGAGCACGAAATACCGTGCCAGTTCGAGGCCGGCAAACGCGATGTAGTGTGGTGTGCGCCGCATAATGTTTTTGAAGTGTACTCGCGGCTTTACGGGGTAGTCAAGGAATGGAGTAGAACCGGTTCCTCGTAGTTTCGACCCGCAAAGCCTGAAAACACCATGTAGCGTACTATACTAGTTCTCATGAACATTGAAATGTCGAGGGTTCGTGTAAAAGGCGTTGCCATGCCGTCGGAAGATGATCCTCCCGTTGTCATCCTCGAAGAAGACGGAGGTACTGGTGAGTTCACCATAGCCGTCGGCGCGGCGGAAGCAGGAGCCATCCTGATGGAGCTCGAGGGGATCTCGACTCCGCGTCCGCTTACCCATGAACTGGTAGCGCAGGTGTTCAAGGAGCAGGGGATAACGATCCGCCGCGTCGAGCTGTACGGTTTGTACGGTCCTGATGAAGATGGCTATCTTGCCCGCCTGGAATATGGTCGTGGGCTCCGGACCTGGACCCGGGATGTTCGCCCTTCCGACGCACTCGCCCTGGCTGTAGCTACGGGTGCCCCGGTTTTTGCACACCAATCGTTGCTGCATCGCTCTGACGAGGTCTGGTATACCGAAGCACAGCGGGCTTGATGCTTGCTCCGGCGGCGTTCCTGCCGTAGAATGGACGACCATGGGAATCTTTCAGGCTATTCTGGACTTCTTCAGGAAGATCTTCGGCTTCGATACCGGAGCCGATGGCGAACTCAAACGCATTTTCTCCGGTATTTCACATATAAAGCCTCCTTATTACCGGTTCAAGAACAACCTCGTCATGACTGGTTTTGCGCAGGATCTGTACCTGTTCTGCCAGACGCTGAAGCCGCTGATGGACCTTGCTGACAGGACGCTGTCCCATCCTGACCTGCGGGTCTCCCGCCGCTACTTCGACTACCTCGTCGATCTGGAATTACCAGCAGAAGAACGTGCCAGGAAGGACAGCTTCGTCTACGAGGGCATGAAAGCCAGGCTCGAGAATGCCGTCAAGGATGACGAGGAACAGGCAGCCATTGCCAGGGATTTTCAGCGTTTCCTCAAGAGTGTCGATGCGCTCATGGATGGAAGGCTGAATTTCGACCTGTACGAGGTGGAACGCTTTATCGAAGTGTGCAGGCACGACTGGGAGAGGATGCTTGGTTTTTTCGATCCTGGAGCCAGCCTCGACGATGCCCGGTACAAGCCGGACTTCCAGGCCTGCGCCGGTGAGCAGGTGCTCCCGGAGCTGATCGATGCATACTATCTGCTCTCGGGTTTTTCATTTTCAGAGGCCCTGCATGCAAAAACCATGCGCGTGTTCGAGCGGCACGCCCCGGCTACTGCCGCCAGCCAGGCGGGCAAGATTTCCAAGCTTTTTTCTACACTCAACAAGATACTCTCGTACCGGCTCTCCAGCGACAATCTCATCGCGCTCATCCGGTTGTCGAAACGCGATGCCCTCTACCAGCCTGACATCAAGCGCGAGCGCATCGATTATGTAGACCAGTACAGAAAGCGCCTTATTACCCAGTACGAGCGCGACCGGGAACGACTCCTCCGGGAGCGCCATGAGAATGCTGTTTCAATGGATATCCGGGACCTCTTTGGCGGTACCGAGGTGTTGGCGCTCGATGGGTACAATGAAGACAATGATTCTTACCTGCGGCGTGAGAGTCCCAATGGTTTTACCCATGTAAAGCCGATGAGCATCCTCAAATCCTATGCAAAAGGGGTCTTCGAGGCCCAGATCAAGGAAGCCGTCAAGAAAATCCTCGTGGAAGGATACTTTGACAACAAGAATTTCCAGAACAGCCTGGCCAATATCCTGTACCAGTGCGACCGGACCGCAGCCCGCATCGATGCCTTTGAAGAAGGCCTGAAGGGCAGCGGCCGTGTCAGTGTCGTCGCGGTAAAGCGCTATGTAGAAGAAATGCGCCACGGCAAGGACATCATGCCGTTCCTCTCGAAGATAGTAGACGAGATCAACTACAGGGCCAAGGAAATTTGCGAAGACGAAACGGGCCTCTTCCAGATGCTTTCCGAAGTGCTCGGTGAGTTGCTGTCAGACTACAAGAAATCCAGCCCGGACCTGGTCACAAACATCAGGAGTCTTGGTGGCGGAAGAAACAAGGAATTATTGGCATCACTTACCGAAGGCCGCCGCAGGACCGATGTTTTTGTGCGGATCATGAAGAATTTTGCCTTCATCAAATCGCCCGACCTCTCGAAGGTTCCGCCGCCACCTGCCGGTGCTCAGATTGCAGTTGCCACCGCACCTGCAGCTGTCGACCTTGCTACGGATGTGGAGCCGCTTGCTTAGGGTTGCCGCGGCCAGGTTGCGGTGAGTTCTCTGGAAAACCAGTTGAATACAGCCGTAGCCCGGTTGCCGAACGATGCTTCCAGTGTGCTGCGGACTCCGGGCACAAGCGTAGCCCGTGCGCTTGACGCGACGTAGAACAAGAGTCCCTCATCCACCAGGATTATCAGGAGTCGTACATTTACGGCTCCCGGTGCCGCAACCGGCATGATTCCCAGACTCAGTCGTGTCAGGTTTGTCGATTGCTGGGTGACGAAGCCCGGCCCGCCTGACAAAAGTATCCTGTAACGGTTGTCGCCGAAGGTTGTATCCTTCTGCCGCGCATGGAGCGTTGCCTGGTCTGGCGGGATCCGGTCAACTCTGGTGTCCCGTACCGGGGTCTGGTCGTCAGGGCCAGCAATCAAACTTGAATATTCATAGAGCAACCTGTTTTTTTTCCGGCTGGCTGAATAGTATTCGATACCCTGCAGGGTGCTGATAGACCTGAGAACGTTGTACACGGCCAGATTCTCCGAGACAGGGCTGCCGGTATGCAGCATTTTCAGGAGGAACAGTGCCTCGACGACAATATCCGGGCTTTCAGCCGATACTGCCGATTTCATGACCTGCGAGGCCGGGTGCGCCGGTGCCAGCGAGAGTGCCGCGGTTTTTCCTGATGAGGCGAGGCTGATGCTTTCGCCGGTAGCCAGGCGCGTGGCCATGACCGGCTGGACAAATGCTGCCAGTGGTTCTGCTCCTGCCGATGATGTAGACAGAATAAGCAGGGCGAGCATCACACTGTGCGCAGTGACTCCAGAAGGATAGTTGCAATGATCTGAACCATGGATGTGCATGCCTCCAGTATACCGTGAGGCATGCTTCAAGGCCCAGTCCGGTTTTTAAAGCTTACTTTTTTACTGCATCTGCTATATAAGGAAGCCGACCGGGATTACCGCAACCATAACCATTCAGAGCGGCGGCCACGTGGCTGCGAAAGGTCACTATGAACGTAGTCATCATGATCATCGAATTAGCAGGTTCGCTCGGGCTATTCCTGTACGGCATGAAGATATTGTCTGATGGAATCCAGCGGGCAGCCGGTGAGGGGCTCAAGCGGACGCTCAACCTGATGACCGGCAACACGTTCAAGGCGCTGATGACTGGGCTGGTGGTGACGGGTATTATCCAGTCATCCTCCGCCACTACGGTCATGGTCGTCTCCTTTGTCAACGCAGGGTTGCTGACGGTGGTCCAGGCCGCCGGGGTGATTTTCGGTGCGAATATTGGAACTACCATCACAGCCTGGATCGTGTCGCTGATAGGCTTCAAATTCCAGATATCAGCACTGGCGTTGCCCATGATTGGCGTTGGCTTCCTCATGATGATGACCGTCAGGCGCAAGACCCACCTCCGCGACTATGGCGAGGCTGCACTGGGTTTCGGGCTCTTGTTCCTCGGGCTGGATTTCCTCTCGCATGCCATACCAAAACCATCCGCGGAGGTCGTGCATTTCCTGGCCAGCGTCTCGGATCTCGGGCTCGCATCCATCCTGATCGCTGTGGCTACCGGCACCATCCTGACTATCCTTGTACATTCGTCAAGTGCTTCTACCGCCATCGTCATCACGCTGGCCGTCGAGGGAGTCATTGGTTTTGAAATGGCCGCGGGACTGGTGCTCGGCTGCAATATCGGTACCACAATCGACGCATTTCTGGCATCCATCGGTGCAAAAACCAATGCACGCAGGGCTGCCTGGATCCACATCATGTTCAACGTGCTTGGCTCTGTATGGGCAATACTACTGTTCAGGCCCTTCCTTTCACTCGTCAACCTTCTAGCCGGCGACTCTACGATAGCACAGCACATCGCGATGATGCATACGGTATTCAATCTGATAAACGCGCTACTGTTTGCGCCATTCACCAGGCAACTCTCCGAACTGGTTTCACGCATGATCAGGGCCAGGCCTGGAGAGGATGCCCTGCCACAGAAGCTTGAATACATAGCCGCGCCATTGCTGAGCAGCCCCGAACTCAATCTGATGCGCGCACAGAAAGAGATATCCGACATGGCCGGACTCTGCGGTACGATGTTCGGCAGGTGGCGCGAACTGCTCAAAGGAGCTCCCGACGATCTCGGAGAAGAGGTGGAGCGCCTGAAGGACATGGAGGAGTATGCCGACCAGATGCGCGACGAGTTGTCCAGCTTCCTGCTCGAGTGTGCCGGCCATGAGATGAGCGCGGATAGCCAGCGGGACATAGGCATA
>JAIFMD010000159.1 GCA_020048755.1 Spirochaetota bacterium
GTGCTGGCGGAGTTGCGCATCGGATTCCGGGGCGGCAGCAAAGAAGCCCGCAACCTGGATGAACTTGAGCAGTTCCTCAGCAGCCCCCGGGTGGAGATCTGCTCCCTGACCGAACAAACCGCCATACTCTACGCCGAAATCTTTGGCACCCTGCAACGCAAGGGTACGCCCATTCCCCTCAACGATGTCTGGATCGCCGCTTCGGCAATGGAACAAGGCGCGATCCTCCTGAGCGCTGACACCCACTTTACCCGGATAGACGGACTGCTTTTGAACATCCCGTTATGATTTTACGGACTAGAGAGGAGGTCTTGCTACTCGTGAATTTCCCGCAACTCCGGTGCACGTCGCCCTCCTGCCTCCCGAAAGCGCCCCGGCGTTACGCCCATATACCGCTTGAACACCCTGGAAAACCAGCTCTGGTCCTGGAATCCACATGAATCGGCGACATCGGCAAGGCTGAGGTCGCTGCCTACGAGCAACCCGGCGGCTCTCTCCACCTTGAGCCTGTTTATAAAATCGGAAAAGCTTTCACCAAGCTCCTCCTTGAACACCGTTGAAAAATACGCCGGCGACAATCCCGCAGCCGCCGCAACCTCGTGGAGCGGAGGGTTTTCAAGGAAATGTTCGCGGATGTAGCGCTCGGCCTTGCGCAGGGCAACCGAGTGCTTAACGGCCCTGAACGAGAAGGCCCTGCGCGAAAACTGGGCCACGATGACGTTCAGGCGGTCAGTCAGCTCCTCCTGGTCGGCGGATTCCTGGATGCGCTGGAGCTTGCTGAAATCGGCGTCGAGCAGACCGGCGTCGGCATTGCCCGATTCAATGACCGCCCGGGACAGCAGCACGAGGAGTTCCACGGCGCGGAACTTGACCAGTTCAAAATTGGGACCATTGGAGAAAAATACGGAACCGAGCAATTCGTTGAGGGTCCTGCGGCTTCCTGCCTCGTCACCGCGGCGCAGGGCCTCCAGCAAGGCCCGCTCCTTCTCCAGCGGATAGCCCGGGACGGCCCCGTCGGACGGAAAGCGGCGCTTCATGTCATGGATCTCTTCAGATATCCTCGATTGCTGTTCGGTGATGCGCCGGGTGCGGTCAAAGCCGCCTGGCATATCGGCGGATACGCGTTCGGCAAGGGTTGCCAGAACCTGCGCCAGCGCCTGCACGCGGCCCGCTGAAGCCAGCGGCACCGAATCGGCACAGCTGGCCGCAGCAACCTCGTCCAGTTCCGGGCTGGCATCCCGGATGGAAGCTATGGCCTCGTCACGGTCTATGGCCAGCACCGGCCCCCCGACCAGAGCGCCGACGGTACGGCCACCCGAGAAGAGCGGGCTGACCCAGTGCATGAACCCGACGGAACAGAGGTACACGAACGAACCGCCGAATCGGGAGGCTTGTCTGGCTGCGTCGAGGTGCAGCACTGAACAGGGAACGGTATCGGCTGCAGCACCGGAACCTGAACCGGCCCCCCGGCGCAAGGCGCAGACGGCGCAGGGTTCCGGGCCGTGCGGGGCTTGCAGTACGGTGCCCTTGCTGTCCAGCACGATGCAACGGACACCGGTGGCTTCGGCATACTGCCGGGCGGTTTCGAGGCTGCCGGACAGAACGCGCTCGTCGTCGGGCCTCAGCGCGTCACCGGAAGCGATGAAGCCTGTCATCCGCGGTCAGCGCCGACCGGAACTGCACCGGCAGGTGCCGCACCAACTGGGGTCTCACCAACAATGACAGTGTCGGCGAGGGGAACCACCGGATCGGACGGCACCGGGAAGAAAAGTTCTTCCACAAAGCGGTCACGGAAGAAATCCGATCCCGACAGTTCGATGTAGCGGACGGCCCTGGCCAGGCTGGACATCGCGTTCATTTCATCCCGGAACAGCAGCATGCGCACCGCGCCATGACCGGCCGCGTTGCCGACGGTTTCCACGCGGTCCAACAGGGCGGGCGGTATGAGGCCTATGGCCGCTGCCGACTCGGGCCGCAGGTAGCTGCCAAATCCGCCGGCGAGGAATACCGTCTCGATGTCGTCCAGGCCAGCGCCAGCCTCATCGAGCATGGCGGCTATGCCGGCCGCGACAGCCGCCTTGGCCAGCTGTATCTGCCTCACGTCTGCCTGGCTGAAGCGGATGCCGCCGCCGTCCGGTCCGCCTATACCGCCGCGGCCGGTCAGCGGATAGCCTGTGGCACTCCATGCTTCATCCATGGCGCCTGTTTCATCTATCAAGCCGCCGCGGAGGAGGCATGCGGCGGCGTCTATGATGCCGGAACCGCACACCCCGATGGCCGCGCCTCCGCCGATGGTGGTGCAGACGAGCCTACCGTCCTCCCAGCGGAGCGAGTCGATGGCGCCCGCCACGCCTCCGGTGCCGCATGAAATGGCGGCACCCTCGAAGGCAGGACCTGCGGCGGTGGCGCAGGCGATGATGCCATCCCGGTTGCCTAGCGCCATCTCGCCGTTGGTGCCGAGGTCCAGCACCAGCGAGAGCCGCTCCCGGCCCTCCAGCCCGACTGCGCGGATCGCGGCCACGATGTCGGCCCCGACATAGCCGGCTACCGACGGCCCCAGGGTCAGGATGGCACCAGGCCAGGGAAAACCATAGACCGATGCGGACTCGCGCCTCAGTCCGGTGAAGGCGGGCGTGAATGGTGCAACGGCTATGCCGGAAGGATCCACCGCGGCGAACAGGTGCAGCATCGTGGTGTTTCCGACAACAGAAATTTCCCGGAGCCCCTCGGCGCTGGCACCCGCCTTGGCAAGCAGCTGTCCAACCAGGTCCTGCGCATCTCCGCGTACCAGCGCGGCGAGCTCCTGCAGTTTGGCGGGGTCGCGGCCGGCATATTCAATGCGCGCGATGACATCCGCACCATAGGCACGCTGGCTGTTGAGCTTCGAGGCCGTAGCTGTAACGCGGTGGGATCCAAAATCAACGAGGTAAGCCGCGATGGTCGTCGTACCTATGTCGACAGCCACACCGTACAGCCCGGCGCCCGACAGCAACGGATCAGGCGTGCCAATCATGGCCGAGAAGCCTTCCCGGATGACCGCGGTGCCCGAAGCGACGGCGCGGCGGACGACGAGGCCAGCTGAAGGTTTGACCCTGCAGGCCAGCCTGATACCCTCCGCGATGGAGCCGGAACCGAGAATTCGGCGTTCCTGCTCGTCGGGTTGCCCGGCCTCCCCTGCCAGGATGCGCACACGGCACTTACCGCAGGTGCCTGCCCCGCCGCACGGAGCATCGATGGCCGCCGGATCGAGCGAGCGGACTGCCGCAAGCAGGCTGCTGTATCCATCAGTGTGGATTTCAAGCGACGTACCGTCGCTGGTGATGAACTGCATTCCTGGTTCAGGCATGGGTCAGACTCCGTTCAAATCGGCCGGTTGCGGCCATGGCATGCATGGCCGTACCGAGTATACCGGAGTTGTCCGAATTCGGAAACCATGCTGAAACCCTGACAGGTGTAAGCCCGCCATGGATTGTCAACACAGCAGGAAATACTGAAGTCTACCTGGCTATGATAAGCCGCGGTACCAGGGTAGCCAGACGGGATCGTTTTTCATCGTCAATGGAATCGTCGACAACAAAGGCATGCACCTTTTCGAGGGTTCCATAACTCACGAACGACACTGCCCCAATTTTCTGGGCATCCGCAAGGATGTAAATGCTCGCGGCATTGTTCATGACGATCTGATTCATCCTTGCGGTGCGTTCATCGGTTGTCATGAGTCCGTTTTCAAAGCTGCAGGCATCACAGCCAAGGAATGCTTTCTTTACATGCAGCTTCTTCATGAGCTCATCAGCGAGGAAACCACAAGCGTCCCGTCGTTCGGCCCTTATCTCACCACCAACGAATATAACCTTGCAAAGCTCTGAGAGCTGCTCGGCGATTATGAGGGAATTGGTGACTACCCGCAGGCCCCGGATCTCACCAGCCTTTATGCGCCGTGCCAGGGTCCGGGCCATAGCCAGCACGGTCGTTCCTGAATCGAGGAAGACCTGATCATCATCAGCGACCTCCCTGGCTGCTTCCTCGCCAATGGCATTCTTTTCCTTGATCATGTGGCGGGATGAATCCTTGAAGGAATAGTGGGATGAATTAGACTCTACCGGCCTGATTCCTCCGAAGGTGCGGACGACGAGACCCCGGTCTTCAAGTTTAACGAATAACCGCCGTGCGGTAGCCTCTGAGACATCTATGAGGGTAGTTACTTCCTGTACACTGAGCTTGCCATGAACCTGCAAGGCGTCAAGAACGACCCGACTCGTTTCTTTCGTTACTTTCATACAATTATCCTGGGGGCAGTATGAAAGGAATTATCCTATTTGTCAAGTTATATGACTTTTGCAATCAATAGTTTGTCATTTACATTTTTTTTTGATTGACATAATCATTTTCAATGCTATACTTGCGGGTGTAATGCAAGCAGCATGATGGAACAGACAGCACTCCTTCTGGTGGGCTGTTATTGGCAGGAGACAGCATGGGCTACATCCTTACGTTCGACGTCGGCACGACCTCCGTAAAGACGCGGCTCTATGACGAGCGCTTCCAGGTACTTGGAGCGCACAGTGCAGAATACAGCCTCATCGTTCAGGCTGGAGGCATCGTTGAAATGGACCCGGATGAGTACTGGCTGGCCATCTGCAAAGGTTGTCGCTCCGTCATCGACTCCTGTCAGGATGCCCGGACCAGCATCGCGGTCATCGCCGTAACAACCCAGGGTGAAACACTGATTCCCATTGACAATCGGGGCAGGCACCTTAGCAATGCTGTGGTCTGGCTTGACTCCCGTTCGACCAAGGAAGCAGTTCATCTGCGGCAAGCCTTCGGAACCGATGTGTACTATCCAGTTACCGGGCTAAGCCGGATAGATGAAGCTGCACCGATCAGCAAAATCCTGAACATGAAGAATACGAGACCGGATATCTACGCCCGGACATCGAAATTCCTTCTGCTGGAAGATTATATTCTCTTTCGCCTCAGCGGCCAGCTAGTTACAGAAAAATCCCTGCTTTCATCAACTGGATATTTTGATATTGCACAGGATGAATTCTATACCGAAATTCTGGACTACGCAGGCATTGATCCTGGCCTTTTCCCGGAAGCGCTCGATTGCGCCTGCCGGATCGGAACCATCCTGACATCTGCTGCCAGCGACCTTGGCATAGGAACCGGGGCACAGGTGGTAACCTGCGCAATGGACCAGGTAGCCGGGGCCGTTGGGGCTGGAAACATTCGGAGCGGCATCGTGACTGAAACCACCGGGACCGCTCTGGTCATGGGTGCAACGACGCTTGTTCCGGATTTTTCGCACCCTGCAAAGCCGATCATCTACCGGCACATCCATGCGGGCATGTATTTCGTCCTGTCGCTCTCGAATACGGCGGGTATCATCCTGAAGTGGTTCAAAGATGAATTCTGTATGCTCGAGTCAGAGCGCCATGGTGAATCAGCCTATGCTGAGCTTGGCCGCATGGCGGAGGCTGTGCCCCCGGGTGCGGATGGATTGCTGGTATTTCCTTATTTCTCCGGCATGCTTACACCGATTGCGGATGCAAGCACGCAGGGCATGTTCTACGGTGTCACCCTGAGCACCGGGAAGGCTCACTTCGTGCGGGCTATCATGGAGAGCGTAGCCTACATGTTGCGTGAAAACATTGAAATATTCGAGCAGATGGGTATTGAAATTAAGCAGATCCGCTCAACGGGGGGCGGCTCTAAAAGCCGCATATGGTCAAGGATCAAAGCCGACGTACTTGAACGGGAAATAATTTCAATGAAGGATTCTGAAAGTGCTTCGCTCGGGGCGGCGATTCTCGGAGCCCTGGGCGCAGGTTTGTACCCGGATATGGAATCCATCGGCACACCAAACCAGCCAGACGAACTGTTCATGCCAGACAGGCGGAACAAAGCTACCTACGATACGGGATACCGGAAGTACCGCCGCCTCTACCAATGCCACCTTGATATGACAAGACAGGAATAAGGACAGGAGCACATAATGAAACATGTACCAAGACCCAAAATAGGTCTTCTTGGTTTGATGGCCGGTGGCTACGAGCCCATATTTCCGGGCATCACCGAACGGCAGACCCGATATGCCGAAGAGCTCGTATCAGCCGTACGGGATACTGTCGACGTGGTCTTCGAACAACCGGCGGTGGATCGTGAATCGCTAGAACGGATCATGAAGGCCTTCAATCGCCGGGACGATCTGGACGGCGTTCTCATCGTCCTGCTGACCTACCATCAGGGATCCTGGCTATTGCGGGCCTTGCAGGACAACAACCTACCTATCGCACTTGCCGTCGTTCAACCGGATCAGGAAATTGGCACTGACTGGGACGAATTGCGGCTGACCGTGAATCAGGGTATCCACGGAGCGCAGGATAACGCCAACATGATTGCACGACTGGGCATTCCCTGTCAGTTCTTCGTGGGCAACCGTCAGGAGCCGGAATACCGGACCTTTGTTACCGATTTTGCCAAGGCGGCCCAGACCCGTCGGTACCTTCGTTCAATGCGCGCGGGTATCATCAGCCGCATGCAGGGCATGAACGACATCCTGACTGATGACATGGCATTTTTCAAGAAGATAGGCCCCGAGTTCAGGCACGAGACGATCGGTACGGTGTACCGGTATATGGAGCATATATCAAAGGATGAAATTGATTCTTCGATCGCCCGTGACCATGAAATTTTCGAAGTAGATCCATTGTTGAGCTACGAACGGCATGCCGAGGCTACTCGTATGTATCTGGGATTCCGGCGCTTCCTCGAGGACAAAGGGTACGAGGCGTTCACCGCCCAGTTCGATGTCTTCTCCGAGGATGGCCGGTTCAAGCAACTGCCGCTCATGGCAGCCTCCCATCTTATGGCTGATGGCTACGGATATGCCGCGGAGGGGGACGTCATGTGCGCGACCATGGTGGCAGCCGGCAATGTCATCTCGGATGGTGGCGCGAACTTCACAGAAATGTATACCATGGACTTTGCTCAAAACAGCATCATCTTCTGCCATGCCGGAGAAGGAAACT
>JAIFMD010000075.1 GCA_020048755.1 Spirochaetota bacterium
GATACGGCCAGCATTCGATTCAATTTCATTATGTTCTCCTTTTTTTAGCGCAGAAGGCTTTTGTCTTTGGCCGGGATGAAGAATGCCATGCCAAACTTGAATGTCAGGTAGTTCCAGGAATATGATTCATCAAAAGTAGTATCAGGGTCATCAGGGTATATCGACATTCGTAGTTCAGTGCCTGCATATGGCGCCATACGGTCGGTAAGGAATAGGTACATGGTGGCGCTTGTCCCTAATTTGTAGTTCGATTTGAACGTAATATCCGGTTCTGTGCTTTCCGACAGGATGGCATAATCACCAGAATACTGCCTGAAGCCACCGTCGACTCCGACAGCCATTACAGCTACTGGTAGCCGTCCCCCGGAAATTGGAAGGTAGTAGTCCATGCCCAGTGAAACTGTATACTCCTTGCTGTTATTGGTTCGAGGGTACTCGTTGCTGCTGGAGTGTGCGTAGTAGTCGAAGTCGATGTTGACAGCGAATCCATTGCTGATGAAGGTGGAAATACTTGGATTGATACCCAGGGTTCTTGCTGCCGAGTCGAGGTCGAATTGATCATCCAGGGAGAGATTGTAGTAGCCTGACCCGCCAAGAATCAGTCCACCAGCACGGAAGTTGGCCCCTGGATCGGCCCCGGCCAGACCGGCACAGACGCAAAAAACCATGCACGATAAGAATAATCGTCTCATTCAAAATCCTCCTTATTACTTAGCGATATAAAAAGTAATCCCGGCTTTATTTAAAGCCGGGATCAATGCTATGCCCAATAGGTTGTATCGTCAAGCGTTTGTGTGTGCACCTGTATCGACCAGTTTTCCGTAGTGATTTCTGTAGCGTACGCCGCCTGGAGCTGCTGCATTATTGCCTGCCCCAACGTGCCTGCGCGGCCGGAAATGAATCTTTGTTTGAGGCCTTACCGATTCCTGATCCGCTCCAGCAGTTCCGCGTAGCGCTTTACGTAACCTTCCTTGCCCAGGCTGGCTGCCAGTTCGTTCAGTGCAACGAGGCAACGCTCCGCTTCGGCGGCGCGGTTCAGGGAGAGCCAGACGCCGAACGAGCGGCGGTAGTAGTCAAAGGCCGCGGCGTTGTTGCCGGACTTGCGGCTGAGCCTGGCCAGCGCTTCAAGGTCGGCGCCTATGCCGGGGGCGTTTTCAGCTGACTTGTCGGCGTCCAGCGCCTTGTGTGCCCAGTCGAGTGCGGCGGGGAGGTTGCCACGGGAATTGGCTATGGAGGCGAGGGCGTAGCGGTTGGAGCCGAGTTCCACCCAGCGCCGGGCCTTGTCGTTGGCAGCGGCGGATTTGAGGATGTAGGCTTCCGCGGTATCGAGTTCGCCCCGGGCCATGGCTGACACGCCGCGGTTGTGCGCCACGACGGCGGCCACGGCTTCATCGCCGGCTGCCAGCGGTTCGGCCTCGGCAAACAGCAGGTCCGCGGCGGTGGCTGCCTCGGTTGCCTTTCCCTGGGAAACGCCCTCGGCATATGCAAGCTCGCCCGCGTTCGACAGGCACAGCGCGATGAGCGAAGGCTTTCCGAGTGCGCGGGCATCCTCGAGTGCGTCGGCGAATTCCCGCCGGGCGTCGTCGAAGCTGCCCATGGACAGGTACACGCGGCCGATGGATCCGTGGGAGGCTATGGCGCCTTCCACGTTGTCTACGGACAGGTTGGAATCCAGCGCTTCGCCATAGTACTGCAGGGCAGAAGCATACTGCCCGGAGGACATGAAGCCGTCGCCGAGCCGGGCGAATTCAGCCGCGTCATTCTTGGTTGTAACGACTACAGCGGCCTTCCCGGGCGTGCTGGAACAAGACACCGCCATCGTGCAGGCAAGCGCGGCTGCGGCCAGGATTGCTGCCTGAATGGGTACCCTGAAGGCTGCCTGTGATGTTTTTTTACTGCTCATTCAAAGCTTCCTTCGCGCATTGCCCGGTACAGCGATTCCTGCTGTACGCGCTCGGTGACGCCGCCCCGTATCAGCGGGTTGTTCTTGACGCCCTCAAGCACGTCCTGAGCCTGCTGTATGGCGGTCCGTGTCTCGTTGAGTAGGCCGGCCACTTTGGGCATCTCGCTGTTGAGCCCTGAGATGATGCCCTGGAGGCTCTTCATGCTCTTGTCTATCTCGCCGACGATGCTCATCACGCGCTTGTAGAGCGCGTTGTCGTCGTCCAGAAAGGTCTTGATGGAGCCGGAGGGATCGAGCAGCTTTGGCACGAGCCCGGTCGGGTCGCGGATGGAATCAGTGGTGGCTACGAGGTTGCCGCCGATGGTTTCAAGTTCCGACAGGAGGGACGCAACCTGGTCCAGGAGTCCCGCTACGCGGTCCTGCACGTCAGTCACGATGCCGTCCACGTTCTCCATGGTACCCGGCAGGGCGGCGGCGGCGCGGCTGGCGTCTTTGACGATGTCGCCGAGGGGGCCGGAACTCTGACCCGCCAGCGCCCGGTTTACCTCGGTGAGGGTCCTGTTGATGGTGACGATGGTCTTGTTGGTGTTCTCGAGGAGCGGATTGACGTTGGCCAGGAGCCGCGTGATGGTGTCGTCCTTGGGCGGAATGTCAACGAGTTCCTGTTCGATGAGCGCCTGGCCTTCTATTGAATCCGCCGTGGGGATGAAGACGCCCTCGGCCAGCTGTATCTCGCTGCGGCCGGGGTGGAAGAGTAGCTGCGAGCCGAGCCCGATGGGAGACACGGTAAGTTCCAGAATGGAATAGTCCCTGACCTTGTCGTAGTAGGTGTCGTAGATGTGGAATTCAGCATCCACCGAGTTGTTGGCGTTCAGCGTCAGCTTGTCGATCTTGCCTACGGTAAAACCCTTCATCATGATGGAGGTACCCGGAGCAACGCCCGTGGCCGAGGGAAAAGCTGTGACGAAGGCGTAGTCCTTTGCGAACCAGCGCTGGTTGGCACCTATGAGCACGACGATGGCTACGAAGAAGGCAAGTGCCACGATGATGAACAGCCCCACGATCTGGTCGGCAAACTTGATCTTGAATTTCATACATCTCCCCGTTGCGAATTCTCTGCACCGGCATCGTCCGCAGGAGCCCTGGCCCGGTTTCCCCTGGCCCTGAGCCGTGCCAGCGAGGTGCTGAGGGCCGCCTCTGCGCTGCTGACGGTAGCATCATAGGTGCCGAAGGCTACCATCTTCCCTGCTTTGATGACGCCCAGCCTGTCGGCAAACCGGAATGCCAGGTCGGAGCTGTTGGCCACTACGATGATGGTGCGCTTCTTATTTCTGAGCTCGTCGAGCAGGCTGAACACCTTCTCTACGGCGTCCTCGTCGAGGTTGGAAGTCGGATCATCCATGAATATGATCGAAGGCTCGTGAATTACCGCGCGCGCTATCGAGACCAGCTTCTGTTCGCCTGCGGAGAGCTCGGCCGGGCGTATGGTCAGGCTCTCGTCATAGCCGAGCCGCCCGAGGAGCTGGCGCACGGCCTCCGCGATGGCTTTCTCGCCCAGGTGGTGCCTGTGCACCCGGAGTGGCATGGCGACGTTGCCGAGTATGGTGGTGTCCGCCCACAGGGCGGCATCCTGGAATACAAAGCCGGTGGTTGCCCTGAAAGCGAATTCATCCCTGCGGCCAAAGCGGGCCATGTCCGCGCCCCGGAACGAGACTGAGCCGGAGTCTGGCACGACCAGTCCGGCGGCTACCTTGAGCAGGGTGCTCTTGCCCGAACCTGCTGCGCCCATGACCACGCTGCACAGGCCCTCCGGAAAGGACACGGTCGTGCCCGACAGGATCTCGAACCCTCCTGAAGAGGCGGTGACGCCGCTCAGTTCGATCGCGGGGCTGGACTCAGGCATATTGCACCAGCGTGATCAGCACGTCAGCCACGATTATCAGGATGAAGCTCAGCCCCACTGCCTTGATGCCGGCCACGGGAATCTCGGTGCTGGCGCGGTTGACCGAGAAGCCCTGGTAGGTGGCCACGACCGATACGACGACGCCGAACACGAAGGCCTTGAGCAGGCCGGACAGCACGTCGCTGACGGTCAGCGTGGACATGAGTGCCGCCAGGTATTCCATGATGGGCGTTGGCTTGACTATCTGCACGACTATGAAGGAGCCAAGCAACCCGAAGATGTTGAAGTAGACGGTCAGGACGAGCATCGACACGACGACACCTATGAAGCGCGGCACGACCAGGTACGATACCGGATTGAGGCCGACGGCCATGTATGCCTCGATTTCATGGTTGACGACCATGGTACCAAGTTGCGTGGCTATGGCCGTACCCGAGCGCGCCGTTATGACGAAGGCCGTGAGCAGGGGACCGAGTTCCCGCGTTATGACGATGATCAGGATGGTGTACATGAGCTGGCTCTGCCCGAACTGGGGCAGGAGGCTGGAACCGATGACGTTGATGGCCGCGCCTATCGCAATAGCCATGATGGCGTTGATTGCCAGCGCCTCGTAGCCGGTGAACAGGATCTGCATGATCAGGACCTTGTACCCGACCTGGCTCTTGCGGAAGAAACGCACGGTTTCCCTGAGGACGGTATAGAAGAAGCCGAGTCCGTAGAGTAGAGCCGAGGCCTTGAGCCGCGTTGCGCGTCCTATCTGTCCGATCATGCTGTTGGGTCCCTCATATCGAGTATCGGCTTGTGCCGCATCTGATTCAACCCGCTATCGGAGGGCCGGCCTCCAGTCTCCGGCTTAGGGCGCCTGATATCGAGCCGATGCGACGAGTCAGGGTGCGCTCAAGTACCTTGCCCGCTCCCCGTAGTGGGAAACGGGCTGTGCCGTCGTCCCGGAGCCAGGCATGCCAAGCTGGATGCACGATGCCCACTGGCGCTATTGCCATGACGCAGGCGCGGTACAGGCTATTGAGCCGGGCAAATCGGAGCCATTCGCCGGTGCCGCTGGCTTCGTCGAGCGCCCTGGTAAAGTCAATATCGAAGGCGAAACGGAACAGGTCGGCCTCCATGGCGGCCCACACCGCCAGCGACAGGCTGGCGCCCTGTTCAGCGGCCCGGTCCAGCGAAGCCGCCAGCGACTGGAACGGGTCGTAGTGCTGCAAGCCAAACTGGTACGGGGACAGAGCCTCGTTGAAGGCAGGATTACGCTCGGCAAGGATCGAGTCGGAGGTCGTTTCGGTGTGGCGAGGCAGCGTCTGGCCATCCGGGGACTCGGGCCAGGACAGGATTTGCATGGTGCCCGGTTCCGTGGTACTGGCATCGGAGTTGCCGGGAGCAAAGGTGGCGAGGCCGAAGAGGGAGGGAGTGAGGAGGAGGGCTCTGTAGGATATTCGAGCTGTCATGAATTCAATTGGTTGATCCGGATCTGGTGTACACGATGCTTGTAGCCTTGCACCTTCTCTTGGTTTGGTCCATGAAGCCGAGTGAAAACTTGTCGTCGGGCTTCTGGAAGATATCAAGGCCGCGGCCAAGGGTAATTCGCCATCCGGTATCGGTTTCGATTTTACGGTCGTGCAAGTTCTGGTCAAAGCTGAAAGAGAACTCGATATTGTCGCGGCCCAGGCTTTTCTTCAGATCAGAGAGCATCGCGATTGATTCGTCTTCACGGTACTGATCCGCTGCTGTAACAAGATTTACTTTGATCGGAGTGTCGTGAGGCTCTAGTATCTCGCAGAAGCTGATCAGATTGAAAACCTGGTATTGCATTCGGATGTAGGGGTCGAATATTCTGACTTCCTTCGCTCCCTTGGTATATGGAGCAAAAAGCTTCTCGAATGATACGCCCCGCTGACCTTCGCTGATGTCCACTGTTTTTTCTTCGGGTTGGCGGCCGGCATCAAATGGGTCAAGGTGCGCCTTCTCCTCTTCCGGATCGGGGCGCTCCGTCGGATGGGACAGCTGGAATTGATCGGGTACTTGGCTTTTGATGGTTACCCATTTAAATTCAGGATCCATTTTAGATAATTCATCGCGAATCTGCTGGCGCATCCTGATTGCTGGATTGAGGCAGTAGGTACTGAACTCCTCGTCGGTGAGGTTCATGTCAGGGAAAAGAAGTTTCAGGAACCCTTCAGACAAGCGGGCTATGGCTTTTTTATCGCGCATGTCGTCGCATTCAAGCTGCGCCAGGTGCTGAGAGATATAGTCAGCGTATTTTAAGTCAACCCTGAGTTCGTGTAGCACTTCACTAAAAAAATCGCCCTTAAAGCCGAGTGTCTTGGATGGAGTTTTTATTGATACGCGGGGCATGAACCAGCCCTCTATCAAACCGTGTGTACGGTCGATGAATGCCGATTCCTGCAGTGCGGGGGGAAGTTCCTTGAAGATACCGTCGCTCTCATACAGGGGTAGACGGTTCATGCCCAGGGTAATATTGCCGAGCATGACAAAGCCAGCTTCCGAAGTGCCAAGATCACCCGTCGCGCGGCGGTATCGGCCACTTTCAAGATACATCTTGAGTGCTGCCATCGCTTCACCGGCATTGTCTGTCTGAATTTTCTGTATCTCGTCTACAACGACTACATCATATTTGGGTATGAGGCCGATCTGCTTGGTATTGCTGTTGAAGAACAGCGACGGTGCCGACAGTTTGCCCCCCGGGATGACCGCCGCATAGCGGCTGATATTATCGAACACGAAGGATTTTCCGGTTCCTTTTGGAGCTAGTTCTGTGATGTTGGTCCGCGGTTCCACCAGTGGTATGATCCTGCTCAATAAAAGCAGTTTCTGTGAAAGCTTAAGGGACTCCGGATTGAACTGGCAGCTTGATATGAGCAAGTCGATCCATTCATCAACGGTAAAATGCTTGCGGGAATCACGGTAGTAATCTAGGTCGACGCCGGGAGACTGGAAGGGCTTGAAGTCCATCATCCATACTTGTCCCTTCTTGATGTCTTCACCATCAGGCGGGACGAACCGCAGTGTACCAAGACCCCACATGCCGGTCTTCAGTAGCATGGGATTTTTTTCTATGATGTCCCGTTGAATCATGCCGTTGTTGATGTCCAGGAGCGGGATGCTCAGCTCGTGCGTGTTCCGTTCCAGGCTTACACTCACACGGAAGTCGTCGAGAATTCTGACTTCCTCCTGTTCCATCAGCCTGTTGAGTA
>JAIFMD010000068.1 GCA_020048755.1 Spirochaetota bacterium
TCTTCGTTGAGCATCTCTTGCAGTTTCTTGGCTATAGGCGAATCGGCCATGTCGGTCTCCTCTTCCTGGATCAGGCTATGTATTGCTTGTATACGTTGGGGTCTAGTAACTTTATCTTAAGGAGGAGTTCATCGACTTTTGACTTGTCCTCTTTGCGGTTCATATAGTAGTCAATCATCCAGAAATAGCGGTTGATAAGCCTCGGAATCAGTATTGCCCGCCTCGAACCATCCGCAGCCAGTTCCGTCTCCAGTTCATATACCGATTGCTTTATCTTGCCGACTTCTATGGGTTTGAGCTCCCTTTTTACCGAGAACACACCCAGAAGTTCTGCCAGTACCGGTATCCACTCGGCGCACTCTATTCCCTCTTTGCCGATCTCGGTCACCTTGCCGGCAAGCCGGACGAAGGCGCTCGACTCGAGGAGCTCGATGTCGATCCGCTGGGGATTGATGAAAAAAGCTTCCCTGAAAAGCGCCTTGGAGGCGCGTTGCTCGTCTATCAATGCGTAGGCGTCGGCGAGTTCAGCCAGGATGGCCGGATCGTCCCGTCTGGATTTGGCGGCACCCTCGAGATACCGGACAGCAGCTTCATAGTCGCCATGTCCCTTGCTGGCCTTGCCAAGCCTGAGCACCAGCTCGGGATCGGCACTTTCACCATCCACAGCCAGCGCTCGGTACTTTGACAGAGCTGTACCGAACGCAAATTGTTTGAAGGCCGAACAGGCTCGCTCGTGCGTCGTACCAAGTTTGGTCAGAAAATGCCTGAAAGCCTTCCATCGCGCGATTATATACTCACCGGATTCGAAAGGATCTGACAGTGTCGTTGCTTTGTCTATGGAATCAGACCACCATCTGGCGCACTTCATTGCATACAGCAGTTCTTCGTCTTCGAAATCCTGCTCCAAGGCCCTCTGCATTGAGGCTTGCGCGGAATCGATATCGAGATCCGAGAGAAATCTGTATGCATCTGCAATAAGCGTTTCCACGCCTGTGGATCGTGTCATGTGCCTCGGATATCCGTTGTATTGTTTTTATTGTACATGAAATTATTCAAATAAGTCAATGAATCTCTCGTTGCCGCGACGATAATACAGGTGCCAGCCTTGAGCGGAGACCAGCGGCGTGCTAGAATCCCGGCATGAGAACAACGATAGTGGCGCCTTCACTGCTGGCCGCCGATTTTTCAGCCACGGGAGCTGCCCTGCGCATGGTGGAAACCTCCGGTGCCCCCTGGATACACCTTGATGTCATGGATGGCCGCTTCGTGCCCAACCTGAGTTTCGGGGCCAAAATGGTAGCTGACCTGCGCAAGCATTCAAAGCTTTTTTTTGACGCACACCTGATGACCGAAGTTCCGGAGTCACTGGTTGATGGCTTCATAGAGGCTGGCGCAGATGCCATAACCTTCCATATCGAGGCTTGCGTGCACGCCCACCGTCTTATAGACAGGATTCATGCCGCAGGCAGGAAGGCAGGAATCTCGATAGTACCTTCAACCCCGGTTTCTGTACTCTCCGAGTTGCTGAGATACGTTGACATGGTCCTTGTCATGACGGTAAATCCGGGATTCGGGGGGCAGAAGTTGATTCCGCGCTGTGTCCAGAAAGTTGCCGAGTTGCGGGATTTCCGTGACCGTGAAGGGCTTGATTTTCAGATCGCGGTAGATGGCGGAGTCAATACGGCAACGGCTCCCGGGATAGTAACTGCTGGCGCGGATATAGTCGTAATGGGCAGCGCGTTCTTTGAGGCAACTGACCGGGCCGCACTGGTGCGACAGATATCCGCCTTGTCCCGTCCGGACTCCAGTCCCGCCGTCTAAGCGCCGACAATATATCGAAGGAAGGAACGAACGCATGAACCTGAAAAGAATTGCTACGTTCGCTGTTATCATGCTTGTCGCTGTTTCATCGGCGCTGGCCCAAACCGCCGGAGCGGCTGCCCCAACCATGAAGCCAGCTGACGAACTGCGCCGCGGTATAGAATTGTTCGCCAATGCCAGGTACGCCGAGGCCCTGCCGATATTCGATGCGCTGTTCCTCGACCCCAATTCGGGAACTCTACGCGCCGAAGGCGCATACTGGTCAGCCATGACACTGCTGGCTTCCGGCGATCCAGCCGCTGCAGAGAAAGCCATTGAATCATTCCTGTCGGCATTTCCAGGACATGAGCGTACGCCTGAGCTCGTGTACCATAAAGCCAGGGCAACATTTCTCCAGAAAGACTATGAACGTGCCGTAAGCCTGTTTCAGTCGTATATCACTGCTTTCCCCACTGGTGAGCAGGTGCCTGCGTCTGTATTCTGGTCCGCTGAAAGTCTGTACTCGCTAGGCCGGCTCCAGGATGCAGAGAAGCTGTATCGTGCCATTGGCGAACGCTATCCGGAAAGCGTGAAGGCTGAAGCCGCCAAGTACCGGATGAGCCTCATACAGTTCAAGTACCGTGAAGATGAGCTGTTGACCCTGCTCAAGTGGAGCCATGAAGAGTCGCTCCGCATCATCGAAGAATTCCAGCGCCGGGAAAAGGCTTACGAGCAGGCTCTTGAAGTGTACCAGAAACGCTATGGAGATACCAAACGAGGCGTGGCCCAGACCCAGGCTTCTCTTGAAGACCAGGTTGCCAGCCTCAAACTTGCCATGGATGATCTGGCTAAAAGGCTCCAGGAAAAGGATGTCCGGGTATCGGAACTCGAGCGATTGCAGGTTGTTGCCCAGGAGCCGGAGCCAGATACGGACCTCGCGTCAGGTGCTGTTGTGGCCCTGGCTGAAAATGCCGCGGCACTGGAACTCCTGTCGATGAAGGAGCGAGCCTTGGCCTTGATGCAGTTTTATCTGGAACGGCTAGCGGCCCGACCTGCCCAGGGAGGCTCCAAATGAAAAAACCGATTTTGCTGTTAATGATGTTGTTGCTGGTTGCTTCGGTGGCATTCGGGCTTGAAATAAAGGACGGGCGCATGAAGCTCGTCATTGATGAAAAATCGGGCCGGTTTTCAATGTATTATCTATCGGATGTTGCAAAATCCCGTTACGTTCCACTCCTGTACGACGAAGAGACGAGGACCACCTTTTCCACCCTCAGCTTTGACCAGAAAACATACAAGCTAGGTGAAGCCTCCGATTTCCGCATCAATGTGGCCAAGGAAGATTCCGGTGGGGTCCGCATCGAGTATCGTTCTTCATTTTGTGTCGTCAGGCTGACATTCTCGTTCGTCACTTCGCCAGGGGCTTCCATGGCGGACGGTGTCGCTCTTGAGTACGAGGTTGAAAATGTATCGCAGAAAGATACCCCTGTCGGGCTCCGTATCCTGTTTGATACCTGGCTCGGCGAGAAGACCCAGACTCATTTTACCGCCCAGGCTGCCGGCCCTTTATCTGGCGAAATTGCCTTTGGCGGTGACTATGTAGATTCCTGGATCAGGAGTTCAGAAGCCTCCGCCGGTACCAAAGATGCGGTCAGTCTGCAGATACAGTTGTCTCCGCCGGCAACGAAGCCGGACAGGGTACTCGCTGCAAACTGGAAACGGCTCAGCGATTCTATGTGGACATTCGATGCCAGTACCTCGAGGAACTTTACCCTGTTGCCGTATTCCATCAACGACAGCGCTATAGCCTTGTACTTCGAACCGGTGATCGTGCGGCCAGGATCCACGAGAAAACTATCAACGATTCTGTCACAGGCCAATGACGGCTACCCCGCTGATTCATCGTCTGTGGCTCTCACGAGTGCTGCGCTGGTCGTTACCGCTCCCGCTGTAACCGCGCCTCTCGACGAGATGGTCGATCTCGTGGCTGTGAGAAATGTTCTGGATGCCATCAATGCTTCGCTTCGTTCAAGCGCAGTTCCGACACCAGAAGAACTCGAGGCTATGGAATCGATAGTGCGGCAGCTGGAAACCCGCAAGGCCAAGTACTGAATCTGATGGCCAGGAATCCACTCGACGAGGCCGAGTCGCTGTATAAAAACCGCCGCTGGCCCCAGCTTATTAGCCTCCTCGAGCCACTGTCTGCGGTATACCGGGATTCAGCGAGGTTTTCAGTGCTCCTTGGCAATGCCTATCTGCACAGGGAAGATATCGGGAGTGCCTATTCGTGTTACCGTAGGGCTCAATCAATAGATTTCAGGGATACCGAAGCAGCCTTGGGCCTGGCGGCGGTCAACATCCGCCGGGGCGACTCTGACAAGGCCGTGCAGCTGTACATCGAGGTCCTCGAGCGTAGCCCCCGCAACAGGAAGGCCAGGACTGGTCTGGATTTCCTGCGACAGACTACCGTGGATGAAACTTCATTTCCGGCAAAAAAGGTGCGCAGGCTGTATCCTGAACCGCCACTCCGCTGGGGCATTGCCGTGGTATTACTGACAGCAGGCCTGGTTCTTGCGGTTGCTGTCTGGCTGTTTCCAGTCGTCATGCAGGGGATCCGGGAAACCAGACCACAGCGTGATGGTATTTCAGACATCGTACTGAGCACAGAGGAGCAGTCAGCCCCTGTCGGTTCCGATGGCGGCTTTGATTTCATACTCACTGAAAAAGCCGCACTGGCGACGTTTGAAAAAGCAAAAAAGCTTTTTGCGGAATACCGTGATGAAGCAGCTCTTGTAGAACTCAACCGTCTCAGGCTTTCCAATGCCACCAGGCAGGTCAAGACCAAGGCATCCTCCCTGGCTCTGTACGTACGGGACCCCAGCTTCCTGTCCATGCCAGACAGGTACAGCCTGGCAGATGTAACTGTCAGCCCGCGCCTGTACGAAGGAGTTGGAGTAATCTGGAAGGGGCTGATAGCGAATGCGGTGATTGCTCCAGCTATCGGTACTGCTGGTCCATCTACCACGTTTGATTTGCTGGTAGGCTACCACGACAAGAAACGCCTTGAAGGCATCGTACAGGTCCGCGCTGGCTTTGAAACGAACCTGACTTCAGACCGACCTGTGGAAGTACTTGCACGGGTCAGGAACCTGGAAGGCGGTTCGTTCTTCCTCGAGTGCCTGGCAATACACGAACAATAAGGAAGCATTGATGAAAGCGGTGGTACAACGGGTCCGGAACGCCTCTGTGTCTGTAGACGGAAATACCGTGGGTGCCATAGATGCAGGTTTGCTCGTGTACCTTGGGGTCGGCAAGGAAGATACGGAGGTAGATGCCGCCTGGCTTGCTGCTAAAATATGCGGACTTCGTATTTTCGAGGATGCTGACGAGAAAATGAACCTGTCGGTGCTCGACACGGGGGGCGGGGTGCTCTCGGTTTCCCAGTTTACCCTGTTTGCCGATGCCAGGAAGGGCAAGCGCCCATCCTACGGTGACGCTGCGGATCCTGCCATAGCCGAAGCGCTCTTCGAGCGGTTCAAGGCGTTAGTCGCTGGCATTGTTCCTGTTACTGCATCCGGCGTATTCGGAGCCTCGATGGAGGTTGCCTACGTCAACATGGGCCCGGTGACCATACTGCTCGATACCAAAAAGACCTGATTCAGCACCGCGCGTCAAGGCAGTACCTGGTCAGCGGGCAAGCCTTGCAAAGTGGCTTTGCCCTGCAACAGCGCTTGCCGTGTTCATCGATCAGTGCATGGGCTTCGGCTAGATACGTGGCGTCCAAAGGCAGCAGCAGCGCGGCCGCCCTGCGTGTTGACTCGTAGCTTTGCTGGCTACTGAAAAAGCCGGTACGGAGCAGTATGCGCCGGGCGTAGGCATCACCTATGAATACCGGTTGTCCAAAGCAGTAGAGAAGGATGCAGTCAGCCGTCTCGTACCCGATGCCCTGAATTGTCAGCAGTTGCGTGCGTGTTGGCTGTTCAAACTCGAATGCAGGCCAGGCTGTGGCAAGTGCCTTCAGGTAACGGGCTTTTATCTTGAACGTGCCTGCCGCGTGGATGGTGTTGCCCAGCAGGGTTTCGTCAATGCCTGCCAGAACTCCCGGCGACAAAAAACCGGCGTGGTGGAGGGCAAGAATGGCTTTTGTGGCCCCGGTCCAGGCTGTGTTCTGGGCAAGTACCGCTCCTACCGCAATTTCAAAGCGGGCCTGGGACGCATTGATGGCATCCGATGGCACAGGCATCGAGGGGGCCGCACGGTACCCAACCCTGTTTCGGCCATCAATTCCTGCGAGTGTAGGGAGGGGCCACCAACCTTGCGGCCCGTATGCTGCCGAGAGCCTTTCAAGCATCACCATCAGATCAGTGGACACGTAGGCATGGCCTTTCTTGCGCCTGTGACAGAAACGCCCGGCTTCCATCTGGAAAGCCGGGCGTTTTCAACAGGCAGACAGTCTGCGTCTTACTTCTTGGTATTTCGGAGGACGGCCTGGGCTCCGGCCAACCTGGCTATCGGCACGCGGAAGGGCGAGCACGATACGTAGTTGAGGCCGATGCGGTAGCAGAAATCGATGGTAGCAGGATCGCCGCCCTGCTCGCCACAGATACCGAGCTTGAGGTCTGGCTTGGTCTTGCGGCCGTAGGTTGAGGCGTGCTCCATCAGGAAGCCTACACCTTCCTCGTCAACCGTCTCGGTCGGGTTGGACGGAAGGATTTCCTGGTCGATGTAGTGGGGCAGGAAGGAACCAGCGTCGTCGCGGCTGAACGCGTACGTCATCTGGGTGAGGTCATTGGTGCCGTAGCTGAAGAAGTCGGCGTACTTGGCTACCTTGTCAGCCAGAATGGCGGCCCGGGGAACCTCGATCATGGTACCGATCAGCACCTTCATCTTGACTCCGGCTTTTGCAAGCACTTCGTCGACGATCTTCTGGGTGCGTACCTGCAGTACTTCAAGTTCTCTGGGATCGCAGATCAAGGGGATCATGATCTCGGGGGAGACGGGAATCTTCTTCTTGGCGCATTCTACCGCGGCCTGCATGATCGCCTCTACCTGGGTATCGTAGATCTCCGGGTAGGTGATCGCGAGGCGGCAGCCACGGTGGCCGAGCATCGGGTTGGATTCGTGGAGGCGGTCTATCTTGGGCTGCAGATCCTTGACCTTCATGCCTATGAACTTGGCCAGTTCCTCGGTCTCGGCCTTGGTGTGCGGCACGAACTCGT
>JAIFMD010000085.1 GCA_020048755.1 Spirochaetota bacterium
TAGATGTTGCCGGCTTCCTGAAGCGAGAACAACCGCACCGCATGCTCGGCACTCTTGAAGGTATAGGCGCTCGTCCGGTACACCGGCACGCCCCGAGAGAAGGTCGTGGGATCAGGAGTATGCCCGGCCTGTACAGCCGCGGTCTCGAATGCTCGTCGTGATATGTTCGCCATGAGATTCCTCCCGGCCTCGACGTGCCGGCCATCATCGACCGGACTTGCCTCGTCGGGCTTTTTTCTTGCACAATGGCAATGCGTTACTATCGGTAAAAACGAAAACGCTGTCAATACTGAGGGGGGAATACATGCCCGTACGCATTCCGGACGATCTGCCGGCTACGCGCCAGCTTGAAGAAGAAAACATCTTTGTAATGACCAAAGAACGCGCATATCATCAGGATATACGCGAATTACGCATAGCCGTCCTCAACCTGATGCCGACCAAGATGGTCACGGAAACCCAGCTGTTGAGGCTCATCGGCAACTCGCCACTCCAGACCGAGATACGTTTCATCCGCATGACCACGCACGATTCCAAGAACACCCCGACGGAACACCTCGACGCCTTCTACGAGCCGCTGGAGGAAATCCTCCAGGAACGGTTTGACGGGCTCATCATTACAGGCGCACCCGTCGAGACAATGCAGTTTGAAGAAGTGGACTACTGGCCGGAACTCGTCAGGCTGATGGACTGGTCTTCGACGAATGTCTGGTCAACGATGCACATCTGCTGGGGTGCGCAGGCTGCCCTGTACCACCACTACGGCGTGCCCAAGCGACCGCTGGAGCAGAAAATGTTCGGGCTCTACTACCACCACGCGCTTGACCTCAAGGAACCGCTGCTTCGCGGATTCGACGAGGTATTCCTCGCACCGCATTCGCGGCATACGGAGATTGTAGCGGAAGACCTGGCTCGCATTCCCGAACTCACGCTGCTGGCATCCTCAGAGGAGGCGGGAGTATACATGGCTACGTCACGGGACGGCCGCCGGGTGTTCGTGACCGGGCACCCCGAATACGACCGGCTGACACTGAAGGCTGAATATGACCGGGACGTGGCAAAGGGCCTGCATATAGACGTACCTGCCAACTATTTCCCTGGCGACGATCCCAAGCGCTCCCCGCCCATGACCTGGCGCGCGCACGCCCACCTGCTGTACGCCAACTGGCTCAATTACTGCGTGTACCAGGAGACGCCGTACGACCTTGGCGCGCTCGGAGGCCGCAAGAGCCGCTGACCACGGACCATGATAACGCTCCTGGATGCCGGCTTCATTCGTCCAGGAACACCACATCGTCCGGCCTGGCCACGACCCTGCTACCGCCGCCGCTGGAGCGGCCACCGGCCTCAGAGGAACGCTTGCCCCGGGCTTCTTCAAGCTCGACTGAAGAAAAGCTGGTTAACACCTTTGCCACGTCGTTGACCAGCACCACGGCCCCGCGCTCGAAACTGCCTGTGATGCCCACCACGCCGCGTGGCAAGAGCGAATTGTTGGCCCGCATGGCGGCGAGCGCGCCTTCGTCGACCTGGATGCTGCCCTGCGCCTTGGTGTTCTTTATCCAGCGTTGCCGGTTCTTCAGCCCCGAGGCCGCATCGAACAGCGTGCCGATGGTCTCTCCGGAGAGTATCCGCGAGATGGCTTGCGGAGCCCTGCCGTGGGCAATGACGACGCGGCAGCCGGCATCACGGGCTATCCCGACCGCCAGAAGCTTGGTCCTCATGCCCCCGGTAGAGAATTCTGTACCCTTGCCACCAGCCGACGCAATGATCTCCGGCGCCAGCTCGCGCACGTACGGAATCGGCCTGGCGGCGGGATCGGTCCGCGGGTCGGCATCATAGAGGGCATCGACGTCGGAAAGGATGACGAGCAGCTCGGCATCTATCTTGCTCGCGATGTATGCTGAGAGCTGGTCGTTGTCGCCAAAGGCAATTTCAGCCGTAGATACGGAATCGTTCTCGTTGAACACCGGCACGACGCGGCGCTCCAGCAAGGCCTCCACGGTGGAGCGCAGGTTCAGGTAGGCAGATCGGTTGTCCCAGGCATCCCGGGTAACGAGTAGCTGGGCTGCGGTCAGCCCGAACACGCCAAAGGCCCTGCGGTATTCGTCCATCAGCAGTGGCTGGCCGATGGCAGCGCACGCTTGTTTTGTCCTCATGTCCTTTGGCTTCCTGGCCAGGCCAAGTTCGCGCGCTCCCATACCCACAGCCCCGGATGTTACCAGTATCACCTGCCTGCCTGCGCGCACGATGTCAGCTATCTCTGCCGCGACCCGGTGCAGATACTCCACGTCGATGCCTGACCGCTCATCGGCGGGACCGTCGGAAAGCCGCGAGGTAGCTCCCTTTTGTCTGGTTATCGTATTGGTGCCAATCTTGATTACAACCCGCTTGGCTGCCATCAAGGCAGTCCGAGCCTCCGCCATGCCCGGCGCCATTGAAGCCGCCGCGTCAGCCCTGCCCATTGCCAGCCTCCCTGCCACAGTCCAGATCAACGTGCTCGAATGAACGGGCACCCGAGGCATAGTCTCCGACTATATGGCCGTGGCCTTCAAGTTTCCATTTATAGGTCATCAGCCCATCCATGCCCATCGGCCCCCGCGCGTGCAGCTTGCCCGTAGAAATGCCTACCTCCGCACCGAGGCCGTAGCGGTAGCCGTCGGCAAAGCGCGTGCTGGCATTGTGGAACACCGAGGCCGAATCCACCTCGTCCATGAAGCGCCTCGCCACACCATCGGAGGCGCAGACGATCGCGTCGGTGTGGCCTGAACCGTAGCGGTTGATGTGGGCGATCGCGTCGTCCAGCGAATCGACGACCCGGACGGCCATCCTGTAGTCCAGGTACTCCACCGACCAGTCTTCGTCGGTCTTGAGCGCGCGGCCAGCCCCCGGACCAGCCACCGTGTAGCTTCGCGGGCAGAACTCGAGTGCGACTCCGGCCAGCCCGAGGGCTGCAGCGAGCCGCGGCAAAGCCCGGTCTGCAATTGCTGCGTCGACGAGCAGGACCTCCGCCGCATTGCACGCCACCGGATACTGGGCCTTGCTGTCCACGGCTATCCGCACGGCCATATCAAGGTCAGCGTCGCCATGCACATACACGTGGCACACGCCGTCCGCATGTCCGAGGACCGGAACACGGCTGGTATCCATGATGTGCCTGACAAACTCGTTGGAACCACGCGGGATGACCAGGTCCACATACTGGTCAAGCGCCAGAAGTTCGGCCACCTCGCTCCGTGTCTCGATCTGCCCGAGCCAGCCATCCGGCAGGCCGGCCTCGATGCCGGCACTCGCGACGATGGACGCAAGCGCGCGGTTGGTAAGTTCGGCCTCGCGGCCACCCTTTACGATGATGGCGTTACCGCTCTTGGCCGCAAGGCCGGCCATCTGCACGAGCGCGTCCGGCCGGCTCTCGAAGATAAGTGCTACAAGGCCTATCGGGCACGACACCCTGCGGAGCACCAGTCCGGTATCCAGGCGACGCGCTTCAAGCACGCGGCCAGCGGGATCGGGCAAAGCCGCGAGCGCGCCGAGCATGGCAACGGACTCTGCCAGCTTCTTGTCTCCGTAGCCAAGCCGGGCCAGTATGGGGGCCGGCAGCCCGGCCGCGCGCGCCGCCCCGAGGTCTTCCTCGTTGGCCGCGAATATGGTGGCTGAATTTTCGCGCAGGCGCGCGGCCACGAGCGTGAGCGCGGCATCTTTGATGGCCCTTGTTGTCGACAGCATCGCCTTGGCAGCAGCCGCGCCTCTGGCGGCTTGATCTAGTGTTTTCACAGGGAGAAACTAACAGGTATATGCATATTTATGCAATGGATATGCAGAGCAGGCACGGAAAAAAACTCCCCTTACGAAAATCAGGGAATTGGTATACCAGAGGGTCAGCATGCACTATGCACGATTATGGCCTCAACGAATCGAGCCGATATACCGAACATATAGTGTAGCCAGCTACTCACTCATGATGATCAAGACATCGAGGACAGTGGATGGCAACATGAAGGGAGCCAGAGGGCATGGCCCAGAAGACGGGTGGAGCAATTTCAGACAACGACAAGAAACTCATCCGCGATCACGCGTACTCCATACGCGAGGCGCTGTTCACCTGTCTGACCGACACCCAGGTTGAATGTTCGGTTGCCTTCGCCCGACTCCTCAACCGTTCCGGCGTTACCACCGAGAATTACCGGCTGTTCCTGCGGATGCTCATAACCAACAACCCCTGGGTTGTCGAGGAACTGGTCCACGATCGTGAACCCAAGTTGCTGTTCTCCACGATTCGGCCCGATTCGGAACTCATTGAAACGGCTTTTGCCGTCCTCATGTCGAGGCATCCTGACGAATTGCACGGAAACGTCCTTGAAGCAGTACTCGGAATCATCCAGAACGCGTTTTTTGATCCTGATGATGGCTACAAAATTCATACCCTCGGCATCATGGACCTCAACGCGCTCGGAAAGTTCCTCATCAAGGACAAGGATCAGTCGCACCCACAGAACAAGTTGATACTTGAAATACTGGACAGGATAACCAATCTGGGCCGCTACTACGGCGAGCCAGAAAAGAATATTCTGGCCAAACATGCCTTCAGTGTCAGATTCGCCTATTTTGACAGCACCCGCAACCTCAATGACGCCATACCGGAACCGCTCCTCGTAAAACTCCCGAACCGGTCAGACGTATCTCCGGAGAACGATTTTGCCGGACTCGTTGAAGAACGCCGCAAGCGCAAGAGAAAAACCGCCCCCCGCCCGACAAAGTAGATACCAGAGGGTTTTAATGGAAACGGAATATTAAAATAGGCGCAACATGCAGGACAGAGTCATCCCGTACATGATATACTGGAACAACTCTGGAAAAGGCACGGGGAGGCAGCATTGACGAAGTCAAAAAAATTTGACGATGACACGAGCGGGCGCCCTGTTGCCACATCTTCAAACGGAAGAAAAGAGCCGCTTGAAGGCACTGCGCTCGTCGAGAGCGCCATAGAGATAGCCGGGCGCTGGCCCGGTCGGCTCAAGGACGATGAAGGCAACCCCGGCGGACTCATCGAGTTGCCCAAAAACGTGCGCCCCATCATCATAGGTGATCTTCACGCCAATCTGGACAACCTTAAAGCCATAATCGCCCATGACGACAACATGAAGGACGTGAAAGCCGGGAAGGCCGCGCTGTTATTCATAGGCGACTCGGTGCATGACGACCGCACCGGCCACATGCGCGAAACCGACGGATCCATAGCAATCCTCGATTACATACTGCGGCTCATCGTGGATTTTCCACATAATGTCTACTACATACGGGGCAATCACGATACGTTTGATGTCAGGCTCAGGAAGAGCGGCATAGCGCAGGGCGTTGAATTCAGGGATGCGATGGAAGTGTCCCACGGTGCTGAATTTGCCCTTGCAGTCGGTCGCTTCTTCGAGTCATTGCCCGTATTCATCATAGGCGAAGGCTTCGTCATGACGCACGCAGGGCCTCCCCGCGGGGGTCTTGTCAGGGAAGAACTGATAAACATCCGGAACTATCCTGAAAAGTACCATCAACTCCAGTGGAACAGGGTCAACGAATACCATGGCAATCCAAGCCCCAAGGAATACGGAGAAAAGGATGTCAGGCTCGTGCTTGACCTTCTCGGTATGCCCAAGGATACTCAGTTCATCGTCGGCCATAATCCACTCTGGAATGACGGCAATAAAACCGGAGTGTGGATGAACGTAATCGGCATTACCGGCCATCATATACTGTATTCAGGGTCAGGAAGCAGGGCTCCGTACATAACCAAGGCGGACGGCAAACTGGTCGTAAAAATGGCTGTCGATGTGTATACGGAGGCATATAGTTATGATTGACAGGGATCTGCTCGCCAAAGTCATACAGGACGAGTCGATCATCCGCAGCTTCTACCTCGATCTTGAAACCGATGCGGCTCTGACGAAGATGGATGGCCTCTCGATCAAGATCGCCGAAAAACAACCGGATATACCATTCAATGCCGCGGTCAAAGGCTATGTAGGTGCCGTGGATGCGGATGGCGATCCCTGGATACTGAAACCCACGGTTGACCGTTCAGAAACCCTCTACCACCGCATCTGCACGCTTGCCTTCCTCCTTGACCACTGGATGGGGACTCTTTCTGCACCTACCACAGTCTGCACCATAGCCGGCAAGGATTACCGCGCGGTCAAGGTCGTCAAGAATGCCATCCAGATATCCTCGTACAATTACCTGGAACATCCATTCATTGACTGGCTCCGCGCCGACCTCGTCAATCGCTGGCTGTACTTTGATGAGGACAGGAATCCCAACAACTACCTCGTCATCCGGAACAGCAAAGAAGAGCCGTTTGTCGTCGCCATCGATTTCGACAAGGCGGATTTCGAGGCAACATCAATGAAAATTACTGGAATCGAAGGGAAATTCGGCTGGGTCAGAGGCGAAAAAACCCGATTCCTCACGCTGCTCCGACCCGATAATTTCGACGGCTTATCCATCGAGACCTTCGATTCACGGCTCAAGTCGATGATGTCCATCCCTGCGGGGGAACTCAGAAAGCTAGCGAGGCGACTCGTCGACGGCTACGCAGAAGACCCCGATGGACTTGCCGACAGCCTCGTCGAAAACATCAGCCGCCGCAGGACATATATTGATACCTACTTCCGGAAAATGTTCAAACTTGAAAGCGAAACCAAGAATATTTCAAATTCCGACGAGTATTCGATGTTCGGAGCTAGCTTCTTGTCCGCATATGGCAATAATAAGTGATCAAGTGGTGGCCTGAAGACGAAAAACGCTTGACACTTTTCATGGGTGCTCTATGATTTCTCAAGGAATATCTCTCTCAGTCTATTGGTAATATGATTCATCCACCGAGGAGGTTATGATGGACAAGCAGACCGAAAAAATGATCGAACGGACATGGTCCAAAGAAACGATCATGCAGGTCGAGCTCGGGATTATGCAGAATATGCTGGCATCGAGGACCGAAGAGGCAGT
>JAIFMD010000172.1 GCA_020048755.1 Spirochaetota bacterium
TCCTTGAGCCAGCGCATCTTGATCGCGGAGAAGACTGGATAGATGCGCAGGCCGCTCCTGCTGAATACTTCGCTCTGGTCGGCTTCCATCCGCTTGCAGAGGCCCTCGGTACGGGTGTCCTGCCACATGATCGCCGGGTGCAGGGCACGGCCTGTGGAATCTACCGGAATTATGGAAGAACGCTGGGCCGTGAGTCCGAGGGCGGCAGGAACGAGGTTCCGGGTCCGGGCCTGGTCGGCACATCGTGCTAGAGTCCCGGCCAGGTGAGTCCTCCAGGTGTCGGCGTTCTGCTCGACGCGTCCTCCATCGAGGTAGCCTGGCGGATTGTCGCGCTGCTCGACATGGAGTATGGCTCCGCCTTCATTGAAGAGGACCGCTCTGAGGCTGCTCGTACCAATGTCCACGGTAATGATGCAGCGGTTTTTCACGGGAACTCCTTCATGCTGGATATGAAACCAGCTGGATAGTACAACGGAAAATCCTGTCGTGCAACAAAAAGAACAAATGATCGTTTTAAAACTACAAAAGCATCATTGTGATATATATGCAGCAAAATATTAAACATATTCTATGTTTGGATGCCTGAATTCGATAGCAATGTGATCAAAATGATCTATCTGAATCGTTTTTTGTTGCCAGAATCCAGAACAGGGTGTATAAGGCAAGCAGTAGTGATCATGATGATCGCAGTGAGCGGGTATGCACGTGCTTTAATGCGATCCATGAGAAGCCGCGTTGTTTGACGCGGAGAAGTGAAGTGATTCTGGAGGACTATCATGGCTAAGTCAAAACTGCTGGCTCTTTTTCTCGTGACCCTCGCGGTCTTCTCCGTGGTGGCGCAGGCGCCGACCTACAAGGTCGCCTACATTCCCCAGAGCATCGGCCAGCCCAACACCAACGCCTGGCTTGAAGGGATGATGCGCGAGTTCCGCAAGTTTCCCAACGTCAAGGTGCAGTCTTTCGACGCCCAGCTCAAGGCCGAGCTTCAGGTATCCTACATGGACGACGTGATCAACCAGAAGTACGATTTCATCGTGCTCCAGGCCATGGACGCTGCAGCCCTCTCCGCGTCGGTAAAAGCTGCTGAAGCCAAGGGTATTCCCGTCATTACGGTCAACCTCGCCACCATCCAGAAGCACACCGCCAGCGTGCAGATGGCCGATATCTCTGCCGGCTATGCGGTAGGCAAGGAGCTGGGCAAGCAGCTCGGCGGCAAGGGCAACGTGGTGATCATCCAGTCACCCCCCGGAGCCATCCTCGGCGTCAACCGCGAGAAGGGCTTCCGCCAGGCAATCGCAGAACTATATCCCAACATCAAGATCGTCGGAGC
This sequence comes from Spirochaetota bacterium, assembly GCA_020048755.1. Classification (GTDB taxonomy): domain Bacteria; phylum Spirochaetota; class Spirochaetia; order Treponematales; family UBA12059; genus SZUA-370. Next base: position 1,331 of record JAIFMD010000172.1, read on the forward strand.
CCAGAGCGCCGAGGGCTGGAAAAAGGAAATCGCCATAACGATCATGAACAGCTTCCTCCAGGCCAACAAGCAGCTCGATGGCGTCTTCGCCGTCAACGACAACATGGCCGAAGGCGCGATGATAGCCGCCGAGTCTGCTGGCCGCCTTGCACAGATCAAGATCTGGGGCGCCAACGGCCAGAAGTCAACCCTCGCCCTCATCGAGCAGGGCAAGCTCGCCGGAACCGCGTACAACAACTCGTTCGATCAGGGTACCATGATCGCCCAGATGGCGATGGACATCATGACCAAGAAGCTCGGTCCCTCGAAGGACAAGGAAACCAAGGTCATCCAGATCCCGCCCTTCGCCGCTACTCCAGAGACCGTCAAGCAGATCAAGGCCGAGGATCGCTGGTAGTCCAGAAAACCGCACTGGCGACCACACCGGCCGGGCACGAGGCCCGGCCGGCCGTGAACGCCATTCCCGCACACGGAGGTTCAAATGCCCCATCATGTCGTCAGAAGGCTGGTGCTCATCGGACTCATGGTCGTCGTGGCCGCGCTCATAACGGTCATCAATCCCGTATTCCTGACTTCGGGCAACCTCCTGAAGCTGCTCCAGGAAGCAGCGCAGACCGGAATCATCGCTGTCGGCTTCACATTCGTGATGATCACCGCCGGCATCGACATGTCGATAGGCGGTGTGGTCGCCGTCACCTCGATGGTCTGCATCAACTTCCTCCATTACACCAAGGTGCCGGTACCGATGCTCGCCGCGATCTCCCTGCTTGTAGGGGCAACCACAGGTTTCATCAACGGTTGGTTCATCACCAGGCACAAGTTGCCTGAGTTCATCGTTACCCTGGCAACACGCAGCATCCTGATGGGGCTTGCGCTGGTCATAGCCGTCAAGGATTCGGCGGGCTTCGTGCAGAATGTCTACATCCAGAACGAAGGCTATCTCTGGTTTGGCTCACAGGGAGCCTTTGGAATCTACCGGACGACGTTTGCCTTCATACTCCTTGGCGTGGGCGCCCAGGTATTCCTGCGGCACACGAGGACAGGTACGAACATCTACGCAACCGGCGCCAACCCGACGGCTGCAAAACTGTCGGGTATCGACACCGACCGGACCACAATAGGCGTCTATATGTTCTCGGGCGTCTGCGCGTCCATCGCCGCGGTGTTCATATCCTCCCGGATGATGACTGCGATGCCGGAACTCGGGATCGGTTCCGAGATGGACGTAATAGCCTCGGTCGTCATAGGCGGCACCGCCTTCTCCGGAGGCACTGGTGATGTGTGGGGAACAATGCTCGGTGCACTCTTCCTGGCACTGATCAAGAACGGAATCCTCAAGACTGGAATTTCACCATGGATCCAGCCGATCGCGATCGGCGGCATCATCGTCATCACGGTCATCGTCGATGTCTGGCAGAAACGCGCTTCCGAACGGCGCGCGGCCAAAGCGAAGCTCCGCAGGCTCGAAGCCGAAGCCGCGGCAGCAGCCGCCGCCGTCCAAGCAGTGTAAGGAGGAAGCCATGTCATCATCAATCGATGCGAACGCGAAGAACAGCGGTAACCTCCTCGAGTGCCGCTCGGTCACCAAGTCGTACTCGGGACACGTCGTCCTCGACGCCGTCGACTTCTCGGTCCGGCCCGGCGAGGTCCATGCCCTCGTTGGCGAGAACGGGGCAGGCAAGTCCACCCTGATCAAGATAGTTACCGGAGCTACGCTCCGTGATTCTGGCGATATAATCTATGAAGGCAAAGTCGTTCCGATCCAGCATGCGCGGCGCGACGCCGAGGAACTGGGCATCGCGGTCATATACCAGGAGCTCAGCCTTATACCGGGCATGACCGTTGCGCAGAACATCTTCCTGGGCAAGGAGCCACTCCTTAAAGGGCTTGGACTGATAGACGGCAAACGGATGAACGCGATGGCGGCCGAGCTGATAGCCCGCTACGATTTTCCGCTGAAGCCTACCGATCTGATAGATACGATCAGCATCGCCGGGCGCCAGCTCGTCGAGATCCTCAAGGCCCTCTCCGGCAAGGCGAGCATCATGATCATGGACGAGCCCACCTCCTCGCTGACCAAGACCGAGGTCGAGCTGCTCTTCCGCATCATCGCCACGCTCAAGGCAGAGGGCATCAGCGTCCTGTACATCTCACACCGCATGGAGGAGGTCTACGCCCTCTCCGACCGGGTGACCGTGCTGCGGGACGGCAAGCTCGTCAAGGTGCTTGATAAAGAGGACATAAGCCCGGCCGAGATCATCAGGCTCATGATTGGCCACAAGCTCGACGAGACCGCGGTACAGCACCAGCTTGCCTGCAAGGATGGCCCCGTCGTACTCGAGGTACGGGGACTCACGTCTGTAGGCAAGTTCCAGGACCTGTCCTTTGACCTGCACGAGGGCGAGATCCTCGGCATCGGCGGGCTCGTGGGTTCCGGGCGCACGGAACTCGTCAGGGCGCTCTATGGTATCGACTCCTTCGATACCGGTACCATCCGGTATCTCGGCAAACCCTGGACGCCCTCGGTCCGAGCATCGATAACGCATGGCATTGGATTCATACCGGAAGAACGCAGACTCCAGGGTATCCTTGCCACCCAGTCCATAACGCGCAACATAGGCATCGCGAGCCTGGATCACATTGCGCCCCGCGGCATCGTCAAGATCCGGGAGGAAGACAGGCGGTCTGTCCAGGGTATTGAACTCCTCAACGTCAAGCCACCCCGGCCAGAACAGTTCGTCGGCAACCTTTCAGGTGGCAACCAGCAAAAGGTTGTCCTGGCCAAGTGGCTCGTACGCGATCTCAAGCTCATTTTCATAGACGAGCCTACGGTCGGCATCGACATCGGTGCCAAGGAAGAAATATACGACCACATCAGGAAGCTCGCTTCAAGTGGCGTCTCGGTCGTGCTCGTTTCTTCTGACCTCCCGGAGCTAACACGGCTTTCAGACCGGGTGCTCGTGCTCAGACAAGGAAAATTCTTCAAGGAATACAAAGAATGCACACTCACCGGCGAAAAGATACTGCGCGCCGCTTCAGGCATTCTGGAGGACGATAATGTATAAGAAACCCCTCCCTACCGAGATCCGGCTCCTTCTGGTACTCCTGCCCCTGATGGCCGTGCTCACCATACTCTCGCCGAGGTTCCTGACACTTGATAATTTGTCCAACGTCATCTGGTCGATATGCATCATCGGCATACTGTCCTCGGGTGCCATCTACCCGCGTATCACCGGCGGCATCGACCTGTCACTCGGTGCAGTCGTCGCGCTGACCGGCATTATCGTCGACATGCTGATGAACAAGTTCGGCATACACTGGATACCGGCCATCATGATGACGATCGTCGTCGGCGCTTTGATCGGCCTTTTTAATGGTTTCATCGTGGCCAAGATCAGGGTTCCAGCCTTCGTGGTGACGATGGCCGCCAAGACCTACCTCTACGGTGTCGCGCTCGTCGTCTCCCAGGGCGCCATGCTCGCCATCCTCGAGCCAAAGCCCTTCATCCAGATAAGCACGGGGCGCTTTCTCGGCCTGCCCAACCCGATTTACATAATGGTCGTGCTCGCCACGATCAGCCAGTTCCTCCTGCGCCGCACGGCCTTCGGGCGGCAGGTAATGGCGGTTGGTTCCAACGAGGTCGCGGCGAAGCTGTCCGGCGTCGACCCCGACAGGGTCAGGCTGATTTCCTACACGCTGTCCGGGGCGACCTCCGCAGTCGGTGGCGTCGTCTTTGCCTCGCTGACCCAGCAGGTGTTTGCCGCGGCGGCCTCCGGCGTCGAACTCGAGGTGATGACCGCCCTCGTCATCGGCGGCACGAGCGCGGTAGGCGGCAAGGGCTCCGTGGTCGGCGCCATCATCGGCGCCATAATGGTCGCTTTCATAATCAATGGCCTCAACCTGCTCAACATACCGGCGCCATTCCACCCGATCGTAACGGGCGTCGTGATCATCGTTGCGCTGATATTCAACCAGGGCTCGATTGACGGCTTCAAGTTTGGAGGCCTGCTCAGGGCCAGGAAACCGGGATCCCAGGCATGAATGCGTTGACGCGCGCTGACATCAAGCTTGGTATCTACGAGAAAGCCCTGCCCCCGGACCTCGACTGGCCCGGCCGCCTCGCAGCGGCCAGACGGCTTGGCTTCGACTTCGTCGAGATGTCTGTCGACGAGACCGACGAGCGCCTTGCCCGCCTCCGATGGAGCACGTCCGAGCGCAAGGCCTTCAGGGAGGCGGTTGCCGACTCCGGTGTCAGCGTGCCGTCGATGTGCCTCTCCGGACACCGGCGCTTTCCCCTCGGTAGCCGCGACCCGGCAGTGCGGCAGCGTGCGGACGAGATAATGCGCGATGCGATACACCTTGCCGTCGACCTGGGCATCCGTACGATACAGCTTGCCGGCTATGACGTGTACTACGAACAGGGTGGCGAGGACACGGTCGTGTACTTCAAGGATGGCCTCCGCCGCGGGCTGGAACTGGCCGCGCGTGAAAACGTGATGCTCGCGATGGAGATCATGGACCACCCCCTGCAGTGTTCCATCGTCAAGTTCCTCAACCTTCGGGCTTCCATGCCGTCCCCCTGGTTTTCAGTCTATCCAGATCTCGGAAACCTCTCGGCCTGGGGTGCGGACGTGGCAGGAGAGCTGGAACTGGGGCTGGAGCATATCGTCGCCATGCACCTCAAGGACACCATCGCCGTAGCACCGGGATTCCCGGGAAAATTCAAGGAAGTGCCCTTCGGCGACGGCTGCGTAGATTTTTCTGCAGCGTTCAGGACCCTGGCCCGGCTCAGGTACCGCGGCCCCTTCCTCGTGGAAATGTGGACCGGGAAGACTGACGATCCCTATGCGGAGATCGCCCGTGCCCGGGATTGGCTTTTGGCTAAAATGACAGAAGGCGGCTATCTGGCCGCCACCATACAAGGAGCGTAGACATGGCAAAGATCGATTCAATTACCCGCGAATCATGGATTCTCTCGACCTTCCCTGAATGGGGAACCTGGCTCAACGAAGAAATTGCCCGCGAGCAGGTCGCTCCCGGTTCGTTCGCCATGTGGTGGCTCGGATGCACGGGCATCTGGCTCAAGTCGGCTGGCGGCACGAATATTTCCGTGGACCTCTGGGTTGGCACCGGCAAGCGCACCATGAAGAACCCCAGCATGACCGCCGGGCATCAGATGCAGCGCATGGTCGGAGCCCAGAAACTCCAGCTCAACCTGCGCAACTCGGTGTTCGTCCTCGATCCGTTCGCCATCGACAATGTCGACGCCATCATTGCGACGCATGACCACAACGACCACATCGACGTCAATGTCGCGGCCGCGGTCATGAAGAACTGCCCGGCGACCGTGCCCTTCATCGGCCCCGAGGCCTGCGTCAAGCTCTGGACTTCCTGGGGCGTTCCGGCCGACCGCTGCATCACCGTCAAGCCCGGCGACACGGTCAAGGTCAAGGACATAGAGATCGTCGTGCTCGAATCCTTCGACCGGACAGCGCAGATAACCGCGCCTGTCGGAACCGAGCTCAAGGGCAAGATGCCGATGGACATGAACAAGATGGCCGTCAACTACCTGTTCAAGACGACGGGCGGCAACCT